>CAZZZI010000137.1:0-12284 GCA_964658415.1 uncultured Sphingomonas sp. | reverse complement strand
CCAGTCCGCGCGATGAATCGACCTATCCGGTGTTTGCAGCGGCCGGCATTGCCGGCGTGCGCGTCGACATCAGGGGCTCCGGTGAATCGGATGGGGTCATCGATGGCGAATATACCGAGCTGGAACTGACCAATGCCTGCGAGCTGATCGCCTGGATTGCAGCCCAGCCCTGGTCAAACGGGTCTGTCGGCATGATGGGGATTTCCTGGGGCGGCTTCAATTGCCTGCAGGTGGCGGCGCTCAACCCGCCGGCGCTGAAGGCGGTGATCTCGATTGCCTCGACCGTCGATCGCTACAATGACGACATCCACTACAAGGACGGCTGCCACCTGTCGGCGCAGCTGTCCTGGGCGGCGACGATGCTCGCCTACCAGTCGCGGGCGCCCGACCCGGAGTTGGTCGGCGACCGTTGGCGGGAGATGTGGATGGAGCGGCTGGAAAACGAGCCGTTCTTCATGGAGGAATGGCTGCAGCACCAGCGGCGCGACGCCTTCTGGCAGCATGGCTCGATCGGCGACGATTTTGCCGCCTTCCAGATTCCGGCGCTGGTCATTGCCGGCTGGGCCGACGGCTATCGCAACACGCCGCTGAAGGCAGTCGAGGGGCTCGGCGACAAGGCGAAGGCGCTGATCGGACCCTGGGTGCACAAATATCCGCATTTCGCCTGGCCGAAGCCGCGCGCCGATTTCCATGGCGAGGCGATCTCCTGGTGGAACCGCTGGCTGCGCGGCGAGGACAACGGTATCGAAAACCTGCCGCAGGTGCGCGCCTTCATGCTTGACGGTCCGAAGCCGGCGACCCGCCGCGACGTCGATCCCGGCTTCTGGGTGTCGAAGCCCGCCTGGCAGCAGCCGGACATGCAGTGCTTCTATGTCGAACAGTTCGGAACGCTGATGGAAGGCATGCCGATCCCGCATGCGCCCGAGCATCCGGTCTTCCTGAAGTCGCCGCTCGACACCGGAACGGCCTCCGGCGAATGGTTCACCCTGAAGCCGGATGCCGAGATGGCGCTCGACCAGCGCGGCGACGATGGCGGATCGATGGTGTTCCAGACACCGGTGCTGACCGCCGACCACGACTTCCTCGGGCGCCCCGAGCTGACGCTGACGGTCCGGGCCCACGCGGAACTCGCCAATCTCTGCGCCCGCATCGTCGATATCCATCCCGATGGTACAGCGACGCGTGTGACTTTCGGCGTGCTCAATCTCGCGCACCGCGATGGCAATGCCGAGCCGCAAGCGATGGTGCCGGGCGAGCCGACGCCGATCCGGCTGGTGCTCGATGCCTGCGGCTATCGTTTCCGGGCCGGCCACCGCATCCGCCTGTCGCTGTCGACCGCCTACTGGCCGATGCTGCTGCCGCCGCCCGTCGACGAAGGCGTGACCATCGATCTCGCCTCTGTCGGCCTTGCCATGCCGCTGCTCGGCGAGCACCGGACCTTCGAGATGAAGCAGCCGGACAATCCCGATCCGCTGCCGAAATATATCGAGCACAAGCCGGGGGTCACAAAGCGGCAGGTCGTCCGCGATCTGTCGGCGGATCGGACGGACTATTGCATCACCGAAGACACCGGCCTGTTCGAGCATCCCGGCACCGGGCTTTCGACGCGCCAGCTGCGCGACGAGGTCTGGTCGATCTCGCCCAGCGATCCCTTGTCGATGACCGGCCGCTCGGTGTGGACCTGCGACATGCAGCGGCCCGGCTGGTTCGTGCGCACGGTGTCGACGGCGACCATCGCCTGCACGGCCACCGAGTGGCTGATCGGCGGTTCGGTCATCGGCTACGAGGGCGAGACGAAGGTCTTCGAAAAGACCTTCGAGAAAGCCGTCCGGCGCGACTTCATGTGATCAGAGCGTGCCGGCAAAGCGGCTGACGGCAAGGCAGAGCGCGCGGAAACCTTCGCGCGCGCCCTCGCTCATGTGGCGGGCGCGCAGCCAGGCATGCACCATCTGCGGCTCCTCGCGGAACCAGACCTCGACGCCGTCGGCCGCCAGCCGCGCGGCATAGAGCCGGCCGTCGTCGCGCAGCGGGTCGAAATGGGCGGCGCTGATGAAGGCGGGCGGCAGGCCGGCGCAGGAACGCGTCAGCAGCGGATGGGCGACCGGCTCGTCCGATGGCGCCTTGAGGATGGCGCGGTAATAGGCGACATCGGCCGTCGTCAGCCCCGGAGCCTCTGCCATCTCCTGGTAGGAACCCGAGACCAAGTCGCCGCCGAGCGCCGGGTAGATCAGCACCTGGCCGGCAATTCCGTCCAGCCCTTCATCACGTGCCCTGAGCGTCAGGCCGGCCGCAAGGTTGCCGCCCGCGCTGTCGCCGATGACGACCACCGTTTCGCCCTCGCCGAGCAGCAGCTTCAGCACGGTGAAGGCATCGTCCGACTGGACCGGCCACACATGCTCCGGAGCGAGGCGGTAATCGACGGAGATCAGCTCGGCGCCGGCCGCTTCGGCGATTTCGGCGCAGATGGCGTGGTGGCTCGACAGCGAACCGACGACATAGCCGCCGCCATGGAGATAGAGGAGCTTGGTCTCCGTCAGCACGTCGGCAGGCGTGTAGCGCCGGGTCGGGACGGTGCCGATCAGGCCGTCTTCGCTGGTCATGCCTTCAGGCATCGGGCGGTCGAATCGGGCGCAGAGCGCGTCGTACCAGATGCGCTGCTGGTCGATCGAGGCGTCGACGGCGTCGGCCGGATAGAAGCTGTCGCAGAGCTGCAGGAACTTGAGGATCCCGGCCTCGTCGGGCATGGGGCGGATTGTCTCGGTCATGGCTTTCCCTTCCAGCCGCGCGGCTGCCTATCGGGCCGGCGGGCGGCAACGCCAGGCTGAAACCCGCGCTGTACGATTCCCGGACTCGATAAAAACCCGTTTTTAACGTTTACCGCTTATTCATCTCTTGGAAGAGAGTGAGTATGCGATGCGTAAATTGTTTATCGCCGCCCTTGTCGTGTTGTCCAGCTGCGCGACGGCGCCCCACCAGATCCGCAACAGTTGCGCGATTTTCGAGCAGCGCGACGGCCTGTTCAACAACTGGCGCCGCGCCGCCGACAAGGCTTCGCGCGAGTACGGGGTGCCTGTGCCCGTACTGATGGCGACCATCTACGTCGAATCCGGTTTCCAGCCCTATGCCCGCCCGCCGCGGACCCGGCTGCTCGGTTTCATCCCGTGGACGCGCCCGTCCAGCGCCTATGGTTATGCGCAGGCGCTCGACGGCACATGGGGGCGCTACCAGCGCGCCACCGGCCATTGGTCTGCCCGCCGGACAAACTTTGCCGATGCCGTGAATTTCATCGGCTGGTACCACGCCCAAAGCCATCAGCAGAACGGCATCGCGCTGAACGATACCTACAACCTCTACATGGCCTATTATGTCGGCCATGACGGCTACAGCCGCGGCAGCTTCCGCTCCAACGGCGATCTGCAACGCACCGCGCGAAAGGCCGCCGGCATCGCCTTTACCTACAACAGCCAGCTGCGCACCTGCGGCGGCTGATCGCCTGAGGTCGGGTGCCGTGGGCGGGGCGGGCGAGCCGCGCGAACGTAATCCGCAAGCGGCGCTTGGCCCTGTCAAAACCGGTCTTTGTTCCTACCTTATGCGGCAGCACCGCTTGAAGGAACCGAGATGAAGATTGCAGTCCTGGACGATTATCAGAATGTAGCCCTGACGCTTGCCGACTGGTCCGGCGTAACGGACCGGGCCGAGGTTACCGTCTTCAACGATCACCTGGCGGACCCCGAGAAGCTCGTCCTGCGCCTCCTGCCGTTCGAGGTGATCTGCGTGATGCGCGAGCGCACGCCGATGCCGGCCACCCTCCTCGAGCAGTTGCCCAATCTGAAGCTCATCGTCTCGACCGGCCCGCGCAACGCCTCGATCGATGTCGCGGCCTGCGAAAAACGCGGCATCCTCGTCCAGCATACCGGCTATCAGTCGACGCCGACCGTGGAGATGACCTGGGCGCTGATCCTCGGCATTGCCCGGCATGTGGCAAGCGAGAACGCATCTCTGCGATCCGGCGGATGGCAGCGCTCGATCGGCGCCGATCTCAGCGGCCGGACGCTCGGCCTGCTCGGTCTCGGCAATGTCGGCTCGAGCGTGGCGACGATCGCCCATGCTTTCGGGATGAAGACCATCGCCTGGAGCCAGAATCTTACCGCAGAGAAAGCCGCCGAATTCGGGACGACGCTGGTCTCCAAGGAGGAACTGTTCCGGCAATCCGATTTCCTCAGCGTGCACCTGGTGCTCAGCAACCGCAGTCGCGGACTGGTCGGCGCTGCCGAGATCGGACTGATGAAGCCGACCGCCTTCCTCATCAACAGTTCGCGCGGCCCTATCGTCGAGGAG
Source organism: uncultured Sphingomonas sp. (assembly GCA_964658415.1). GTDB lineage: Bacteria > Pseudomonadota > Alphaproteobacteria > Rhizobiales > Rhizobiaceae > Rhizobium. The sequence continues at coordinate 7,946 of CAZZZI010000137.1, read as the reverse complement.
GCGGCACTCATCGACGCCCTCGGGCGCAATGCCATCGCCGGGGCCGCCGTCGATGTCTTCGATGTCGAGCCGATGCTGCCGGACCATCCGTTCCGGACCTTGCCGAACATTCTGGCAACCCCGCATATCGGCTATGTCTCGCAATCCCTCTACGAGACATTTTATCGCGACACCGTATCCCACCTGCAAGCGTGGCTATCGCGAGACGCCGGCTAGGACACGGCGTCTAATCGCGCTTGCTCACGCCGCATAGGTCAGGCCCTCAGGCCAATGGATAGTGTCGCGGTTTTGAGTTCACAGCGCCGCCAAACTGCCTGGGCAATCACCTCGGCTGGGGATCGGTGACGACGATAACGTGGGATCGCGCGTAACTCTTGCCATGGAAGCAGATCGCACATTTTGATCGATGTGCGGTCAACGTTACAGCGCCAATTGAAGGGCTGAATTGCAGAGGTCTTTCCTTTTGACCCTGCAACCCTAATTCGCCCAGGCATTCGGGAGCTGAGTTGGATTGCGGATCGGGGATTCCATTGTGATCATGTTGCGCACGACCTATCGCGGTCCCGTCACAGGCTGTATCTCGTCAGCGGCTCCTTCAAATTCTCAAGTCCTTGTTCCAGCGACCTGCCGCGACGCCGCGACGCAGCGTTGCACCTCTGGCGACCGGTTCCTTTTTCGAAAGCGCTTTTTCCGCCGAGGCGCCTTCTGTCCCAGCCTGCCCTCATGGAGAATCATCACGATGCATTTGCGATCGTTCACCGTCCCGCTTGCCATGTCGCTTGTGTTAGCCGTCTCCGCCCCCGCTGTCGGACGGGCGCAATCGCCGCCGTCCTCGCCGGAAAACACACAGCCCTCCCCGGGGTCTTTGCCGAAAATCGCAGCAGTCCGTCCCGGCTTCGACGCCAAACTGCTCGAACCTGTTCAGGGCGTCGATTTCCGCACCTACGGTCATGTCACCTATGCGATGTTTCTCGACCCTAACGGAGATCACGAGGCAATCTTCCAGAGGTTCGGTATCGACAAAGCCCGCTTCGAGTCGGCCAGTGCTGCGTTCACTGACCGCATGAAGCAGGATACCACATTCGCCATGGTTGAAATGTTCGGCGCCTATTTTGCCGAACAGGCGCAAGGGACCTATGCCGCACTGGGCCGAGATGTCGCGCAGTCGGTTCTCAATCAGGCGCCGCTGCAAGAACAGGAGCCGATGCCGGAGGAGAAGTTCCGGGAAATTCAGGTGTTCTACAGCCGCAAAGCATCGGTTGCAGGGACGGAACTCGCCAAGCAGGATGAAGTGCTGAAGCCATACCATATCACCTTCAACGACTTTAACATCATGGGCGCCTGGTTTTCGCGGCGGCTCGCGCTGCAGTCGGCCGGGCTCTCCAATCCGAGCGAAATGCCGCAGGCGCGGGCCGAAAACACCCCGACGGAGCGGCCGGAATGGGGTGGGATGTGGCGGTTTTCCTGGAAGACCCTGCAGCGCACCGATACGGCAATGAAGGTGGTCGAAGCTACAAAGGATATGTGCATCAAGCAGGGCATGACGGCAGAAACCCTGCCTTTGATGCCCAAGCCCTCCGGCGTCAAATGCGTACTGCTCGACGGTGTCCATCTTTATGACAGTGGTGTGCAAATCAGCGCTCAGTGCGATCTTGGTGGCATTGGCGCTTCCTGGGGGCTTTACCTGCAGCCCGACGCTGCCGGCGAAAATTTCAGCGGCCAGCTGTCCTACAACGAGGTCTACGAGGGCGATCAAGATATGCCGCAACCGACCACTGACGTCACCGCAAAGCGGATTGGAGATTGCCCATGAGATCGACGACCATAGCGACGCTCCTTGGAACCAGCCTGCTTGCTGCAATGGTCATGGCCGCTGCGCCTGCTTCGGCCCAGAATAGCGGCCTTCCCAAAGGTCTCTGGCAGGTTCGCCTATTCGCGCCCGTCCTAACTCCGGAGCTTAAGAACGATGAGCAGACCTTTCAGCTTTGCTACGACGACAATTCCGTGCAAAGCCACATGAACCCGGTCCTGCCGAAGGCCGAGGCAAGCCAGTGCAAGCTGGACTTTACCGATATGGGTGACCTCGCCTATGACGCGACCTGCAAGGATGGTGATCATCGCCTGCGCATATCCGAAGTCGCCAAAGGCCTATGGCGCGGAACCTACCGGTTCGTCGGCAAGGACGATGGTGTGATGCTGGAGCCTGCGGTGGAACTGAAACGGATCGGCGACACCTGCCAGTGATGGCTTGAAACCGGACCCGCAGGCCAGTGGCATCTGAAGCTGGCCTGCTTCCAGCGACGGTGATGATCCCGATACGCCAGCTCGCTCGATCGTAAAGGCAAACAGCAACGGGCCTGTAGCAGATTTCTGCGCTCACACTCGGCAGGGTCGACGGGCTCCGTCTCTGTAGTGACGGCCGCCCGTCCGCGCTCACCTGATAGACCTGGTGGCGCGGACACGGGAGGATGCCCCATTTCTGACCTAAGCCCTCTTGCTCTCGCGGACGGGAAGGGCCTCTTCGGGTGCGAGCGGGGGCGCGATCTGCTCGAAGGTGCATTGGCGGGGGTTCTTGTCCGGTCGCCAGCGCATCAGCTTCGTGCCGTGCCGGAAGCGGCGGCCGGTGACCTGGTCGAAGCGCACCTCGACCACCAGCTCCGGTCGCAGAGGCTGCCACATCGCGCTGCGCTCGGTCGTCCAGCGGCTGGGTCCGCCCGGTGCCTTTCCGGTGAAGCCTGGCGTTGCCTGCAGCGCCTCCAGCCGTTTGGTAAGCTCTGGCCGATCCTCGTGGGACAGGGTCGAGGTATAGCCGACATGATCGAGCTTGCCCTCGTCGTTGTAGAGGCCAAGCAGCAGCGAGCCCACCTCGGCGCTGTCGCTCTCGTAGCGGAAGCCGCCGATCACGCAGTCGGCGGTCCGCAGGCGCTTCACCTTGAACATGGCCCGGACACCGGGCTCGTAGGTGCCGTCTCGGCGCTTGGCGATCACGCCGTCCGTGGCGCTGTCTCCTGAAGAAGACAACCAGCTTGCCGCCTGCGTCAGGTCGGTGGTGAAAGGCGACAGGACCATCTGGCGCGGCCGCGGATTCTGGCGGGCGAAGGTCTCCAGGGCAGCCCGACGCTCCGACATGGGACGCTCGACCAGCGGGACACCGTCGGACGACAGCAGCATGTCGAACATCACAAGGCGCGCCGGCGTTTCGGCGGCAAGCTTGCGGATCCGGCTCTCGGCCGGATGCAGCCGCATCTGCAGCGCCTCGAACGACAGGTGGCCATCGACCTCGATCACCAGCTCGCTGTCGATCACGAAACGCTCGACCGGCAAATCCGCCAGCAGGGCGAGTACCTCGGGAAAATAGCGGCCGAGCGGCTTTCCGGATTTCGCGTGCAGCGTGACGTCCCTGCCATCCTTGAAGGCAAGGCAGCGGAAACCGTCCCATTTGGGTTCGTATTGCCAGCCGTCTCCCTGTGGGAGTTCCTCGGCCGCGCGTGCCTCCATCGGCGACGTGTCGAGAGCGATGCCAAGCAGATCTCCCCTGGAGATCGTCTTCTTGCCTTTCCGGCCTGCCTTCGTCACCATCACGCCGCGTCCGCACGCGATTTGGCCAGCCGCTTGATCGCCGGGGCGAGCGGGCGGGCACCGTCGTTGTAGTCCTCCCAGGCGGTGCTCTTCTCGAGCAGGGCGGGCACGGTTCGGATCGTATATCGGTTGGGATCGAGATCGGGCTTCACCTGCGACCACAGCATCGGCATCGACACCGTCGCTCCCGGCCGCGCGCGCGTCGACAGCGGGGCGACTGCCGTCGCCATGCGGTCGTTGCGCAGGTAATCGAGGAAGATGCGGCCTTCGCGGAGCTTCTTCGCCATGTTGACGACATAGCGGTCCGGCGCGTCGTGGGCCATCTGCAGGCACAGATCGTGGGCGAAGGTCTTTGCTTCCGGCCAGGTCAGGGCCTTCTTTGCTTCCGACAAAGGCGTCACGATGTGCAGGCCCTTGCCGCCGGTGGTCTTGCAGAAGCCGACCAGACCGAGCTCCTCGAGACGGTCACGCAGTTCGCGGGCGGCCTCGACCACGGTCGAGAACGGCACGTCTGGCCCGGGATCGAGATCGAAGACGAGGCGCCCGGGTACTTCCGGTTTCTTGGGCACGCAATTCCACGGATGCAGTTCCAGCGCCGCCACCTGTGCAACGGCCGCAAGGCCCTCGATCCGGTCGATCTCGAGATAGGGTTTGCGGTCGCCGGAAACGGTGACGAGATCGAGCAGGTTCGATGTGCTCTGCATGGCATGCCTCTGGAAGAATTGCTCGCCGTCGATTCCATCCGGTGCCCGGATGATCGAGCAGGGCCGGCCGGCAATGTGGTTCATCATCCACGGCCCGACGGCTTCGAAATATTGTGCGAGATCGAGCTTGGTCACCGGCTTGCCGTCTCCCGCGTCCGGCCACAGGGCCTTGTCGGGATGGGAAATCGCAACGCCCATGACAGAGGCCCTGGCAGCCGTACCCCGACGGGTGGCGTGCACCTTCTCCTCGGGATCGGGAACCTCGGTGCGGCTCGGCGATGCCGGCTTCTCGGCCTCGACCTCTTTGGCAGGCTTGTCGTCGCGCAGGCCCTTGAAGGCCGCCTGGCGAACCTGGCCGTCGTTGGTCCAGCCCGCGAATTCGATTTCGGCCACCAGTTCGGGTTTTGCCCAGACGATGTTGGCGTCCTTGCGCGGTGCGCCGATGCCGGTAAAGGGCGATTTTTCCGCCGCAACCGCCTTCAGCCGCGGCTCGAGCGTCTTGAGCTTTGCCTCGCCGTATCCTGTGCCGACCCGGCCGACATAGACGAAGTGGTCGCCCCTGTGGACGCCGACCAACAGCGAGCGAAACCGCCCGTTCGTGGTGGCCCAGCCGCCGATCACCACCTCATGGCCTGCCCGGCACTTCGACTTCGACCAGGAAGAACTGCGGCCGGAGCGATAGGGTGCGTCCAGCTTCTTCGAAATGATGCCCTCGAGGGAGAGCTGGCAGGCAGACCTCAGCACGGCATCGCCGCCGGTGTCGAAGTGCTCGACGAACCGGATGCGCGCATCGGGCTTGGCTTTGTCCAGCATTGCCTCAAGGCGGGATTTTCGCTCCGAAAGGGGCTGCTCGCGCAGATCGGTATCGCCTTCGAACAGAAGGTCGAAGGCGAAAAACACCAGGTCCTTGGTATCCCCTTCCGACAGGGCGGCCTGCAGGGCGGCGAAATCGGGCGCGCCGTGGCTGTCGAGCGCCGCGATCTCCCCGTCGATGATGCCGTCGGGCATGTCCGCTGCGGCACTGGCGATGGCGCCGAATTTCTCCGTCCAGTCGAGCCCCTTGCGGGTCTTCAGGGTGACGGCTCCGTCGACGATCCGCATCTGGACACGGTAGCCGTCGAACTTGATCTCGTGCACCCAACCGTCCCCGGCCGGTGGCCTGGCGGCGACGTCGCAGAGCTGCGGCGGTATGAACTCCGGTATCTCCGATGGTGCCGGTGTGGCCTTGGCCTTGGCTCGGGATTTAGCTTTAGCGGCTTTCGGTTTGCCGCTGGCCGTCGCGCGTTCGTCTGCTGCCAGTCCCTCGCTGGTATCCCACACGGCTGCGGCAGAAGGGGCGCCCTCGGCGGTCATGAAGGGCTTAGGCGCCTTTCCCTTGCCGCTGGCGATTGTCTCCATCGAACGGCCGGATGCGACCGAGCTGTCCTTGTCGAGGATCTTCTCGCCACCGCCATCGACGGCATGGTCGTCGTGGTGCTTGATCAGCAGCCAGTTGGTGCGCTTGCCACCGTCGCGATCGTGTTTCATGCGCACCAGCACGAAGCTGCCCTGCAGCTTTTCGCCCTCCAGGCTGAACTTGAAGTCGCCGTCCTTGAGGGCTTGCTCGGGTGTCTTGTTGCCTTCCGGCTCCCAATAACCGCGGTCCCACAGCATGACAGTCCCGCCGCCATACTCACCCTTCGGGATCGTTCCCTCGAAATCGCCGTAGTCGAGCGGATGGTCCTCGACCTCGACGGCCAGCCGCTTGTCCTGGGGATCGAGCGACGGCCCCTTTGTCACGGCCCAGGACCTGAAGACCCCGTCCAGCTCCAGGCGCAGGTCATAGTGCAGACGCGTGGCATCGTGCTTCTGGATGACAAAGCGACGCCGGTTCGACGCGGCCAGCCGCGTCTCGCCACTCGGCTCCTTCGTTTTTTTGAAGTCGCGCTTGGCCTTATAGGTTTTTAGGCTTTCGTCCCCGGCCATGGCTGTCTCCAGAAATTCCGTTCGTGCCGGGTAACGCAGACCAGACGCCTTTGTTCTGTGCTGCGCGAGATATCGCGACCCCGAAGGGGGGCGCGAGCCGAAAGGGCGGTCTCAAGTCCGGCCGGGACTAGCGACGGCGCATCGGGCCGTGGATCAGGAGGGCAAGGGCATAGCCCATGCCGGCTGCGGTGAGTACGCTGAGGACGGGACGCAAGCGCACCGTCTCGTCCACGACCGCCTCGACGGCGTTCGCCTTCGCGCGGACGCTCCTGCGGGCATTCTCAGTCATGTCGGCGAGAGATTCGGACAGGCTGACGATTTCGGCTTTCAGCGCTGCCACCTGGTCCGCAGCCGCGTCCGAAAAATCTTCCCTGGGCTGCGCCAGGCCTTCATCGACAAGGGGGGCATCCGCGGGTTCGACAACACCGAGCGGGATGGGTTGTCCAATCGTTGATACTTCGGCCATTACGTCCTCCTGAGGTTGTGAAACAGCAACCAGTCAGGACCGGATAGGTTCCGGGATTGGCGAACGGGAAAACTATTTCTCGCGGTGGAGGGAGCGCATGTCGTGCGGCGGCCGTATGCGCCGACTGCCGGTCGGCATTTGCGGTGTCTAACTCCGGCTAACCGGAGGCGTCGCCTGCCTCAGGACTTCGGCTTGTCGGCCTCGATCGCCGCATCGTGATACCAACCGCCGCCATAGGCAGCGTCGGCGAAGGTGACGTCGGCAAACCGGTTCAGCTTGCGGTCGAGTGCCATGACGGTGGCGTCAACGGCGAGATCGCGCCGGGCCTTCCGGACCGGGATGGGGAACTGGTAGATCGTGGCTGTTACTGCATGCGTGTCTGCCATGGGTGTCTATCTTTCGTTTCCCGTTGCGAACGCGACTACGGGTATTCACATCCTAACATGCTTGCCTGCCGTTTGTTCGAAATGATTAAAAAAAAATCATTTTGTTGAATATATAGGCAAATCGATATTTCGAGCAAGAGAAATCGTGGTGATTTTGTGGCGCAAATTTGTGCTGTCAGATCGTTGCTGCACTCAAGCCGACGGGTGCGGATATCGGCCCGGCATGTCAGCGCCCGCCGGACGCTTCGAAAAATGCACGGATCGCCTCCGGTGACCGGTAATCGGCTTCTGGAATATGCGTTTTTTAGCAGATGCTGGTTAAAGAACTATGCCAAGCCGGGCCAAAGGCAAGGCTTCGGCCGTGCGGAGCGGAATCTGGCATAGCAAATGCATGTGTGATGCCAAACGTCGGCGGAACGATTTGGCTGCCGACGCCGACAGACCTTACTGACCTTAGCTTCGTAAAACCTATGAGAGGTTCGCCAATGACGAAATATAAACTCGAGTATATCTGGCTCGACGGCTACACGCCGGTTCCCAACCTGCGTGGCAAGACGCAGATCAAGGAATTCGCCGCATTCCCGACACTCGAAGAACTGCCTCTCTGGGGTTTCGATGGATCGTCGACGATGCAGGCCGAAGGCCGCAGCTCCGATTGCGTGTTGAAGCCGGTTGCCGTGTTCCCGGACAGCGAGCGCATGAACGGCGTTCTCGTCATGTGCGAAGTCATGATGCCGGATGGCGTCACGCCGCATTCGAGCAACTCCCGCGCCACCATCCTCGATGATGCAGGCGCCTGGTTCGGCTTCGAGCAGGAATACTTCTTCTACGAGAACGGCCGTCCGC
>CAZZZI010000136.1:0-12288 GCA_964658415.1 uncultured Sphingomonas sp. | reverse complement strand
TCATCGCCGCCACCGAGGCGCTGGTCATCGTCAGCGGGCAGAGATGGCCGCATTCCAGCTGCGCCGTCAGATAAAAGCGCGCCGCGCGCACCTTGTGGGCCTGATCCTTAGCATCGACATCCGCCTGCGGATCCCAGATCGACGAATGCAGCCCAGATGACATCGAGCGGCGCATCAGCGCATGCCAGGCGGGGTGGAACTCGACGATATCCAGCCGCTCGCCGCGCGGACCGTGGGTCTTCAATTGCGGGACGCCCTGGTTCGCCATGCGGGCCAGTTCCTGGGCCTCGTGCGACGTCACGAAGCGGCCCATCTGCTCGAGATCCTCGCGAATGCTGCGCGGCAGATTGGCGGTGAGATCGACGATCAGGGGATCGGAACGGTAGGCATTGATGCCGGACCAAAGGCTCGGCTGGTTCAGATCGGTCAACGGGTCGGCGTTCCGGGGCGTTTGGGTCATGAATCGCTTCTAGCCGAAGTCACCTATGGTGGGAACGTCCACGGGCAAGATTCATGGCGATGTACACAGTGGGGGTGCACTGTGACGGTCTGATGCAACAATGCAGCGTCAGGAAGACGGAAACTCTCTCGTCTCCGGCTCGGGATTTTTTGGCGTCAGTGAAAACGCTCTTTCGAGCAGGCTGGCGTCGCCCTCTTTCAATACATCGAGCAACCGGAGCTTTTCCGACCTGTAAACTTTCCAGAAGTCGAGATCATGGGTGCTTATTGATATTGAGTTATCGATCAGATCCGCCAGCTTGATTGTCTTCGCCTCGGCCGGCGCCAAGGAAGTGTGATGAAGGTCGAGTTCCTTTCGAGCGCGGCGATTGCCGTGAAAAGGCGTCGAGATGTCCGTCAGCCATGCGACAAGCTGGCAGACCTTGCCTCCGAACCTGGCGTGGATATCACCGAGGGTGACCGGCGTGTCCTCAACAACGTCGTGAAGGAGCGCTGCCGCGATCATCTCTTCGGTATGAGGGACGCTTCTAACGATCTCGGCAACTGCTATCGGATGGACGATGTAGGGCTCGCCTGTATATTTTCTGAGCTGAGCGCCATGGGCCGCCGTTGCGAACTTCAGCGCGTGCTTCTCGAGCGCAGACTTATCCATTCGAATATGCCCCCAGCACCGCATCAAGGTGAACAGTCTCGACGAAACTGTTGATCCACTCATAATCCGGCTCATCCTGCAATTTCGACGCTAGAGCGGCAGATTCAACGCGCACCAAAAGGTCATCTATTTCGTCCGCGACGTCCTGATATAAGAGCTGCCCAGTCTTGATCGCCAGGATATGCTGCGCGCTAGGCAACGGGAACGTAACGTGGCCCGTCAACAAAAGCTCGATCGCTTGCTCTCCCACTCGCACGGCATGCGACAAAGCCTTCCAGTCGACGCCTTGCTGCGTTTCAGCCATCAGGGCGCGTCGACCGTACTCGTCGACGACGCGGGCCATGATGTCGCGAGCATTCTTAATCGATGCCCGATAAGGCATTTTTCTATCGCATACGCTCCACTGCGGGATCGTTTGCCCGTGAGGCGTGATATCCTCAGCCATAGACATATGATCGTTTTCTTTCAAAGCGGATTCGATGCGATTAGCCAAAACTTCGAGCTTGGCTGTTGACCCGTGCTTGGCGACGCCCTCGTCAATAATCGCGAGCGCATTGCGTGCCGCAGCAATTCGTGAGCCTTTGATGCCGTACTTGTTCGCCTGGACGCGGGCATAGCCAATGAAGGATGCTGACTTTCTGGTCAAAAGCTTCTGCCTGTTGGCGACGATCATTTTCCATTCGTCCGCAGGCGGCTCAACCATTGCCCATTCCGGTGAGAACAAAACATCCAACGCGACCGTCTGGCCCTCTGCGGCCAAGCCGAGGAAACGCTGAACGCTGAACTGCTCTTCGTCGATTTCGCCGGCGTTGTTCTTCTCCCCGACACCTTTCGGGCGATGATTATTGAGCGTCTTTGGAGCATTCTGCAAAAGGATAGACCGCGCCGAGGGCACGAATATGCTTTTGAAATCGATGTCAGATGCCGGCGTCGATGTCCCATAGAGATGGGAGCCAAATTTTATGCGGACGATCGTCTTCACTTCCCACCTTTATCGTTGGTGACACTTTTGATCCGGGCTCTGCCGCAAGTGCGGATCTCGCACACGAATCCATTGTCGGCAAAACTATCGGCCATCCTGCGAAGTTCTGCCATCACTTCCACGGGGGGTGCATTGTGGTAATTATTGAATCGCATCGGCCGGTTTCCGGATGCCAAAGCCCACTGGCGGCCTACAGAAATCAAGCGGCGCTGTCTCCGACCGACGAGCCAAACTACAGAAACATGTGGCCGAGGCCGATCTCTCGCGGGTACTGAACGAACGTCTTATCGGGCCGTTGCTTGCGATCAAAACAGCACTTCCCCTTTTGCATGCCGGCAGCGCGATCACCCTCACTTCAGGGCAATTTGCTTCACGCCCGGCCGCGACAGGTGGGGTCGTGGCAGGCGCCCTCGCTGCGGTCGAAAGTATGGCCCGCGCGCTTGCCATCGAATTGTCGCCTATGCGCGTCAACGCGGTTTCGCCAGGATGGGTGGATACACCTCTGTTTGATGCCATCCTGGGCGAAAGCAAACGGCAGGCGCTTGAACGGACTGCATCAACCTTGCTGACGCGCAACATCGGCCGACCGGAAGATATAGCGCAGGCCATTCTCTTCTTAATGATCAATCGCTTCGTGACGGGAGAGGTCTTGCATGTGGATGGCGGCGGTCGGTGGGTATAGCGCAAACTTGGGCTAATGGGCTTTGGCTCTGCTGATTTCAGCTTGTTTGCCTAGTGACACGGAATTTTTCAGGTCGTTCCGCATGCAGCCTTCATAAAGGTCGAGCCCGGCATCCAGATACCGCCGGGCTCCGACGAGCTTTTCGGATGCCACCACAACGGGGCGACAGCCGCGTCTCGGTCTTATGCCGCGCACAACCTGAGCCGGTGCCCAAAGGACACCGATGGGCCAGAAACCGCAAGAAACATGTGGCCGAAGCCGCCTCGCCTGCGCTGAACGTTCCGAGGCGTTGCCGAACTCATTGGAGAACTTCTCAAGGTCGCCTTCTTGTAGCAGGCGTAACTTGACACGTGAGTGAGTTTCCCGCTTTTGTCGTGCATCGAGGCCGCTCGTACAGCCCTGTGCTTAAAACACAATTCTTGATATTCCCTAGATGATTTTCTGGAGGTCACGTCGCAATTTTTAAGGAATTTATTGCGAAGACCCAGTCGACGACCGGAAGGTGAGAGGGATGAATTTCTATCCGGTAGTATTCTATATTTTCGTATCACTATTTCTCGTTGTGAGCGTTGCAAACAGAATCCGCCAGCTGCGTAAAGTTATTGGCTGGCTCCCCATTAAAGGCACGATCGTCAGCAGCGACCACAAACTGAGGGGTGAAGCTGCCGAACTTTACATCGACGTGAAGTACACCGTTGACGGTATAGATCGCTATGGTTTTCGTCTCGATACCCACTCCTCGGGTTCAAAAGGTTTTGAGATTGGCCAGGAAGTGAAAATACTCATCAACCCCTTTCAGCCAAGCGATTGTTGTGTCGCGACATCTATGCTTGGCGACGAAATATTGCGATACTTATTCAATATTTCAACCACGGCGAATAGCTCGGGCCCACCTCATAATTGAGAAGGGCGAGCGGGCTGTCGCGGTATGCATGGTTTTGATTAGTGAATCGCATCAGCCGATTTCGGGAAGCGGAGTTCCACTGCCAGATTCGAGAAATCAAGCGCCGCCGATCCCGACCCGCTTTTCGACGCACCAGACACACCGCAAGAAACATGTGGCCGAAACCGCCTCTCCCACGCTGAACCTTTCGAACCGCCTTGCCCCCTCGCCGCGCGCTCTTTATAGAGCGCCTGACGACATCCGAGGGCGCCAGAATGGTCTTCTTTCCCCACCGCCACCTTATCGGCATCAAAGGTCTCAAAGAGCAGGATATCACCTATCTTCTCGACAAGGCCGACGAGGCGGTGCAGATCAGCCGTCAGCGCGAGAAGAAGACATCGACGCTGCGGGGGCTCACCCAGATCAACCTGTTCTTCGAGGCCTCGACGCGCACCCAGGCGTCGTTCGAGCTGGCCGGCAAGCGGCTCGGCGCCGATGTCATGAACATGTCGGTCGGCAATTCGTCGGTGAAGAAGGGCGAGACGCTGATCGATACGGCGATGACGCTGAATGCGATGCGGCCGGACGTGCTGATCATCCGCCACTCCAGCGCCGGGGCGGCAGCGCTGCTGGCCCAGAAGGTGTCCTGCGCCGTGGTCAATGCCGGCGACGGCCAGCACGAGCATCCGACCCAGGCGCTGCTCGACGCGCTCACCATCCGGCGCGCCAAGGGCAAGCTGTCGCGGATCATCGTCGCCATCTGCGGCGACGTGCTGCATTCGCGCGTGGCCCGCTCCAATATTCTCCTGCTCAATGCCATGGGCGCGCGGGTGCGCGTCGTCGCGCCGGCGACGCTGCTGCCGACCGGCATGGCCGAGATGGGCGTCGAGATCTGCCATTCGATGAAGGAAGGGCTTGCGGAAGCCGACGTGGTGATGATGCTGCGGCTGCAGCGCGAGCGCATGTCCGGCGCCTTCGTGCCGTCGGTGCGCGAATATTTCCATTTCTACGGGCTCGATGCCGAGACCCTGAAAGCCGCCAAGGAGGATGCGCTCGTGATGCATCCCGGGCCGATGAACCGTGGCGTCGAGATTGCCTCGGAGGTAGCCGACGGCCCGCAGAGCGTCATTGCCGAACAGGTAGAGATGGGGGTCGCCGTCCGGATGGCCGTCATGGAGACGCTGCTTGTCTCGCAGAACCAGGGGCCGCGCGCATGAGCAACCTTGTCCTTAAAAACGTCCGCATCATCGACCCCTCCCGCAATCTCGACGAAACCGGCACGATCATCGTCGAAGACGGCGTCATCGTTGCATCAGGCAAGGATGCCGACAGCCTGCCGGTGCCGGCGGGCGCCACCGTGCGCGACTGCGGCGGGCTGATCGCCGTGCCCGGTCTGGTCGATGCCCGCGTCCATGTCGGCGAGCCCGGCAGCGAGTATCGCGAGACGATCGCGTCTGCCAGCCGCGCGGCGGCAGCCGGCGGCATCACCTCCTTCATCATGATGCCGGATACCGATCCTGTGATCGACGACATCGCGCTGGTGGAGTTCGTCAAGAAGACGGCGCGCGACACGGCCGTGGTCAATGTCTATCCGGCTGCCGCCCTCACCAAGGGTCTGGCGGGCACCGAGATGACCGAGATCGGACTGCTGAAGGAAGCCGGTGCCGTGGTCTTTACCGACGGTCATTCCAGCATCCATGACGCGCAGGTTCTGAGACGGGTGATGACCTATGGTCGCGCCTTTGACGCTGTGATCGCCTCAGTTCCGCGCGACGAGCATCTGGGTGCCGAGGGCGTGATGCACGAAGGGCTGTTTGCCAGCTGGCTCGGCCTCTCCGGCATTCCGCGCGAAGCCGAGCTCATTCCGCTCGAACGCGACCTGCGCATCGCGGCGCTGACCCGCAGCCGCTACCATGCCGCCATGATCTCCGTGCCTGAATCGGCCGAAGCAATCCGTGTCGCCCGTGGGCACGGCGCCAAGGTCACCTGCGGGATATCGATCAACAACCTGTCGCTCAACGAGAACGACATCGGCGAATACCGCACCTTCTTCAAGCTCTATCCGCCGCTGCGTCCCGAAGACGATCGCACGGCCATGATCGAGGCGCTGGCGGACGGCACGATCGACATCATCGTCTCGTCGCACGACCCGCAGGACGTCGATACCAAGCGGCTTCCCTTTGCAGAGGCCGCCGATGGCGCGATCGGGCTGGAAACCATGTTGGCCGCCGCCCTGCGTCTCCATCATAGCGGCCAGGTCAGCCTGATGCGGCTGATCGACGCCCTGTCGACGCGGCCGGCGCAGATCTTCGGGCTGGAAGCCGGCACCCTTCAGCCCGGCGCCAAGGCCGATATCGCGCTGATCGACCTGGACGAGCCTTGGCTTGTCGCCAAGGACATGCTTCTGTCGCGCTCGAAGAATACACCATTCGAGGATGCACGGTTCAGCGGCCGGGCGGTTGCGACCTATGTCGCGGGCACGCTCGTCTACTCGCTGCGCTGAACCCGGCTGTATAGACCGGACGTTAGGGGGACAATTTGACCGACATCATGAACTGGCAGATCACCCTGCCGTTTGCTCTTGCCGCGCTTGCTGTCGGCTACCTTCTGGGCTCGATACCTTTCGGCCTGGTGCTGACGCGGATGGCCGGGCTCGGAGACGTCCGTTCCATCGGCTCCGGCAGCATCGGCGCGACCAACGTCCTGCGCACCGGCAACAAGAAGCTGGCGGTCGCGACCATGCTGCTGGACGCGCTGAAGGGGACCGTGGCTGTCCTCGTCTGCAGTCACCTTTTCGGCGCCGAGGCAGGATTGCTGGCCGGCTTTGCCGCCTTCATCGGACATATTTTCCCTGTCTGGATCGGGTTCCGGGGCGGCAAGGGTGTTGCCACCTATATCGGCATCCTCTTGGCGCTGGCACCTGCCATGGTGCTGCTGTTTGCCGTCGTGTGGCTCGCCTTCGCTTTCCTCACCCGCTACTCGTCGCTATCCGCGCTGGTTGCAACCCTTGTCATTCCGGTTGCATTGTGGATACTGGGGCCTGAAAAGATTGCTGCGGCGATGACGCTGATGAGCGTCATCTGCTGGTGGAAACACAAGGCCAATATTTCCAGGCTGACGGCAGGGACGGAAAGCAAGATCGGATCCAAGGGGTAGGTTCATGGCCACGGACAGCGCAGGACGGTCTGGGATTGCGCTGACGGAGAAACAAAGGATCGCCTGGCTGAGGCTGATCCGATCCGACAATGTCGGGCCTGCGACCTTCCGCGACCTCATCAACCATTTCGGTTCGGCCGAAACCGCGCTTGCCATGCTGCCGGAACTCTCGCAGCGCGGCGGTGCGACGCGGGCCATCCGCATCTGCAGCGAGAGCGATGCCCTGCGCGAACTCGAGACCGCAGAGCGTTTTGGCGCGCGCTTCATCGGCATCGGCGAACCCGATTATCCCCCGGCGCTGCGACAGATCGACGGCGCTCCGCCGCTGCTGGCGGCCAAGGGCAATCTCGCTGTAGCGACGAAGCCCGTGGTCGGTGTCGTCGGCTCGCGCAATGCCTCGATCAGCGGTGCCAAGTTCGCAGCCATGATTGCCCGCGACTGTGGCCGGGCCGGCTATGCGGTGATTTCGGGCCTGGCGCGTGGCATCGATACGGCGGCCCATCGGGCGAGCCTCGACACCGGTACCATCGCGGCGCTGGCCGGCGGACTGGACCAGCCCTACCCGCCGGAAAACGTCGGCTTACTCAAGGAAATCTGGGACGGGGACGGCATGGCGCTGAGCGAAATGCCATTCGGATGGGAGCCCCGCGCCCGGGATTTTCCCCGGCGAAACCGTCTGATCGCGGGTGCGGCACTCGGTCTTGTCGTCGTCGAGGCCGCCACGCGCTCCGGCTCGCTGATCACGGCGCGCCTTGCCGGAGAGTTCGGGAGACTGGTGTTTGCAGTACCGGGCTCCCCGCTCGATCCGCGCTGCCAGGGCACCAATGGGTTGCTGAAGGACGGTGCGATGATTGCCACAAGCTCTGCCGATATCATCGAGGCCCTGGCGCCGCTGTCGGAAATAGACCTGTTTTCTGCGCCGCTGGCAGAGGAGCCGGGTGAAGAACCCGGCAAGCCGCTGCTGCTGCCGCCGGATGACAACGACCGTGCGCGGATCGTCGATTCGCTCGGACCGACGCCGGTCGAGATCGACGACATCATCCGTCACACCGGCCTACCGGCGGCATCAGTCTATCTGGTGCTGATAGAGGTGGATCTTGCCGGGCGGTTGCATCGCCATCCCGGGGGACTGGTGTCACTCGCCATGCTGGATTGACGCGAGCTGCCTTTGGCCGCTCTGCAGGTCGCCGGCCTCGACATAGGCCATCTCAAGGAGGTAACACAAGAGACCCGCACCCTCTTTTTCCGCTACCTGCCGCAACTCGCCCAACATCTGGCGAATGAAGGCGAGGTTTTCGGTGGAGGTCTTGCCCCCATTGTTTTTAGCGGGTCTCGACGTCATTTCGTCTTCTCATGGCAAGGGTGTATCACGGCTCGGACTGTCGCTATCTTTGCACACCAACAACGATAGAGCATTTATCTAAAATTGCAATACGTTTAATATCCCTCAGAGGTTGTGCCGCGTTGCAGGGGGCAAAAATGCACCATCCCTCTTGACCGCAGCGATTTCACTGTCCATGTCGAGGGGCCGGAACCTGAAGATAGTCCGGACGCCCGCCTGTTTCTCCTCAGCGCGACCTCCTATTTAGAGAATCATGATGAATGTTGTAGTGGTAGAATCGCCTGCCAAGGCCAAGACGATCAACAAATATCTGGGACCCAACTACAAGGTCCTGGCGTCTTTCGGCCACGTGCGCGATCTACCTGCCAAGGACGGCTCGGTTCTGCCGGACCAGGACTTCGAGATGCTCTGGGAAGTCGACGCGGCTTCGGCCAAGCGCATGAAGGACATCACGGACGCGATGAAGACGGCCGATGGCCTCATTCTCGCAACCGACCCGGATCGCGAAGGTGAAGCGATCTCCTGGCATGTGCTCGACCTTCTCAACAAGAAGAAGGTGATCGGCACCAAGAAGGTGCAGCGCGTCGTCTTCAACGCCATCACCAAGAAGTCCGTGCTCGACGCCATGGCCAACCCGCGCGATATCGACGGGCCGCTGGTCGACGCCTATCTGGCGCGCCGGGCCCTCGACTATCTCGTCGGCTTCAACCTGTCGCCGGTGCTGTGGCGCAAGTTGCCCGGCGCACGGTCGGCCGGCCGCGTGCAGTCCGTGTCGCTGCGGCTGGTCTGCGACCGCGAGTCCGAGATCGAGCGCTTCGTGTCCGAGGAATACTGGAACCTCTCGGCGCTCTTGAAGACGCCGCGCGGCGACGAGTTCGAAGCCCGTCTGACTGTCGCCGATGGCAAGCGGTTGCAGGCGCGCTCGATTGCCAATGGCGAACAGGCCGGCAATCTGAAGACCCTGCTCGAAGGCGCCAGCTATGTCGTCGACACGGTCGAGGCGAAGCCCGTCAAGCGCAACCCGTCACCACCTTTCACAACCTCGACGCTGCAGCAGGCAGCCTCATCCAAACTCGGCTTCTCCGCATCGCGCACCATGCAGGTGGCGCAGCGGCTCTATGAGGGCATCGACATCGGCGGCGAGACCGTCGGTCTCATTACCTATATGCGTACCGACGGCGTGCAGATGGCCCCTGAAGCGATCGATGCTGCCCGGAGCGCCATCGGCAGCCAGTTCGGCAATCGCTACCTGCCGGAAAAGGCCCGCTTCTACTCGTCCAAGGCAAAGAATGCCCAGGAAGCGCACGAAGCCGTGCGCCCCACCGATTTCAATCGCATTCCCGATCATCTGCGCAGCGCGCTCGATGCCGACCAGCTGCGTCTCTACGACCTGATCTGGAAGCGGGCGATCGCCAGCCAGATGGCATCGGCCGAGATCGAGCGGACGACCGTCGAGATCCTGGCGACGAACGGCGGCGACAAGGCCGGCTTGCGGGCCGTCGGCTCCGTCATCCGCTTCGACGGCTTCATCGCCGCCTATACCGACCAGAAGGAAGACGGCGAGCAGAGCGATGACGGCGAAGAAGATGGCCGCCTGCCCGAGATCAACGCCCGCGAAAATCTTGCCAAGCAGAAGATCAACTCCACCCAGCATTTTACCGAACCGCCGCCGCGCTATTCGGAAGCGACGCTGATCAAGAAGATGGAAGAGCTCGGCATCGGCCGGCCATCGACCTATGCTGCAACGCTGGCGACCCTGCGCGACCGCGACTATGTGACGATCGACAAGCGCAAGCTGGTGCCGCAGGCCAAGGGCCGGCTGGTCACCGCCTTCCTCGAGAACTTCTTCACCCGCTATGTCGAATACGACTTCACCGCCGACCTCGAAGAAAAGCTGGACCGGATTTCGGCCGGCGAATTGAACTGGAAGGACGTGCTGCGCGAATTTTGGACGGCCTTCTTCGCCCAGATCAACGACACCAAGGAACTGCGCGTCACCAACGTGCTTGACGCGCTGAACGAAGCGCTGGCACCGCTGGTGTTCCCCACCCGCGAAGACGGCAGCGATCCGCGCATCTGCCAGGTCTGCGGCACCGGCAACCTGTCGCTGAAGCTCGGCAAGTATGGCGCCTTCGTCGGCTGCTCGAACTATCCGGACTGCAATTTCACCCGCCAGCTCTCGTCGGAAGGCGGCGCGGATGCGGAATCGACGGGTCTCAGCGAGCCGAAGGCGCTTGGCAAGGACCCGGTGACCGAGGAAGAACTGACGCTGCGCTCCGGCCGCTTCGGTCCCTATATCCAGCGCGGCGAAGGCAAGGAAGCCAAGCGCTCGTCGCTGCCGAAGGGCTGGAAGCCCGAGGACATCGACTACGAGAAGGCGATGGCGCTGATCTCGCTTCCGCGCGACATCGGCAAGCATCCGGAAAGCGGCAAGATGATCTCGTCCGGCCTCGGCCGCTACGGACCTTTCCTGCTGCATGACGGCTCCTACGCCAATCTCGAGACCATCGAGGACGTGTTCACCGTCGGCCTCAACCGCGCCGTGACCGTCCTCGCCGACAAGCAGGCCAAGGGGCCGAGCGGTCGTGGGACGCCGGCAGCGCTGAAGGATCTTGGCGACCATCCCGATGGCGGCGGCAAGATCACCGTGCGCGACGGCAAGTACGGACCCTATGTCAACTGGGGCAAGGTCAACGCAACGCTTCCCAAGGGCAAGGACCCGCAGAGCGTCAGCGTCGAGGAGGCCCTCGCCCTGATCGTGGAGAAGGCCGGCAAGCCGGCCAAGCCGAAGGCAGCAAAGGCCAAGGCCGCACCGAAGGCCAAGGCACCTGCCAAGGCCAAGACAACAGCCGCAGCGGCCAAGTCGACCAAGACAGCAGCCAAGCCGGCGGCGAAAGCCAAGCCGGCAGCAAAGGCCGCCGCCAAGCCGGCCGCCAAGAAGACAGTGAAGAAGGCCGCAGAGTGAGCAGAGAACCGCGCAGCAGCAAGCCATCCCCCGTCGAGCGCCGCATCGGAAAGCCGATGCGGGCTGCCAAGACCGGAAAGGGCGACGCTGTCGCGCCTGCCCGCGAGGCGATCATCCAGGGGGTGCTGCCGCCGCGCGAAGTCATCCTGCGCTTCATCGCCGACCACCCGCAACAGGCTTCCAAGCGCGAGCTTGCCAAGGCCTTCGGGCTGAAGGGCGAGCAGCGCGTTGAGCTGAAGAACCTGCTGCGCGATCTCGAAGAAGACGGCATGGTGCAGAAGAACCGCAAGTCGCTGATGCGGCCCGGCGCCCTGCCCCCCGTCACCGTGCTCGACATCACCACCCGCGACAAGGACGGTGAGCTGATCGGCCGCCCGGCCGAATGGCCTGAGGACGCAGGCGTGGCGCCTGCCGTCGCCATCCGCCAGACATCGTCGCCGGCCGGCCGCAACGGCAAGGGCAAGGCACCCGTGGCCGGCATGGGTGACCGGGTGCTGGCAAAGATCTTTCCGGCCGGCGACCGTGGCGGACCGGCCTATACGGCACGCATCATCAAGGTTCTCGACCGCAAGCGTAGTGCTGCCATCGGCGTCTTCCGCGAAATGCCCGGCGGCGGCGGCCGGCTGATGCCAGTCGAGCGGCGCGGCGAGGAAATGGTCATCGATCCCGAGGATATCGGCACCGCCAAGGACGGCGATCTGGTCGAGATCGAAGTCGCGCGTCTCGGCCGCTTCGGCCTGCCGCGCGCCAAGGTGCTGTCGGTGCTCGGTGCCGTCGGCTCCGAAAAGGCGATCTCGATGATCGCCATCCATGCCCATGGCATTCCGTACATCTTCCCGCTGCCGGTGCTGGCCGAGGCCGATGACGCCAAGCCCGCGACGATGAAGAACCGCGAGGACTGGCGTAAGGTGCCGCTGATCACCATCGATCCGGCCGACGCCAAGGACCACGACGACGCCGTCTATGCCGAGCTCGATCCCTCGCCGGACAATGTCGACGGCGTCATCGTCAACGTCGCCATCGCCGACGTCTCCTGGTATGTGCGGTCCAATTCGATGCTCGACCGCGAGGCGCTGAAGCGCGGCAACTCGGTCTACTTCCCCGACCGCGTCGTGCCGATGCTGCCGGAGCGGATCTCCAACGATCTCTGCTCGCTGAAGGAAGGCG
>CAZZZI010000135.1:0-12495 GCA_964658415.1 uncultured Sphingomonas sp. | reverse complement strand
GCTATTCCCTGTTCTGCATGTGGTGGGCGAGGCGCTCGACCGGTTCCCAGATGACGGACCTCAGCCTCTCGCTGGCAACGGTCTCATCCAGGGCGCGGCGAAAGCAGAGCAGCCATTCGTCGCGCTCCTGAGGGCCGATGGCCGCCGGGAAGTGGCGGCTGCGCAGGCGTGGATGGCCGCGCTTGTCGGTATAGAGCGGCGGGCCGCCGAGATAGCCTGTCAGATATTCGTAGAATTTCTCGCGACTGCCGTCGAGGTTTTGCGGATGGATGGCGCGGCAGCGGGCCGCCTCGGGAAGCGTGTCCATCAGCACGTAGAAGCGCTCCGCCAGCGCCTGCACCGTCGGGGCGCCGCCGATTGCCTCGTATAGGGTGATCGTTTCTTCGCTCACGTCCGCTCCTGGTTCGGCGTCCTACATGGAACGATACTCATCTCGCTGCAACTGCCGATCGCCCAATGCGGCGGTTCGGCGCAGGCTCAGCGCCGAAGCTGGAAGCCATCGCTTTCGCCGGGCACCAGTTCCAGGGGCCAGATCGTGTTGCAGGCGCCCTTGGGATAGAAAGGCGCATAGGCCGGCATCGTTGCCAGCAAGGTCTCAGCGAGTTCGACGCCGAGATCGCGCAGCGACATGCGATAGCAGGTCAAGGTCGGCTGCAGGAATTTGGCTCGCGGCTCCTCGCGAAAGCCGATGACCGCGAGGTCGCGGCCGGGAATGACGCCGGCCTCGGTCAGCCTTCGGTAAAGGCCGATCGCCATCAGTTCGTAGATGAGGATGATCGCCGTCGGCCGGTCGTCGAGCAGCAACAGTTCGTGGGCGGCCTGATAGCCGCCTTGTTCGCTCGATTTGACCCGCAGCACCAGCGAAGGATCGTAGTCGATGCCGTGGCGCTTCAGGGCATTCTGGTAGGCGTCGAGGAAGACGTAGCCGAGATTGATGTCGTTCGAGGGGGCGGCGACGGCGATGCGGCGGTGGCCCTTGGCGATCAGCCGGTCGACCGCACTGTTGGCAACGCCGTCGAAATCCAGATCCACCCAGGAATAGGGGCCTCCCGACTGGCTCCGGCCGAGGGTAACGAACGGGATCTTGGTGCGCGACAGCAGATCGAGGCGATGGTCGATGCGCTGGGTTGCCGAAATGATCATCCCGTCGACGATACCGCGCGCGACCATGCGCTGCAGGTATTCGGTCGGATCCTCGTCGCTGGGGCAGGGGAGCATGACGAGGTCGAGCTTGTGGCGTGACAGCACGCTTTGGAGGCCGCTGGTCAGGCCGAGGAAGAAGTTGTCGCCATTTTCCGTCGTTTCCTTGCTCGATTCCATCATCAGCCCGATGACGTCGGTCGTTCCCTGGCGCAGGCTGCGGCCGGATTGATTGGCGACATAGCCGAGTTCGACAGCGGCCGCGAGGACGCGCTGACGTGTCTCGGCATTGACGTCGGCCTTGCCGTTGAGGGCGCGCGAGACCGTGCCGATCGAGATATCGAGGTGTTTGGCGAGCTGTCTGATACCCTTCATCGGTGGCGTTTTTCCTTCGGCCTGCAAATTCATATTTCCCCTCTCTTGACACGACAAAACATTTCCGACTAGTCTCGTAAACGTTTACGGAGCCGAAGTCATGGGAGATGACGTGCTCCGGTGGAGGAAATAATTTTGACATTCAATGCCATTTTGTGCGGGTGCGGAGCTATGTCCAAAGGCTGGTTGCGCGCCATCGCGTCCGACCCGTCGATAGCCGGTGCCGTGAAGATCGTCGGCCTCGTCGACCTCAACAGGGAGACGGCCGAAAGCCTGTCCAGTGAATTCGGCCTCGACGGTGTCGTCATCGGCTCCGACCTTGCCGATGTCATTGCCCGAACCGGGGCGGACATGGTGTTCGACGTCGTGATCCCGGCCGCGCGTTTCGCGGTGGTGTCGACGGCGTTGAAGGCCGGCTGCCATGTGCTGTCCGAAAAACCGATGGCGACATCGCTTTCGGAAGGGGCGGCGCTGATCGAGCTGGCAGCCGAAACCGGCAAGGTCCACGCGATCATCCAGAACCGCCGCTATATCGCCGGCATCCGGCGCCTGCGCCGTTTCGTCGAGAGCGGCGCCATCGGGGACTTGACCGGCATCCATTGCGATTTCTTCCTCGGCCCGCATTTCGGCGGCTTTCGCGAGGAGATGGATCATGTGCTGCTGCTCGACATGGCCATCCACACCTTCGATGCGGCGCGTTTCGTTGCCGATCGCAAGCCGCTCGCCGTCTACTGCGTCGAAACCAACCCGAAGGGCTCCTGGTACAAGCAGGATGCCTCGGCCCACGCGGTGTTCGAATTCGCCGACGACGTGATCTTCACCTATCGCGGCTCCTGGTGCGCCGAGGGCAGGCGGACGAGCTGGGAGAGCCAGTGGCGCCTGACGGGCTCGAAGGGGATGCTGACCTGGGACGGCGAGGACGCCTTCGAGGCGACGGTTGCCGGCACCGAGGAGGGATTGCTGCATGGCTTCCAGCCGGTCGAGGTGCCGGGCCCTGCGCATGAGGCGGAAACGCATGGACATGCCAGCGTCATCGCCAGCTTCCTCGATGCCGTGAAGACGGGCCGCCCGCCGGAAACGGTGAGCAGCGACAACATTCGCAGTCTTGCCATGGTGCTTGGTGCCATCGAAAGCGCCAAGTCCGGCAAGCGCATCGAAATTTCAGCCTGAAGACTATCACAAGGACAGAGATCGTGAACAATCCAGCCAATTCCATCCGCATCGGTACGATGGTCAAAGCCTCAGACCAGGACGCCGCCGCCCGTATCACCGAGATCGGCGATCTCGGGTTCGAAAGCTTCGAGCCCTTCTTCTGGCAGACGACCAACGGCCAGAACCTCGCGGAACTCGGCAAGCGCTGCGTCGACGCCATCGGCGATCGTGACATCACCATGTCGACGCTCGGCATGTTCGGCAATCCGCTGGAAGGCGGCGACATGGACCTGCAGACGCTGCAGGGCTGGAAGGATTGCATTGACAATGCCCACCATTTCGGCGCCACTTGCGTTGCCGGCTTTACCGGCCGCGTCCGCAACAAGAAGCTGACCGACAGCCTGCCGCGCTACAAGGAAATCTGGAGCGAGCTTGCCAAGCGCGCCGCCGACAAGGGCGTCAGGATCGCTTTCGAAAACTGCGCCATGGACGGCAACTGGGCGACCGGCGACTGGAACATCGCCCACAATCCCGATGCCTGGGAGCTCATCTTCAACGAAACCCCCGATGACAACATCGGCCTCGAATGGGAGCCGTGCCACCAGATGGTCTATCTCATCGAGCCGCTGCCGCAGATCCGCAAATGGGCGCACAAGTTTTTCCACGTCCACGGCAAGGATGCGACGATCCGCTGGGATGTCATCAAGGAACACGGCATTTTCGGCAAGGAACAGTTCGTGCTGATGCGGACGCCGGGCTTCGGCGATACCAACTGGACCGACATCATCTCCGAGCTGCGGCTGGCCGGCTGGTCCGGCTCGATCGACATCGAAGGCTGGCATGATCCGGTCTACCGCAACGAGCTGGAAATGACCGGCCAGGTTCGTGGCCTGAATTACCTCAAGCAGTCCCGTGGTGGCGATTTTGTTGCAGTCGCCGCCTAGGATTCCCGAGGGATCAAAGACGTGCATAAAGGCCGGCGGGAGGACGCCGGTCCAATCTATAACCACAAAGGAGGAGAATCATGGGTATCCGTAAGATCATGCTGCTAGGCATCGTCGCTCTGGCAAGCGTTTCCGCATTCGGACTGTCGGCAAAGGCCGAGGATACGACCATCACCGTCTGGTCGCTGGACAAGCCGATACAGCCGGCCGCCGTGCTGGTGAAGCGCTACAACGCCCTCAACACCGGCATCAAGATCGAATATCGCGAAATCCAGTTTGACGATGTCGTCAGCGAGGCAATGCGCGCCTATTCGACCGGCAAGGCTCCCGATATCATCGCCATCGACAATCCCGACCATGCCCTGTTCGCATCGCATGGCGCCTTTCTCGACCTGACCGACAAGATTTCCAAGTCGACCGTGGTCAAGCCCGCCAATTATTTCCCCGGCCCGCTGAAGTCGGTAACCTGGGACGGGAAATATTACGGGGTTCCGAAGGCGACGAACACCATCGCCCTCTACTACAATAAGGACATGTTCAAGGCCGCAGGCCTCGATCCCAACAAGCCGCCGCAGACCTGGGACGAACTGCTTGCAGATGCCAAGAAGCTGACCGATCCGTCCAAGAACGTCTACGGGCTGGCGTTCTCGGCCAAGGCCAGCGAAGAAGGCACCTTCCAGTTTCTGCCCTGGGCGCAGATGGGCGGCGCCACCTACGACCACATCAACACGGAAGGTGCTGTCAAGGCGCTGACGATCTGGAAGCAGATCATCGACGAGAAGCTCGCTTCTCGCGACTCGCTGACGCGCGGGCAGTGGGATTCGACCGCCACCTTCAATTCCGGCAATGCCGCCATGGCGATCTCCGGTCCGTGGGAAATCGATCGCATGCTGACCGATGCCAAGTTCGACTGGGGTACGGCGCTGCTTCCCGTCCCGCACGAAGGGGCGGAACGCTCGTCGGCCATGGGTGACTACAACTGGGCGATCTTCTCGAAGACCAAGCATCCCGATGAGGCGTTCAAGGTTGTCGAATACTTCGTGTCCCAGGACCCCACGATGTTCAAGGATTTCGGCCAGCTGCCGGCCCGCTCCGACATCGCGATCCCGCCGACCGGCAACGCCTTGAAAGACGCGGCGCTGAAGACCTTCGTCGAACAGCTGAAATATGCCAAGCCCCGCGGTCCCTCGCCGCAATGGGCGAAGATCTCCAAGGCGATCCAGGATGCCATCCAGGCGGCCCTCAGCGGTCAGATGTCGCCGAAGGACGCTCTCGACCAGGCTGCCCAGAAGATCAAGGCGCTCGGCTGAGCCGGCAACACTCCTAGCCGGATGGCGATCAGTCCCGCCATCCCCACCGTTTCCTCCCGGAAGGGGCCATCTCCTCGCGAATGTCGAGATGGCCCCATTCGAGATTGCGAGGCAGCACCGCCGTGCTGATCCACAGGGAGACCATGCGCAAAATCCTATCCAGCCTCACCGATGGCCGCGGCTTCGACATCACGCTCGTCGTCTTCCCGCTGGCCTTCCTGTTCCTGCTGTCCGGCCTGCCGCTCATCTACAACGTGCTGATGAGTTTCCAGCAGGTCGACATGTTCAGCATGGGGACCTTCATCAGGCCCTTCGCCGGCCTGCAGAACTATATCGACCTCTTCCAGCTGCCGCAGACGCGCGGCATCCTGTTCAACACGGCAATCTTCGTCGTGGCCTCGATTGCCGGCCAGTTCCTGCTCGGCTTTGGCCTGGCGCTGTTCTTCTGGGTGAACTTTCCCGGCGCGACTTGGTTGCGCGGGCTGTTCCTCGTCTCCTGGGTGATGCCCGGCCTGGTGGTCGGCGCGGTCTGGAACTGGATGCTATCCGGCGATTTCGGCGTGTTCAATTTCCTGCTTCATGAAAGCGGCATCATCAGCAGCAACATCTTCTGGCGGTCAGACCCCACCTATTCGCTCTGGGCGGTCATTCTTGCCAATATCTGGCTGGGGACGGCGTTCAACATGATCCTGCTGTCGGTCGGTCTTGCCGGCATCCCGAAGGATCTGTTCGAGGCCTCCGAGCTCGATGGCGCCAATGTCTTCCAGCGGTTCTGGACGATCACCCTGCCGATGATGCGCTCGACGATCGGTGCCGTCGTCTCGCTGGGGCTGATCTTCACGTTGCAGCAGTTCGACCTGTTCGCCGCCATCACCGATGGCGGGCCGAACAATTCCTCCAACGTCGCGCAGTTCTGGGCCTGGGACCTGTCGTTCCGGCAGTACGACTTTGCCAAGGGTGCCGCCATCTCCGTCATCATGCTTGTTTTCGTCATGGTCGCCTCGGTGATCTATGTCCGTTCCACACGCCATGAGGTGCGGGGATGAGCGACAGTTTTCGCAACCGGGTGATGCTGTTTGCCGCCATCGTGCTGGCCGTCATCTATCTCTTCCCGCTCTACTGGATGTACGTCACCAGCCTCAAAAGCGGCTCGGCGATGTATGTCACGCCGCCGAGCTTCTTGCCTCGCGATCCGCAGTGGAGCATCTATGCGGATGTCTGGGGAAGCCGCAACATGGCGCGCTACCTCTGGAATTCGCTGGTGATTGCCGTCGGCGCCGTGGTGCTGATCTCGATCTTCGGTTCCGGCTGCGCCTATGTGCTGGCGCGCTACCGCAACCGCTGGATCGATATCGGGCTGTTCCTGATCCTGCTGCTGCAGGTGCTGCCGCCGTCGCTGATGATCACCCCGATCTTCGTCGGCTTCTCGCAGATCGGCCTGCTCGATTATCCCCGGCTCTCCGTCATCATCGCAATTGCCGCCAATAAGATGCCGTTCTTCGTGGTGCTGGTGCGGGCCACCTTCATGAGCGTGCCGATGGAGCTCGAGGAGGCGGCGCTGGTCGACGGCAATTCGCGGATCGGTGCCTTCTTCAACATCGTCCTGCCGCTCGCCCGCAACGGCATTCTCGTCAGTGCCATCCTGATCTTCATGCAGGCCTTCGGCGAATTCGTCTATTCGAAGTCGATGATCCAGGCGGTGGATCTGCAGCCGGCCAGCGTCGGGCTCAACAGCTTCATGGGCCCCAACACGACCGAGTGGAACAAGATCATGGCCTATTCGACGATCTATGTGACGCCCATCCTCGCCATCTTCGTCCTACTGCAGCGCCGCATCGTTTCCGGCCTCACCTCGGGAGCCCTCAAATGACCCTTCAAATCGAACTCAGCGGCGTGAACAAATACTATGGTGCCTTCCACGCCCTGAAGGACATCAACCTCGCCATCGAGGACGGCACCTTCGTCGCCCTCGTTGGACCGTCCGGCTGCGGCAAATCGACCCTGCTGCGGTCGCTGGCGGGGCTCGAAAAAATCTCGGCGGGCGACATGCGCATTGCCGGGCAGCTGATGACCAACGTGCCGCCGCGCAAGCGCGACATTGCCATGGTCTTCCAGTCCTACGCGCTCTATCCGCATATGACGGTCGAGGAAAATCTCACCTACAGCCTGCGCATCCGTGGCGTGAAGACGGCCGAGGCGCGCAAGGCGGCGGCCGACGTAGCGGCCACGACGGGGCTGACGCCGCTGATGAAGCGCTATCCGCGCGAGCTCTCCGGCGGCCAGCGACAGCGCGTCGCCATGAGCCGCGCTATCATCCGGCATCCGAAAGCCTTCCTGTTCGACGAGCCGCTATCCAATCTCGACGCCGCGCTGCGCGTCCACATGCGCAAGGAAATCCGCATGTTGCACGAACGGCTGAAGGCGACCTTCGTCTACGTCACCCACGACCAGATCGAGGCGATGACCATGGCTGACCATGTCGTCGTCATGAAGGACGGCGTGATCGAGCAGCAGGGCGCGCCGCTCGATCTCTACGACCGGCCGGTCAACCGCTTTGTGGCCGGCTTCATCGGCTCGCCGGCCATGAATTTCGTGCCGGCTGAGGCCGCCGCCGATGGCCGCAGCCTCGTCTTGAATTTTGCCGAGGGTCAGCAGACGCTGCCGATCTCTGGCCAGTTGCAGCCGGGGCAGCCCGTGCTTGCCGGATTGCGCCCCGAGCACCTGGTGACGGTGCCGGAAGGGCAGGGCATTTTCGATATCCGCATCGAAACGGTCGAATCGACGGGGTCCTCGACGTTTCTGACGACGGCTACCGTTCCGGAACTGACAATCGTCGAGACGGCTCGCCGGGGTGTGCGGCCGGGCGATCGCATCGGTCTGTCCATCGATCCGGCCCAGGTTCACCTGTTCGACGTAACGACGGAAAGGCGGATAGACGCGGGGATGAGGAACTAACAGCAGGTGATTGACAAAACCGTCCAGACGGTATGTTATGAGTCATGTCTGACGCCCATCGCAGAAAAAAGCAACCCGCTTTGATTCGCCAGCAATTGCTGGCCGTCGCCGCACGTCTGGCCGCGCGACGCGGCATCGGCGACGTGACGCTCGACGCGGTCGCTGCGGAGTCCGGCGTCAGCAAGGGCGGGCTCCTGCATCATTTCCCGACAAAAGCCGGCCTGATGGAAGCCATGCTCGACAGCCTGCTGGATCAGCTGGATGCGGCCATCGATGCCCGGATGCGTCGTGATCCGGTGCCGCATGGTCGGTTCACCCGGGGCTATCTTCGCGCCATCGTCGATCTCAGGGGAGATGCCCCCGATAAGGGCGACTGGGCGCAGGCAACGCTCGCGCTGCTCGCAGAGCCGAGCTTGCGGCAGCGCTGGCGGGACTGGGTGGAAAAGCAGAGCGAGGATTTCGTCGGTACGGACTCGTCGGTCGACGCCCGGATCGTGCGTTTTGCGACGGACGGGATCTGGCTCGGGGAGGTGCTCGGCAGCAGCGAGACGTCATCCGCATCCGACAAGGCGCTCATCGACCGGCTCATTGGCCTGACCCAGAAATAGAAAGCGTAAAGCCAATGGCGAATGCATCCCTATACGGCCTGCTGCTTGTCGCCATCGTGCTGGAGGTCATCGGCACGACGGCGCTGCAACTGTCGCAACAGTTCACGCGGCCCTGGCCAATCGTGGTGCTGGTCCTGTGCTACACGGCCTCGTTCTACTGCCTTTCCATCACGTTGAAGGCCATTCCCGTCGGCGTTGCCTATGCGATCTGGAGCGCGCTCGGGATCGTGCTGATTTCCGTCGTGGGCCTCGTCTTCTTTCGCCAACGTCTCGATCTGCCGGCAATCATCGGCTTGGCGCTGATCATTGCCGGGGTGCTGGTCGTCAATCTTTTTTCGAAATCGATTTCCCACTAGGTCGAGCCGCCACGGCCTTCTTGAAACGGGATGCACGCCCTATGTCGTAAAACGGCATTCCGACCTGTCGCTTGCCGCGAAAAAGGCAAGAATGCCGCGATACAACTGACAACCAATCGAGAGGAGCGATGCTATGGCAATTCGAACTGTTGTGTGGGGTGAAAACATCCACGAACAAACGAGCGAGGTGGTGAGGAAAGTCTACCCCGACGGGATGCACACGGCGATTGCCGCAGCGCTGAACAGCGATCCGCGCATCGAGGCCACCACGGCGACGCTGCAGGAGCCGGAACACGGATTGAGCGAAGAGCGCTTGCGCGATACGGACGTGCTCGTCTGGTGGGGCCATGCGGATCACGGCTCCGTCGACGATGCCGTCGTCGAGCGCGTTGCCAAGCGCATCTGGGAGGGCATGGGGCTGATCGTCCTGCATTCGGGCCATTTCGCCAAGATCTTCAAGCGCATGATGGGCACGCCCTGTGCGCTGAAATGGCGCGAGGCCGGCGAGCGGGAGCGCGTCTGGGTCGTCAATCCCCGGCATCCGATCGCAGCCGGCCTGCCGGACAATTTCGTGCTCGAGAACGAGGAGATGTATGGGGAGGCGTTCTCCGTGCCGGAGCCGCTGGAGACGGTGTTCATCTCCTGGTTCCAGGGCGGCGAAGTGTTCCGCTCCGGCATGACGTGGAAGCGCGGCGCCGGCAATATCTTCTATTTCCGCCCGGGCCACGAGACCTATCCGACCTATTACGATCCGAATATAAAGACGGTGCTGATCAATTCCGTCGCCTGGGCCTATAATCCGCAGGCGGCGCTGACCGATATCCACGATGCCCCCAACGTCCCGGTCGAGCAGGCGCTGGAGCCGATTACCGAGCGTGGCCCGAAACTGCATCAAGCCGGCGAAGCCGGTTACCGCTGAGGTAGAACATGCGTCTTATCATCGTAGGCACCGGCGTCATGGGCAAGAACCAGCTCGACCACTTTGCGCGCATTGAAGGCGTCGAGGTAGTCGCGGCCGTCGATAACGATGCCACGCGGCTTGCCACCTTTGCCGACCGCTTCAATATCAAGACGCGGTTTACTTCGCTGGACGAGGCGATCGCCTGGGGCGAGTTCGACGCGGCAACGAACGTGACGCCGGATCGGATGCACCACCCGACGACGCTGGCCCTGCTGGCGGCGGGAAAGCATGTTCTCTGCGAAAAGCCGCTGGCCGAGAACTATGACAAAGCCCTGGAAATGACGGAGGCTGCGGAACGCGCCGGCGTCATCAACATGGTGAACCTGACCTATCGCAACGTCGCGCCGCTGCAGCGGGCCCGCGAGATGGTGATTGCCGGCGAGATCGGCACCGTCAAGCATGTCGAGGCTTCCTATCTGCAGAGCTGGCTCGTGTCCAAGGCCTGGGGCGACTGGCGCAGCGAATCGACCTGGCTCTGGCGCTTGTCGACCGGTCACGGGTCGAACGGCGTGCTGGGCGATATCGGCATCCACATCCTTGACTTCGCGGCCTATGGCGCGGCGACGGATATCGATCACGTGTTTGCGCGGCTGAAGACCTTCAACAAGGCGCCGGGCGGCCAGATCGGCGAATACCGCCTGGATGCGAATGACAGCTTTGCCATGTCGGTCGATTTCGCCAACGGCGCCCTCGGCGTCGTGCATGCGACACGCTGGGCGACGGGCCACCTCAACGAATTGAAGCTGCGGGTCTATGGCGAGCGCGGCGGGCTTGAGGTGATCCACCGTCCGGACGGTTCCGAACTGCGCGCCTGCATCGGAGACGATATCGAAGCCGCGGAATGGAAGGTCGTCGACGTGCCTCCGGTGCCCACCAACTACCAGCGCTTTGTCGAGGCGGTGCGCACCGGCGTGCCGCAGGATCCGAATTTCCGCCATGCGGCCAATCTGCAGAAGGTGCTCGACCTCGCCTTGGTCACCGAACTCGAACGGCGCGAACTGAAAGTCTGAGCGTGATCAGAATGCGGTGAAGCCAGCCGGCTTCACCGACAGCGCTGCTTGCGCATCCCACCAGATTGCATACATACTGCTTCCAAACCGAATGGCTCGATAAGCCCAACAACCGACGCTCGACAATCGTCTTTCCAGCAGAAATTGATAGACATGACAGATACCCTGACCACTTCCTCTGCCACCCAAAAGCCTTCCGACCAGACTTTCGCCACGACTGGCATCGCGCCGATGGAGCGCCCGGGCGCGATGACGCGCTTCTTCATGGGTATCGTCGCCTGGGCAGAGCGGCTGAACCTGAAATACGCCAAGCTCGGCAATCCGCCCGTCTACGACAACGCGATCTTCCCCTGGGTTTCAGAGATCGAGAAGGAGTGGCCGCTTATCCGCGCCGAACTGGATCGTGTGCTGCTGCGCCAGAGCGAACTGCCGACCTTCCAGGAAATCTCCACCGATGTGAAGACGATCTCGACGGACAGCCACTGGAGGACGTTCTTCCTGGCCGGCTTCGGCCTGAAGTCGGAGCAGAACATCAAGGCTTGCCCGGACACCTGGCGGATCGTGCAGAAGATCCCCGGCATGAAGACGGCGATGTTTTCGATTTTCGAGCCGGGCAAGCACCTGCCCGCCCATCGCGGCCCCTATAACGGCGTGCTGCGCCTCCATCTCGGCCTGATCGTGCCTGAACCGGCCGACAAGCTTGCCATTCGCGTCAAGGACCAGATCTGCCACTGGCAGGAGGGCAAGGTCCTGATTTTCGACGACGCCTACGAGCACGAGGCCTGGAACCACACCGACAAGACGCGCGTCGTGCTGTTTGTCGATTTCGACAAGCCGACCCGCTTCCCGGCCAGCTTCGTCAACTGGATCCTGATGAACCTTGCGATCTTTACGCCGTTCATCCGCGAAGGTCTCGACAACCACAAGGAATGGGAAAAGAAGTTCTATGCCCAGGCCGAAGCGTTGAGAAACCGCAAGACCGATTAGGCGATTACCGCCCGAGCGTCTTCCGATTGACGGACGATCTCAGACTGTCACGAGCCGCAGGCATCGCTTGCGGCTTTTTTATATGAGCGATTTCTATGGTGCCGCAGACCGCCGGCAATTGAAAAATCGCCTGTGCATTGCCATCTCTGGTCAGACGAAACCGTTGGAGGTCACAATGACGGAATACAGGAAAACGGCGGAAGCCATTGCCAAGCTGACACCGGAGCAATACCGCGTGACGCAGCAAAGCGGGACCGAACGTCCCGGCAGCGGCCCCTTGCTGAACAACAAGGATCCGGGGATTTACGTGGACATCGTCTCGGGCGAACCCCTGTTCGCCTCGTCGGACAAGTTCGATTCCCATTGCGGCTGGCCGAGCTTCACCAAGCCGATCGAGCCCGCTTATGTTTCGGAATTGCGCGATGCGTCGCACGGCATGGTCCGCACGGAGGTGCGCTCCAAGAACGGCGACAGTCATCTCGGACATGTCTTCCCGGACGGGCCGCAGGACCGCGGCGGTCTGCGCTACTGCATCAATTCCGCGTCGCTCCGCTTCATCCATCGCGACCAGATGGAGGCCGAGGGCTACGGTGCCTATATCAACCAGACGGAGGAAGTCCAATGACTGAACGTGCTGTTCTCGCCGGTGGCTGCTTCTGGGGCATGCAGGATCTGATCCGCAAGATGCCCGGCGTCG
>CAZZZI010000134.1:0-12582 GCA_964658415.1 uncultured Sphingomonas sp. | reverse complement strand
AGATTCTAATGCTAGCGTTTTTGGACGCGTTAGCTGCGCCGTCATATGCAAGAAGGCACCAACGGAACTGGCCCCCATCATGTCGATACTTCAAAATGCGAAGATCCGAACCAAGATATTGTCCGTACTGATTACAATATGTGTCATTGCCGCCGCCGGCGTGTTGATGATGGCACGCAATTTCCAAAAGGCCGACGACCACTACTCGGACCTAATTTCGCAAGACGAAGTCGCAACGGTTGACATGGCTCGAGCAAGCCAAAGAGTCGCTGCCGTTAACTACAACGCCTACCAAATCCTCGCCTACAGCTCGAAGGATCCGGAGATGGCGGGGTTAAATGACGATTACATCAAGAATAGTAAATTAATGTTCGAATATTTTGCTGCAGCA
Organism: uncultured Sphingomonas sp.; assembly: GCA_964658415.1. GTDB lineage: Bacteria > Pseudomonadota > Alphaproteobacteria > Rhizobiales > Rhizobiaceae > Rhizobium. Next base: position 12,191 of record CAZZZI010000134.1, on the reverse strand, counting down.
AAAGAGCACGCGCAGGAGGACGCCCCGACCGTGGATCCTCTGATAGATGCCGCGAAAGAGATCGTTGCCATTACGGACGAAGCTGTGAAGGCAGGTTTGGCTGACGACAACGATAGAGCGAAGTCGCTGCTAAAGCAGGCGGACGTGAAGGTCAAAGCCGAGATCCTGAACGTTCGTGGCTGGATCGAGCACAAAAGTAAGAGTGTCGAAGACCAAAGCGATGCGCTTACTGCTGTGACAGAAGACACCATTTTCTACACGTTGGCGACACTCGGCCTGGTTTTTGCGGCGGCGCTTGCCGCAGGACTGATTGTTTCATCGCGCGGCATTACCACGCCCATTGTTAAACTGAAGAGCCGAATGGAAGCTCTTGCGCGTGGCGAAACTGACGAGCCTATTGCTGGGCTGGAACGCGGAGATGAAGTCGGCCAGATGGCTGCAGCTGTCGCCGTGTTTCGCGACAACGCGATCGAGCGCATCCGCCTTGAAAAAGAGGCGCAATCCAACCGCAGCCTGTCAGAGCAGGAGCGCGCGGAGCGAGAAGCCCAGAAGGCGCATGACGCCGAAGCTACGCGCCTGGCGGTCGACAGCCTGGGAACCGGATTGGGCGAGCTTTCCAGCGGAAACATGTCTTACCGCATTGAGACTGCGTTTGTTTCACATCTCGACGGTTTGCGTGAGAACTTCAACGGCTCGATGGACAAGCTTCAGCACACCCTCAGAGCCGTTGCCGAGAATGCTCAAGCAATCGATGCCGGCGCCAACGAGATCCGGGCGGCGGCTGATGATCTGTCCAAGCGCACAGAGCAGCAGGCGGCCTCCGTGGAGCAGACTGCCGCCGCACTGGAAGAGATCACGACGACGGTCAAAGACTCCACCAGACGCGCCGAAGATGCGGGGCAGCTGGTTGGGCGCGCGAAATTGGGTGCATTGAAGTCGGGCGAAGTCATGCGCGACGCTGTTGCCGCCATGGAGGGGATCGAGAAGTCCTCCAGCGAGATCTCCAACATCATCGGCGTAATCGACGAGATTGCCTTCCAGACAAACCTTCTGGCGCTCAACGCCGGTGTGGAAGCCGCACGCGCAGGTGAGGCCGGCAAGGGCTTCGCCGTTGTTGCTCAGGAGGTACGGGAGTTGGCACAGCGTTCGGCGCAGGCTGCCAAGGAAATCAAGGCGCTGATCTCAACATCCGGATCTCAGGTCAAAAATGGTGTTGAGCTTGTGGGACGCACTGGTCAGTCGCTTGAGCAGATCGTCAAGGAGGTCGAGCAGATCGACCAAAACGTCCGTGCCATCGTGGAAGCGGCACGTGAACAGTCGACAGGGCTGGCGGAAATCAACACGGCCGTGAACACGATCGACCAAGGTACACAGCAGAATGCGGCGATGGTTGAGCAGTCGACGGCTGCCAGCTACAGCCTGACCAAGGAAGTAGCCGCCCTGAACAGCCTGCTCGGCCAGTTCAACCTGAGTACCGGTTCGGGTAGGTTCGCATCGAATGCATCTCCAACCGTCAGGGGCACGAACCGCTCAGCGCCATACTCGGCGCCGGCCCGCTCCCCTGTGCACGCCGCTCAGATAAGGCCCGTGCATGCGGGAGTGGCGCCTGTCGCGTCCCCGGCGCGATCCCTGCGCTCGAAACTTGCCGGTGCCTTTAACGGCGGAGCCCAAGCAGTGGCCACGGCCAATGAGAGCTGGGAGGAATTCTAGGTCCTCCTCAGCTTGGGACGCTATCAGAACAACCGAAGTTTTTCAGTAACCCAGTTCACAGCCCTTCGATTGTGGCGGACATATTGTCCGCCACAACGGAAACGAACCCACCATATGTTTTGCTCAGGAGAAGGCGTGACCCAACCAGGCCGGAACGACTAAGTACCCACCGCGAGACTTTGCGCAAGCGAGCCATGCCCGCTACGCGATATTTTTACTCACGTAGACCGGCACCTCAGCAGTGGGAAAAATCTCAGCCAATGTTTGGATCATCTGTGCTACGGCCGGTGAGGTGCATGAGTAATAAACCACTTGTGCGTCTCGACGAGTGCTAACGAGTCCTAATGATCGGAGCTTGAACAAATGCTGAGAAACGGCTGGTTGGCTCAGTCCGACAATTTCACTGAGGTTGCCAACGTTGATTTCGTTTTCGACGATATGCCTAAGGACTTTGAGGCGTACCGGGTGGGAAAGCGCGTCAAGAAGAATAGCACTCGATTTAATAAATTCCGACCGACTATCCTCGAGGACCAACCGCTTGCTGTCAGCTTTTCTCATTGGAAATCCCCAACTCGTCTAATTTGCATTAGCAATAACCGAAATATGAGGTGCTGAAAACCCTCGCAAGCGCCGCAATCTGTCGAGCGCTTCTCTAGTCGAAGCAAGCCCCGGTGTCTCTCGTGCCCCCAGTGCGCACCTCTGTACGAAGACGCCACATCATTTGCGGAGATCAACCAGAATGTCGTCCGGTTTGCGGCCAACACAAACCGGCCTTTCCATCAAGGTGCGGCCGATCGTTATGCGGACGCCGGTTTTATAAGTTCAGGAACATCACGGGGTCGGCTACCGATGACCCGGCAGGAAGGTGAGGGCGCCAGAAAGCATATCAGGGAGCATCTGTCGGCCATCTTTCGGCCATGTGACAGGAACCTTCACGTCTCTGGAAGATGGCCGGTATGTCTTGACGCGGCGATCACCGATTCGTGGTTGTAGTGTAGTCAGTCGCGCCGACCGAAACCACAGCAACTCATTTTCGTTGCGGGGGTGGGGAGTGCACGCGAATATCACAGTGGATCGCGCAACGCAGGTTGTAAATAAATCTTCGGTTACTATCTTAAGGTGGCCAGATAGTCCAGCGAGACGCCCGATGCGGTTTTTCTTCAAGGTTAGGGACCACGAATTCGTAATCGACGACACCGAAGGTTTCGAGTTCCCTGATCTAAAGGCAGCCCACGCAGAAGCAAAGATCGCCGTTCGGGAAATGGTTGCAACGATGGTGTTTCAAGGCGATCCAATTGACGGTGAGGTGTTAGAGGTTTGCGGTGCCGACGGCACCGTCCTTTTGGTCATTCCTTTCAAAACAGCGGTGAGATTTAGCCCATGCCGACGAGATTAATGCGGCCTAACGCAATACACGTGGTGAGTAGCCGCGGAACCTGGATCGTTCGTGTTTTCGATAAGGGATCAGTAGATGAGCGAAAATTTGATCTTGAGGCTGGCGCACGATCTTGGGTAGAGGGTCAACAGGTCCGGATGCGATTGGATAGTATCTCTGTTTTCACACAAGAATAATTTCATACGCTGTCCTGGCGGCCTTCCGTCCTCACAGTTCATCCTTCGGGCGGTTGGAACGGCCTCGCAGATCGAGATCGGCCGTGTGATTTAGGAACACTGACCAGCGCTCCGCCTCCTCTTTTGGCAGCTTCCAGAAGACGAAGTAGATTCCATTGACTTTAATTTCAGCCGGACCGCCAGTCCTGGCATCAATCACATGCCAAGAACCGTCTTCATGCGGCGCCAGATGATACCTTGAGAGGCTGTCCATTCGCCTAACATACCCTCGCAACAACGTCGGATGAACTGACTATGCTGTGAACGGCACTAATTGATTCCGGCACAATGGTACGGACCACACCATCTGCGATGCCGCGCGTAGTGCCCATATCTTCGTCTCAAGCATACTCATCGCAGCAGACATCATCTTCCGGCTCTAATCTAGCGAGTCCTGAGCCTAAAGCGCGCCGATCGGTGCGACCCGCCTCCTGTCCCACACATAGAAACGCTGGCAAACATAGCTGGCTGCTCATCAGCCGGAGACATTTTCATCGCCGCGCCCGAGTGTCTCGCTCAAAAATTGCAGGGCGGCGTGCCTCAGTTGGCCTTTACCGCTGGATCCCAGTGTTCATCGGCTTTGCCATCTACGAACCGCCAGCTGTCGAACCAGGTCGTGGTATAGGGTTTCGATGGGTCTTTTTCATCTTTCATTTCCCTGGGATAGCTGACGGTGACGATATCGCCCTCAGCGACGACGGAGACGATCTTCGTTTTCATCTTGTCGGGAATCTCAGACGGCTGTTTGTTCAAGACTTTGGTGAAGTAGTCGATGACGCTCTGGCGGCCGGAGAGCGCGTTTGGATTGTGCTGAAGGTAGCGCGCGGTCAGGTATTTGTCCGCCATCTCCCAATGGTTGGCCTCGAGCAGCACCTTCACAATGTGGTAAGCGGCCTGCTTGTTGGTGTTCAATTTTGGGTCGATGCTTGTAAACATCGCGTCCGGATGATCGGCGCCAACGACGGCCTCCTGTGCTGAAACTGTGTGTGAAAGGCCTAAGATGGCAGCGGCAACAAGAAAGCGCTTCATTCTAAACTCCGGTGAGTTATCAACCCTTCGATCCCTACAAGAAGCCAGCTCGCTCGAAAAGAAGGCACTTTGCCCACCTATAGGATGCAAACGGTAACCGAGCTTGGAAATTACCATTCGAGCAGCTTGCTGCAGCGCTCTTGGAACGGACCATTGCGACAGGCGTCAAATGTGGACGACAAAATTGGGCGGTTGCCGGTGACGGTCTGCCTCGCTATCGCGGAACCGGGCGCTCACGACCCATTTCAATCGTTATTTCTCGCATCCGACCGCGCGCTCTACCTAGCGAAAGCATTGGGCAGGACCAGGGTAATAGAGTCCAATAAAGTCCAAGGATCGATGGTAAGTCGGACGACCGTCTCTACGCCAGCGGAGATAGCCTCGCCATCGCCATCGCTATAGTGTTTCGACAGCTGTCCTAGGATCTTAAAACTCCTCCCAGTCCTGCGCCGCAGCCGCGGATGTGGACAGTCCGCCGACCACCGCGATCCGAGGCTTACCTGCTCGGACGGGAGCCCTCTGCGATACTGACCTGGCTATCGGCTTCAACGGGGCATTCGATATGCCAAAATTGAACTGTTCGAGCAAAGCAAACAGGGCATCGGCTTCTGAGGCCAGAGCATGGCTTGCAGCCGTCTGCTCCTCGACCATCGCGGCATTTTGCTGGGTGCCCTGATCGACGGTGTTGATGGCGCGGTTTATTTCGGAAAGCGCGACCGACTGCTCGCGGGATGCCTCGACGATAGCAGAGACATCGGCGTTGACGCGATTGACGCTCTGACCAATCTCTTCGAGGGCAAGTCCAGCCTTGCCCACAAGAGCCACGCCATTTGCCACCTGACTGCCAGAGGCGGTAATCAGGTTTTTGATCTCCTTGGCGGCTTTGGCAGATCGCTGCGCAAGCTCCCGAACTTCTTGGGCGACAACGGCAAAGCCCTTGCCCGCTTCGCCGGCCCGGGCAGCTTCGACGCCAGCATTGAGCGCGAGTAGGTTGGTCTGAAACGCAATCTCGTCGATGACGCCGATAATGTTGGAGATCTCACGGGAGGAGTCATTGATCTGATCCATCGCCGTCACCGCTTGCTTGACGATGTCGCCGGAATGTTCGGCGTGAGCCTTGGTCTTAGAGACCAGTTCACCAGCTTCTTGGGCACGGCGCGAGGAGTCATTGACGGTGGTCGTGATCTCTTCGAGTGCAGCGGCGGTTTCCTCCACCGACGCTGCCTGCTGTTCGGTGCGCTTGGCGAGGTCATCCGCCGAAGTCTTGACTTCGTTTGAGCCTGCGGAGATCGCCCTTGTGTTGACCGCGACACTCTCCATGGCCGTCCTAAGCTTTTGGCAGGCTGCGTTGAAGTCCGTGCGCAGACGGTCGAGAGATGGAATGAACGGTTGCGTGACTGCTTGAGCTAGATCACCCTCCGCAAGTTTCGACAAACCTTCGCCGAGCGTGTCGACGTTTTCGACGCGGCTCGTCACGTCGGTCGCGAACTTGACCACCTTAATGACTTTGCCTTCGGGGCTTAGCACCGGGTTGTAGGATGCCTGGATGAAGACGTTGTCTCCGTCTTTACCGATGCGCTTGAACTCTCCAGTGACGAATTCACCGTTTTGCAATTTGGACCAGAATGCTGCGTATTCGTTTGACTTTGCCTCTGCTGGGTCGACAAACAGACTGTGATGCCGGTCTTTCACCTCGGACAATGTATACCCCAGCGCGGACAGAAAATTTTCGTTTGCCTTTAAAATATGGCCGTCTGGCGTGAATTCGATGATCGCTTGGGCCCGAGAGATGGCGTCTATCTTGGCGGAGGTGTCGATCGCGTTCATTTTCGTCTGGGTTATATCATTGGCGAACTTGACGATCTTGAGGACCTTGCCACTCCCGTTCTTGATCGGATTGTAGTTCCCGCGGATATAGATTTCCTGGCCGCTTTTGGCGATCCGTTTGAATTCACTGCACTCGAACTCACCTCCGCAGAGCTTGTCCCAAAACTGCTTATAGGCGGGCGAGGCGGCGTATTCCGCGTCAAGGAAAATGCGATGCTTCTTTCCGACAATCTCCGCCTCAGTATAGCCCATCAGATCGCAAAAATTTTTGTTGGCCTTGAGGATGGTTCCAGAAACGTCGAATTCGATGATTGCCATCGATTGGTCGAGAGCAGAAAACAGTCGGTTCAAATCGTGGGAAAACATAAACACCTGCGGCTCCGTCCTTCGCTGCAATATTTTGCCCCAAATTATCGCGTACTTCTTAATGTCCTGCTAACCCTAAGTGCCGAAGCCGAAAACAAAATCTCCGTTCTAACGATCGGTTGATACCGATTTAACCGCGATTATCTGCGTTCTGTTAAACTCCATTGGCTAAAGTAGGGAATTGGATGCATGACGCGTTCCGCTCTGAAAAATGTCCCTGCGTATAGAGACGTGGAAACGCAATGGCGACCAGAGACATTCTTTCGATACTCCGAGTGCAGACCGACGACCCTGAGCTTTGCGTGGCACAGTACTCAGCTTTCTCAAAGCAGATGCCGCTGATGTACTTCATCCTCATTGTTAACACCTGGGGCGTGGCCTCTACCCACTTCGATATCGCCCCTTTGCCGCTGACGTTCTACATCCCATTGGTCCTGACGGTCATGTGCTCGGCACGTATCGCCTATTGGTGGTTCGAGGCCCGCGGTCGGTATCGGCCGAAGAACGCCATCGCCAATCTCAAGACGACAACCTTGCTGGCCTGGATACTGGCAGGCTGCTTTGCTGCCTGGGGCCTGGCGCTATCGAGATACGGTGACACGTTTTCCCAGAGCCATGTCGCTTTCTACATGGGGATCACGGTCATTGGCTGCATTTTCTGCTTCTCGCACCTCCTATCGGCTGCGATCGCCATCACCCTGGTGGTCAATGTGGCGATCATCGCCAACTTCGGCTTCACCGGAAACAAGGTTTTCATCGCCATGGCGGTGGACGTCGCTCTGGTTTCCACGGCGATGATGCTGGTGCTCTGGGTCCAAAACCGTGACTTCAAAGCGCTGATCGCATCGAAACGTTCGCTCTCGGCGCTCAACGACCAGAACATGCGGCTAGCCAATCTGGATAGCCTGACCGGGCTTGCCAACCGGCGCAGGTTTTTTGCCGAACTCGACAAGGTCTGTTGCAAGACCCCTCCAGACATGGATGGTATTTGCGTAGGATTGATCGACCTCGATGGGTTCAAACCTGTCAATGACTTGCATGGCCATCACATCGGTGACGATCTCCTTGTCGAGGTCGGGCGTCGATTAATGGAGCTGCGCTGCGGCGACATGTTTGTTGCCCGCTTGGGGGGCGACGAATTCGCCTACCTCGTGCGAAGTGGAGAAATGTCGGAGGCCCTCCAGCTTGGGGAGGAAATCTGCGATGCACTGCGGCAGCCTTATGCCGTTGGCGACAGGCGCATCGTTTTGTCAGCCTCGATAGGTATCGCCGCGGGCAGGGGGCATGAGGACACCAACCGGAGCCTCTACGAACGGGCGGACTTTGCGCTCTATGAAAGCAAGCGGGAGCGGGTGGGAAAGCCGACGGTCTTTTCGTCGGACCACAGTCGTTCCCTGTCCCGACTGTTGGCTATGGAACGGTCGTTCAGCTCGGGAAGTTTCGAGCAGGAGCTTTCACTTGCTTATCAGCCCATCGTCGATCTCGAGCATGGAGGCATCGTTGGATTCGAAGCACTTGCAAGATGGCACCACTGTGATTTGGGTCAGATATCTCCCGGAGAGTTCATCCCAGCGGCGGAACGCCTCGGCTACATTGGCCAGATGACAAAGATACTTCTGTCCATCGCGCTCGCGGATGCAAGTTCGTGGCCCGAGCACGTGCGCCTCTCGTTTAATCTATCGGCACGCGACTTCTCGTCGTCAGAACAGGCTATGCATCTATTGGCGATGATAAGTGCAAGCTCCATAGCCCCGGCGCGGATCGACCTCGAAATCACCGAAACTGCGATCCTGAGCGATGTCACGCAGGCCAAAGCGGCCGCCAGGATGTACAAGGCCGCCGGCGTCGGGATTTCGCTCGATGATTTTGGCACGGGATACTCAAGCCTGACCCATCTGCATTCGATGCCGCTCGACAAGATCAAGATCGACCGCAGTTTCATCGACGGCCTCGACAGGAAGGCCGCTAGCGCCAAGATCGTGAAGTCTATGATCAGGATGTGCAAGGAAATGAAGATCGGCTGTGTCGTCGAGGGCGTCGAAACGGAAAGTCAGCTGCAAGCTATCCGTAAGATGGGCGGTCGGTTGATCCAGGGGTATCAAATATCCAAGCCGGTTATGGCCAACCAAGCCTCGTTGATGGTCGCCACCACACGATAGCGACGTGTGCGATCGCTCTCATCCAAGGTTCTCTGTCCGCCGACAGCGATAATCCACTCGCTCTAACCGAACAAGTCTTCAAGGCCCGATGGTCGGCTTATTGCCCGGAGCCATCAGCGGAAGCTTATATCGCGATGCCGAAGGCCGGAGGCTAGGAAAGCGTTGCATGGCAAGCCACTGCAATCACTGTCTGGCTTGTTCTCGACAGTGGGTCCGCGGCAAGTTGGCGTCCACCCTCTGATCTGTTGTATATTATCTGGCGCATTGGGTCGCTAGCCGACGAAGGCTTCAATCAGAACTGGCGACCTCAGCAGATGCCGTCGGTGACGGCCTGCGTCGATCTCGCTATCTCGACGCGGGGCTTGAACGTCAACTTCCGCTTGGGCCACCAGGAGCCTTAGGTGTATCACGCTCAGCTCAATTGCACCGGGAGATTGTCGATCTGGCTCTGTTGTTAGCGTTGTGAGGCGCCGTGCCGATCGAAACCGGTCGATGCGCCGCCTGTATGCATTTCGGATCTAAAGCTGCACGTCGCGAAGATGATATTGCATCTTCCAAAGGATGAGGTCACGTGGGTTGCTTAAGCCAATAAGCGTCCCTGACATTCGAACGTCGCCTATGACAAGCTGGACGAGGGTCGCTTTAATAGTTGAGAAGTCGAGAAGTCTCCCCTCGATACTGTCGCTGAAGCGCTCGAAGCCGGACGTTTCATAGGCAAAGTCAACATCCGCCTCCGACATCCGTCTAAGCGTGTCTTCCAACTGGTCGAGCGTAAATAGACGCGGATAGAAGGCTTGCCCTTTTCCGTGCGCATGCTTCTGACTGTACTGCCAGCTCGAGACATCGTGTCGGCGCTCTCCGTCTACGATTGCCGAAGAATGTCGCTCCACCGCCAAGGAACCACTTCCCTGTAGCAAATCGCAAATCAGCTTGGTCGCGCTCTTCCAGTCCGCTTCATTTTCAAACATATTTCGTGCCGATCATTTGAGCCGGCCATCCGGCTCCAGTATCAAATCCCGCAATCGAGATGCCGGGACGCATTGCGTTTAGCGGGCTCGAGATTTCTGCCGATGCAACAGCCGCAGCCACTTAAGCTGACGGTCGTTCCGACATTCGCGGGTAGCGGATTGACACGTGCTCATCCGCAAACGGAACGATATGTCGATTTCGGCCGTAACGGGAGACCCGGGCTGGTGGACATCAGGCTTCGGCGTTCTGGTTCACGACCTTGGTAGCAATCGAGGTCAGAGCGATATCTGTCGCCTGCTCTTCGTCGAGCGTCGTCTGGAGCAACTTGGCCGCGTCCTTCATACCAAGTTCCAGTGCCCAGGTGCGCAGCGTGCCGTAACGCGACATCTCATAATGTTCGACAGCCTGAGCGGCGGCGAGCAAGCCTGCATCGAGCGCCGGAGAGCCTTCGTATTCGTCCATGATCTCAGCACCTTCGTCGGTGATCCCCATGATCGCATCGCATGTCTTCTGCTCCGGCTTCTTGCCGATGATCTTGAAGACTTCTTCGAGACGTTCGACGTGCACCTTGGTTTCGGCGAGGTGCTTGGTGAAAGCGTCCTTGAGCTGTTTGCTCTTGGCGGCGTCATGCATCTTCGGGAGGGTCTCGACGATCTTGTTCTCGGCGAAATACACATCCTTCAGCGTGTCGTGAAACAGCACGTCTAGCGTCTTTACAGCTTTTGCCATGTCAGGCTCCTTAAGATAAATTGTGTCGTCACTGCGCGGTTGCGGGTTGACGAGTGATGAAATCCAGATCGGACGAAGGGATTCGTTATGGTTGATCTGGTCTCGGTTGGCAGACATTTTTGGTTGCGATAACGGGTGTACGATATCTAACTTGCAGAGGAGTGGGATGTTCCGCGCTCACCGCAACTTCGACCCACCCTGTGAAGCAGGGCTGGCTCCAGTCTCGAGGCCGGCCGCCCATTGCGCATAAGGTGTGTTCCTGACAAGCTTTCGATTGTGGTCGGGAGCGCCGTCGGTCCACCAGACAGGACCACGCTCCCCTAGCGCTATCTTCGCTCGGTCGACATGCCGCCTTGCCACCGCGACGGCATCAGGATCGCCCTTGGCGGCACGGACGGCCCGTCGGGCCGACATCAGGTCGGCGACAAGTTCGTGACGGCGATCTTCGTCAAGCGCTGGGTTGCTCGTCCTCCACAGTCGTCCGCGAACAATGAAGTAGCGGCCGTCAGGCGTAACTGGATAGGATTGAGCTCTATCGCCTGTCTGCATGTCAGGCGAACAGATCTACAGGCTTGTCCGGCAGTCCTCCGAGGCCTCCCACGGACGTATAGCGTGGCAATACCATCATGGAGTCCACGGGAAGGGGACGCTGTAAGTTCTTCGCATCCGACCACGGTGCATTCATCCAGATTTCGCACTCTTCCCTGGTCGTCAAGATAACTGGCATGGCTTTCGGGTGTATCGGCTCGACGATGGAGTTTGGCCTAGTCGTCAGGAACGCGTAAATGTCGTGTGCCCCGTGGCGGGGCGCCTTGAGCGAGCCTCTGGCTCCCGTCCACCGCGTGTGAATTCCCGCCAACGCGAAGACGGGTTGTTCTTCGTCGACGACGAACCACCGGAGCGGCTTCTTTCCAGTAGCGGGATCGGCGACCTGTTCGTACTCCGAGAAGGCCGTCGCCGGAACGAGGCAGCGGTTCCCGATACCCAGCCACTGCTGCCAATGCGGTATCCAAGTCTTGCGGACATTGGTGACGCCCTTGTCGGGCTTGTCGTCGAGATGGATTTCCGGCGTCGGCATGCCCCATGTGCTCATGACCAGTTCGCGCTCACCGTCGGCGTCAAGCCGAACGATCGGACCCGGCCGGTCGGGATGAACGTTGAGAGACGGCTCGAGATTACCCTCGCGGGAATGCGTGAAGCTGATGAAGTCGCGGATGGCTTGCTGGTTCGTGGTAACGTTGTAAAGGTTGCACATCGCTCTGTTCCCCGTTCGTTTGGGAGATAGTTTGCGACAGTCAACGATCAAGTAGGTAGATACAAGGCCTGCGTAGACGCTGATGGGTTCGTCCTGGGTTCGTTTCAATCGTGCCACCGTGACCGTCACCCTCGCATATCGGCCGTCAGCACGCGCCAAAACCAAGGTCACGAAGACGCGCAGGTCTTTGCCACTTCGGCGCAGGGCGCTCTAGTGCGGGGAATTTCCGTATGATCGACGCCAATCGTAGACTTAAACCACTGTCTGTGAGAATGGGTGAGCGAAATCGCCGCGATCGGCAATCCGAGGCACTAGACCACGAACCTTGTGATGCGATCGAAATTTTCGCTCGGCATAGTATTGAGGATGCGAAGATTTTTTAAATCCGAATTTCGCGCAAATTCGTTATGCATGGTCGAAACTCAGGTGCGGTCGAACAACGCTGCTCACGGCACACATATACATATAAGAAAAGATAATTTTTGGCTTCGCCGCTTTCGTTACAAGCCATTGGCATATAGCGGCAGCATCCCAGC
>CAZZZI010000133.1:0-12657 GCA_964658415.1 uncultured Sphingomonas sp. | reverse complement strand
CGGCCTGGCTTGCGGCCGGCGCCGCGCTCATCCTCTGGTCCGCAGCCTTCCTCACGGAAATCTGGCGCGGCTGCGTCGAATCGGTCGTCAAGGGCCAGTGGGAAGCCTCGGCCAGCCTCGGCATGGGCTATGCCCAGCAGATGCGCCACGTCATCCTGCCGCAGGCGCTGCGGGTGGCCGTGCCGCCGACGGTCGGCTTTTCCGTGCAGGTGGTGAAGGGCACGGCGCTCACCTCGATCATCGGCTTCGTCGAGCTGTCGAAGGCAGGCACCGCCATCACCAACGCCACCTTCGAGCCCTTTACCGTCTACGGCTTCGTCGCCCTCATCTATTTCGCCCTCTGCTGGCCGCTGTCGAAAAGCAGCCAGATGCTTGAAAGGAAGCTGAATGTCGCTCATCGAAATCACTGAGGTGCGCAAGAGCTTCGGCAGCAACGAGGTCCTGAAGGGCATCACCCTCAACGTCGAGCCCGGCGAGGTCATCGCCATCATCGGCAAGAGCGGCTCCGGAAAATCCACGCTGCTCCGCTGCATCAACGGCCTGGAGGTGATCGACGACGGAGCGATCTCCGTTGCCGGCGCGCAGTTCCTGCCCGACGAGCTGCACCTGAAAGCCCTGCGGCTGAAGGTCGGCATGATCTTCCAGCAGTTCAACCTGTTTCCGCACCTGACGGCCGGCGGCAACGTCATGCTCTCCCAGAAGGTGGTGCGCAAAACGCCGAAGGCCGAGGCCGAAGCCATGGCGCGAAAAATGCTGGAGCGCGTCGGCCTTGCCCACAAGTTCGATGCCTACCCCGACGAACTCTCCGGTGGCCAGCAGCAGCGCGTGGCCATCGCCCGGGCGCTCGCAATGCAGCCGATCGCGCTGCTCTGCGACGAGATCACCTCGGCGCTGGACCCCGAACTCGTTGCCGAGGTACTGGCAGTAGTGCGCGAACTGGCCGCCGAAGGCATGACGCTGCTGATGGTAACCCATGAGATGAAGTTCGCCCGCGACGTCTGCTCCCGCGTCGTCTTCATGCACGAAGGCCGCGTCCACGAGATCGGCAAGCCCGAACAGTTCTTCAGCAACCCCAGGACACCTGAACTGAAGCAATTCCTGGGGATGCTGTAGCGCGTTAAGGCGCGTCAGACGAGCGGCGGATTGAGCCGCGCGAACCCCTCCTGCCGGCGATAGGCAAAATAGGGATAGGGTGCCGTCACCGCGCTGGCCGCGTCGAGCCTGGCGATCTGCTCCTGCGTCAGGCTCCAGCCGACGGCGCCGAGATTCTGTCTGAGCTGTGCCTCGTTGCGCGCACCGATGATGACACTTGCGACCGTCGGCCGGCCGAGCAGCCAGTTGATGGCGATCTGCGGCACGGAGCGCTCCGTCTCCTCGGCGAGCGCTTCCAGCACATCGACGATCTCGAACAGCCTCTGGTCATCGACATCAGGCCCGAATTCGGCCGTCTGGTGCAGGCGACTGCCTTCCGGCAAGGGCTCGCCGCGTCTGATCTTGCCCGTCAGCCTGCCCCAGCCGAGCGGGCTCCAGACCAGGGCGCCGACGCCCTGGTCGGCGCTTAGCGGCATCAGCTCCCATTCGTAGTCGCGCCCCACCAGCGAGTAGTAGACCTGATGGGCGACATAGCGCGGATGTCCGCCATGGTCGGCCGCCGACAGGGATTTCATCAGCTCCCAGCCGGCGAAGTTGGACGCGCCGACATAACGGACCTTTCCCGATGAGACGAGATCGTCCATCGTCGACAGCAGCTCCTCGATAGGCGTATGCGCATCGAATGCGTGAAGCTGCAGGAGATCGATATAGTCCGTGCCGAGACGGCGCAGCGCGTCTTCCGTAGAGCGGATCAGGCGCGAGCGGGAATTGCCGGCGTCGTTAGGCCCGTCCCCCATCGGCAGCGCCATCTTGGTCGAGATCAGCACGGCATCGCGGCGCCCGCGGATCGCCTCGCCGAGCACTTCCTCGGATGCGCCGGCCGAATAGACGTCGGCGGTATCGAACAGGTTGAGACCCGCCTCGAGGCAGATGTCTATGAGGCGGCGCGCCTCGGCGCCATCGGTGGTGCCCCACGCGCCAAACAGCGGCCCGGTGCCACCGAAGGTCCCCGCGCCGAAACTGAGCGCAGGAACCTTGAGGCCGGATCTGCCGAGATATCTGTATTCCATCTGTCGATCTCCTGTTGTTGCTGCCAGGGTAGATCGTTGCTGGAAGATGAACTAGACTGCCGCAAAGAACAGCTTTTGTGAGTTCAATTCATCATGAGCAGACTGGACGTCAATCGCTCCGGAGAGATGGAAGTCTTCGTCCGGGTCGTCGATCTCGGCGGCTTCTCGGCGGCCGCGCGCGCCTGCCGGATGACGCCGTCGGCGGTAAGCAAGCTGCTCAACCGCCTCGAGACACGGCTGGGCACGCGGCTTCTCAATCGCTCAACCCGGAAATTGCAGCTGACGCCCGAGGGCGCCGCCTTCTACGAGCGCAGCGTTCGGATCCTTGCCGACATCGCCGACGCGGAACGGGACGTCGCCACCGGCGAGGTGCCCGCAGGCCGGATCCGCATCAACACCAGCGCCTCCTTCGCCCACCACATTCTTGCGCCGCTCATCCCCGGCTTCCTGCAGCGCTTTCCTGCCGTGACGCTCGATATCGCCGTCACCGATGCGGTCGTCGACCTCATGGCCGAGCAGGCCGATGTGGCGATCCGCGCCGGCCCGATGAAGAATTCGCAACTGATCGCACGCAAGCTCGGCGCCACCCACATGGCTGTTGTCGCGAGCCCCGCCTATCTCGAAGCCCATGGCCTGCCGACCTCGCCCGAGGATCTCGGCCGCCATCGCAAGATCACCCTTTCCTACCAAAGAGCTATCGCTGGCTGGCCGTTGCTGGTCGACGGCAGGCGCACGTTGAAAAAAGTGGAGAACACCGTCGAGGCCAGCGATGGCGAGACCATCCGCCAACTCTGTCTGGCGGGTGCCGGCGTGGCGCGTCTCGCGGCATTCACGATCAGGCGCGACCTTGAGGCCGGACGTCTGGTTCCGGTCCTCGAAGACTGCAATCCCGGCGATATCGAGGAGTTTCACGCCGTCTATATCGGCCGGGGCGGCCCCGTCCCGGCCCGCATCCGGGCACTGCTCGATTTCCTCGCGGCAACGGTGCGCCTGTCCTAGAAGCCGCGCCCGTATTTATCGCGGCACTTAGTCGCCGCCAGCGCCGGCGACTGCTCGTTCATGCCTGGCGCTGCGTCCGGCCGAGCGCCCGGCCGACGACGATCACCAGCAGGCCGGCGATGGCAAGGCAGGCGGCGAGGAAGAACATGGGCACGATCTTGCTCCCCGTCGCATCGCTGATCCACGGCACGGCATTCTGCGCGATGAAACCGCCGAGATTACCGACCGAGTTGATGGCGGCGATACCGGCGGCAGCACCCGCTCCCTTCAGGAAGCGGGACGGCAGGCTCCAGAAGACCGGCTGGCCGGCGAAGATGCCGGCAGCGGCGATGCAGAGGAAGACGAACTGGATCAACGGCGAAGTGACCAGCGCCGACAGGGTCAGCGCGATGGCGCCGATGAAGGCGGGGCCGGCGATGTAGGCGGTCTTTGCTTCCGTCTTGTCGGCGGCAGCCGGCACGACCCAGAGGGCGACGGCAACAACGAGCCACGGAATGATGTTGATGAAGCCGTTGGTGGTGTTGGAGACACCGAAGCCCTTGACGATGGTCGGAAGCCAGTAGCTCAGGCCGTAGGCGGCGAGCGGAAAGCCGATATAGCAGAGCGCCATCAGCAGCACGCGCGGATTGACCAGCGCCTTGAAGCCGTCGTCGGCCGTGCCCGCCATGTCCCGGTTCTCGTCGGCCAGCCGATCCTTCAACCATTTCTTCTCGTCGACGCTCAGGAATTTCGCGGTGTCAGGGGTGTCGTCGAGATAGAAGAAGGTGACAAATCCGGCCGCCATGGCGATCAGTCCGGTGACCATGAACACCCATTCCCAGCCGGCCAGCCCGAGCACACCGTCGAGATCGAGCAGCATGCCGCCGAGTGGCGCGCCGACGGCATTGGCGATGGCGCTGAAGATCATGAACAGGCCGATCATGCGGCCGCGGTAGTCCTTCGGGAACCAGAGGGTCAGGAGATAGAGCACGCCTGGAAAGAAGCCGGCCTCGGCAACGCCGAGCAGGAAGCGCAGGATATAGAACATCGGCATGTTCTGGGTGAACGCCAGCGCCACCGTCACCAGGCCCCAGGTCACCATGATGCGGGTGAACCAGACCCGGGCGCCAAACCGCGTCAGGAACAGGTTGGCCGGAATTTCGAAGATGAAATAACCGACGAAGAACAGCGACGCCCCGAGACCATAGGCATATTCGCTCATGCCCAGCGCATCCACCATCTGCAGCTTGGCATAGCTGACATTCTGCCGGTCGATATAGGCGATGAGGTAGAGAAGGCCCAGAAACGGCATAAGTCGCCAGGTGATCCTTCTGATAAGTGCCTGTTCCGAAACCATACCGTCCTCCTCGCGACAGAAATCAATCTTGCTAAGCCGTCACCTAGTGCCGTGACAAAGGCTGGCAAGTCGATAAGGCAGACTTATAGTTGTGTCGAGCCTTTTTGAGGATGGCTTGGGATAGCAGACGGACGATGGGCGCCGTCTCGCGAGCCGGGGCGCTGCGGTCCGCAGCCAGGAAAGGGACTCCGGCGCCCCCCCCTGATGTCCCCAGCAGTCGGTCGTGATTGCAGAGTGCCGGCCCCTTGCGCAGGCTCGCCAGCAGGCGCTGACACTGCTCCTTCGCGCGAACGAAAAGACCAACCTCTACCCTTCCAGCACCAGCGGCGGCCCGCACAATATGCGCGGCCGCCAGGTGGTTTTTGGTGGGAATACGCCCCCGGCTCCTGATGGCGCCGACCGATACCGGCCCGCGCGTCCGATCAGCCGTTCTGGGTGATCGGCGCGATCTGGATTTCGACGCGGCGGTTCTGGGCGCGACCGGCTTCGGACGCGTTGCTCGCAACCGGCTGGGTCGGGCCGAAGCCGACGGCGGAGACGCGGCGGGGATCGATGCCCTGGGTGCCGAGATAGCCGGCGACCGAATCGGCGCGGCGCTCGGAGAGCTCCTGGTTATGCTGCATGCTGCCGGTCGAGTCCGTATGGCCGTTGACGTCGATCAGCGTCTTGTTGAACTTGCGCAGCACGATTGCCACGGAATTCAGCGTCTGGTCGAACTCCGGCTTCACGTAATATTGGTCGGTATCGAAGGTGATGGCCGATGGCATGTTCAGGATGATGCGGTCGCCGGTGCGGGTAACCGACACGCCGGTGCCCTGCAGCTGCTGGCGCAGCTCCGATTCCTGCTGGTCCATATAGTTGCCGATCGAACCGCCGGCGAGCGCGCCGATGCCGGCACCGATCAGGGCCGCGTTGCGCCGACCGACCGGCGAGCCGCCGACAGCAAGACCCGCAATCGCGCCGAGGCCCGCGCCGATGGCAGCGCCGCCGGCCGTATTCGAAACCTTCTGCTCGCCCGTATAGGGATCGGTGGTCGTGCAGGCATTCAGGAAAGCAGCCGAAACGGCGAGAAGGACGAATTTTTTGATCATGAATCGATGGCCTCTGGTTCGATGACGAGACGTGTATCAAGGATTACGGCAATATCATGAAAAATGCCGACTGACCCTTGTCATAGCTCAATTTCGCCCTATGGCGCCGCACCTCTACGGGTAGCGCAGGCGCCGCGAAGGGACCGTGCCGGGCGGCTGTCGATAGGCTGAGGCCGTGGAGGACGGCTTTTTGCGGCGATAAAGGGAATGAAAGCAGAACATCTTTTCTGGCCTTTCGATTCCGAATCACTACATTACGCGACATGACGATAGGACATGACGACATTCCCTTCTTCGACGAAGAGCCCGACCACGCCGAGACGCGGCGACCGGAGCCAGCCGCAGCACGCCCGCAGGCCGCAGGCGGCATCGCCGCCCGCGCCATGGCGGCGCGCGATGTCGGTCGCACGCCGGATTATCTGGCCGGCCTCAACCCCGAGCAGACCGAGGCCGTCGAGACGCTCGAGGGGCCGCTGCTGGTGCTGGCCGGCGCCGGCACCGGCAAGACCCGTGTGCTCACCACCCGCATCGCCCACATCCTGTCGACCAACCGCGCCTTCCCCAGCCAGATCCTGTCGGTGACCTTCACCAACAAGGCAGCCCGCGAGATGAAGGAGCGCGTGGCGCTGCTGGTCGGCGGCGCCGTCGAGGGCATGCCCTGGCTCGGCACCTTCCACTCGATCGGCGTCAAGCTTCTGCGCCGCCATGCAGAGCTGGTCGGCCTCACCTCGGATTTCTCCATCCTCGATACCGACGATGTCGTCCGCCTGATCAAGCAGCTGATCCAGGCCGAAGGCCTCGACGACAAGCGCTGGCCGGCAAAACAGTTCGCCGGCATGATCGACGGCTGGAAGAACAAGGGGCTGACGCCGCCCGATATCGCCGAGGGCGACGCCCGCGCCTTCGCAAACGGAAAAGGCCGCGAGCTCTATGCCGCCTACCAGGCGCGGCTGAAGACGCTGAACGCCTGCGATTTCGGCGACCTGCTGCTGCATCCGATCACCATGTTCCGCAAGAACCCGGATGTGCTGAAGGAGTATCACCAACGCTTCCGCTATATCCTCGTCGACGAATACCAGGACACCAACACCGCCCAGTATATGTGGCTGCGGCTCTTGGCCCAGCGGCCGAAGGGCGAGATGCAGAATGTCTGCTGCGTCGGCGACGACGACCAGTCGATCTATGGCTGGCGCGGCGCCGAAGTCGACAACATCTTGCGCTTCGAGAAGGATTTTCCGGGCGCCAAGGTGATCAAGCTGGAGCGCAACTACCGCTCGACCGAACACATCCTCGGTGCGGCCGCCCACCTGATCTCTCACAACGAGGGCCGGCTCGGCAAGACCCTGTTCACCGAGCGCAGGGACCCGGACGATGCCAAGGTGCAGGTCCACGCCGCCTGGGATTCGGAAGAGGAAGCCCGGGCGCTCGGCGAAGAAATCGAGCAGCTGCAGCGCGGCGGCCATGCGCTGAACGACATGGCGATCCTCGTGCGCGCCTCGTTCCAGATGCGCGAGTTCGAAGACCGCTTCGTCACCCTTGGCCTCAACTACCGCGTCATCGGCGGCCCGCGCTTCTACGAGCGCATGGAAATCCGCGATGCCATGGCCTATTTCCGCCTCGTCTGCCAGCCGGCCGACGACCTCGCCTTCGAGCGCATCGTCAACACCCCGAAGCGCGGCCTCGGCGACACCACGGTGCGCGCCCTGCACGACTACGCCCGCGCCCGCAACATTCCGATGCTGGCAGCCGCCGGCGACATCATCGAAACCGACGAGATGAAGCCGAAGCCGCGCAAGGCGCTCTACGACGTCGTGATGTCGTTCCGCCGCTGGCAGGAGCGGCTGGAAAACACGCCCCACACGGAACTCGCCGAGCAGATTCTCGAGGAATCCGGCTACACCGACATGTGGAAGAACGACAAGTCGGCGGAAGCGCCCGGCCGCCTCGACAACCTGAAAGAACTGATCCGCTCGATGGACAGTTTCGAGAGCATGCGCGGCTTCCTCGAGCACGTCTCGCTGGTCATGGATGCCGAGACCAACGAGAACCTCGACGCGGTGTCGATCATGACGCTGCATTCCGCCAAGGGTCTGGAATTCAAGACCGTCTTCCTGCCCGGCTGGGAAGAAGGCCTGTTCCCGCACCAGCGCTCCCTCGATGAGACAGGCCGCGCCGGCCTCGAGGAAGAGCGCCGGCTCGCCTATGTCGGCCTGACCAGGGCAAAACGCCTCTGCCACATCTGGTTCGTCTCGAACCGCCGCATCCACGGCCTCTGGCAATCCACCCTGCCCTCACGCTTCCTCGACGAGCTACCGAACGACCACGTGTCCATTGCCGAAACCGAGCAATCCTACGGCGGCTACGGCAGAAGTGGCTACGGCCAGTCCCGCTTCGACAAGGCCGAGCCCTTCGCCAACAGCTATTCCACGCCCGGCTGGAAGCGCGCCCAGGCCAACAAGACGGACGCCACCCGCGACAACTGGGGCTCCCGCTCCGGCCACGCCGTCGAGCGCATCGGCTACGGCGAAAGCGGCCCCAAAAGCCGCACCATCGACGGCGAACTGGTGGCGAAATCGACGACGGATACGCCCTCGCGCTTTGCCATCGGCGAACGCATCTTTCACATCAAGTTCGGCAACGGCAACATTTCGGCTATCGAAGGCAACAAGCTGACGATTGAATTCGACCGGGCTGGGCAGAAGCGGGTGCTGGATGGGTTTGTGGAGAGGGTGTGAGGGGGAGGCCTTAGTGGCGCTGTTGGCCTTTGGCCGCTTTCGGCTCGGAGCTGCCCTCGTCGCTTGGATTAGGCAGACAGGGAGGCGTTAGTCCCCTCCGACTCAATATTTCCAATCGCCACCATGAGATCATCATACATCTTCACGTTTGCGCCAGCCTTAGTAGCCTGCCATTTAAGCATTGACTGCAGGTCGCCATTGGTCAGGTCGCCGGTTTGGCCCCGCAATTTTTCGACCTCCTTCGCGATCGAGAACGCGCCCTGTGCCGCATTGAGCATATCCATTTGATACGCGGGAGGCGGGTCGCCATTATCATCTGCGAACATATACCCTGTGCCAGCTTGGATATAATTATATCCGGTCGCCTGCCGGAAGACCTCCAGGTCACGGGTGCTCAGGGGAGCGTCCAGTTGTCCACTGGTACCGTTTTGAGCGCCAATCATCGTATAAGCTAGGGATTGGTGGGGGGTGGTGATGCCCTCAGAAACGTCGTGGTGGAAACTATAGGTTCCATCATCATTGAGTTTGACATCTTGCTGGACAGACGGATCGTTCAGCAGCTTTTGAAAAATCGCATTATTCACGCTGCCCGCGTCCGTCATCCCCTCAAAGTCGGACAATCTCGAACCCTGCCTACCACCCGAAGGCAAACTTTTAGCGGGGGACGCGTACAACTGGAGAGAATAAGGACTGTTGTTGATCTTCATGTCGCGCCCCCACAGCGTTGTCGATGCAATCAGACGTAGAAGGTAGCCCTTGCACGAAGCTTTCGGCAAGCTGCATTGACTGAAGGCAGAAGCAGTGCGAAGCCTGCAGACTATCTGGTATAAGCCCTTTGGTAATCAGGGAGTGGGTAGTTGTCTGCTGTCGGCCCATTGCGGATCTGGTCAAATCAGCATATAAGCAAGGGACGCCGATGGCCGGTTGCGGGAAGTTATGAGTGGCATATTATCTGCTACGAAGTTCGTGCTCGCTACAGCTTTCGTTATAGCGCTGTTCTTGTCCACCGGAGCCGTCATAAAACTGGGCTATGGCTGGTTGACGGCAATTTCTGGTACAGAAGCCAGCTTCTCAGCCAAGGCACTTTCTACGGAGGAAGAGTCACGGTGCAAAAGTGTGTCGGATAAAGCCCTCATCGAAGCTGCCGCAGACCGCTATGTACAGGCCGGCATCGCCCATGAAATCGGTCAACAGCGAACGCAGAACAACCCATGGCGATACACGTCTGTCTCCAATTTTCTAGAGGTCAATTCCGGCTGTTGCGAAGTCTTAGCGAGCATTCCCGGGGATTATTCGCCTAAGACACAAAGCCTCGGAGCCCCGCATTCCGTCCCCCCTCGTCTCCATGCGGTGAGGATGGCTTTCAAGGAGTGGAGGGGTGATGATGACACCTTCACGAGGCATGAAGTCGTTCTCGTCAACTGCTTTGGAAAGGCCGGCGGAGGCGTAAGCTTCGATCTGAAACGAGGTATCCTTTGACCGCTCCCGGCCCATAGCAGACATGCCAAAAGGGAAATGGAAGAGAGGGCTTCATTCGCTGGATTAAGAACCGCTGGCGGCTCGTTTGGCGCGTTCCTCGTTGATGAATGTGAGATAGGCCTTCTGCTCACCTTTGAAGCCTCGTGCACCATACAATTCTTCAACACGCGAGAACACGTAAAAGGCCCTTTCCATATCCCCAAGTTTGTAAATCGCTTCACCCTGTTGCATCAGCACATAATGATCTTCGTGGTTCGGGTCATCGTACATATGCGCCATTATTTCGATCCACTTCTGGCAACTCTGCTTATCGCCGAGGTCTGCATAATCCGCGACAAAACCTGCCGACAGGCTCTGCCCGTAATAGTCCCAGGCCGCCTTGGGCTCCGGGATAAGATCCCAAGCTTCTAGCCCAATGGAAAGAGATGACTGCAACGCTCCCGACGCAAATTGCTTGCCGGATAGTTGCAGCAGATTGTCGATCTCTTTCCGAATTGTAATGTCGATCTGTGGCTTCCGCATCGGCATCTCCCGGCGTGACGAGACAATATCTCAGCGCCTGCCCCCATCGCCGCAATGAATGTAATCGGCGCAGAGCAGCCAACGCGCTTGATCTGCTCGGCCGATTGCAACCGTTTCACTTAAGGCGGACGGGCTCGTCGAGTAGAAGCGCTAAGATCACATTACTGGGCACTCATTTCGCTATTGCATACCTCCAATTCCAAGCCGTCCTGCCATCGAAAGCGTCTTGCTGCACCCGACCCATTCGAGGCCGGGTACAGCGTTTCACCGGCCCCTAGACTTGCCCCAAGCCACCATCGACGCAGAGTTCAACACCGGCGATGTAGCTGGCATCATCGCTCAACAGGAACAGGGCGGCCGCAGCCACTTCTGAAGCCCGTGCCATACGACCCATCGGTATAGGTGAAACGATTACCGCGCGTGTCTCTTCCGTGACAGCAGCCATCATATCCGTATCCGTGGGGCCGGGTGCAACGACGTTGACCCTGATGCCCTTGGGCGCGAGTTCTGCCGTCCAGGTTCGAGCATAGGAACGGACGGCCGCTTTGGTCGCGGCATAGGTTCCGTATCCCGCATAGCCCGCGCTGCCGGCAATGGACCCGACGAGGACGACGGAGCCGCCTTCGGTCATTGCGGGAAGAGCTGCCTGGAGGCCGAACACCATCCCTCGGACGTTGAGGTCGAAATGGCGGTCGAAGTGCTCCGGCGTAATCTCGGCGATCTGCGAAGGCTCCGAGATGCCTGCATTCAAAACAAGCGCATCGATACGACCGTATGACTGGCGCACTTTTTCGACAGCAACCACCATGTCTTCCGGAGAGCCTGCGTCGGCAGCAAGTCCGACCGCGCCGTTGCCGATGCCTTCGGCCGCCTTTTCAGCATCTTCACCTCGACGACTGGTGATGAAGACAGTTGCGCCTTCGGCAGACAGTCGCTCGGCAATGGCGAGGCCTATACCCTTTGCGCCGCCGACGACCAAAGCCACCTTGTTACTCATGCGATCCATCGTAAATTCCTTTCACTGAATGGTCTCGCGATGATATACGCTGGATATCTGATATCAATTACGCACCTGGAATAGCCTAGATATGGACGAGTATACCGACCTGAAGGCCGTCTCTCATCGCACGCTTTGCGACATGCCCCTGGTTCGCCCGGTGCTCGACAAGATCGCCGATAAATGGACGATCCTGATCCTGACAGTCATCTGTCCCGAACCCGCGCGCTTCAACGAAATCAAGCGGCGTCTCGACGGGATCACGCACAAGGCGCTGGCCGACGCCTTGAAGAGGCTCGAGCGGAACGGCCTTGTGACGAGAACTGTCCTCCCGACGCAACCGATCGGCGTAGAATACGCAATTACCTCCCTTGGCCTTTCCCTGCGGGAGCCGTTCGAAGCATTGTGCGCTTGGGCAGCGGCCAATGGCGACAAGGTCGAGGCCGCCATGCTGCGCTATGACAAGACGGGAAATCGCCGTTGACGGCATCGCTTTTGTGCGGTGTTGGCGCAATCCGGCAAGGACTGAAACCGGCCCGTTCCGACCATCACCAACACCGAGAGGGATGTTTACCAATCATCATCCTTGGGACCTGTCCCGCGTCCGCTCGCCTTGCCGCAGAACAGCGAGACGCGAGAAAGATCACAGCATCTTGCGCAAGAAAAACCGCTGCGTTTCGCCGGGGTAGTGATCGAGCACGCCGAAGACGGAATAGCCTTGCTTCTCGTAGAAGCCCGGCGCCTGGAAGCTGAATGTATCCAGCCACACACCGACGCAGCCTTGCGCTTTCGCCCAGCTCTCCGCCTGCTGCAGCATTCGCGCCCCAAGACCTTGGCCACGGGCCGCTTCGGGCACCACAAGCAGCTCCACGAAAAGCCAATCATAGCAGTAGCTGGCCCACAGACCACCCTGCACCGCGCCATCCCCGCCGCGCAGCAGGATGGCAAGCGGGCCCCAGCGACCGTCCACCTTCGACGCATTGTAGTCGATCAGCGGCTGGCGAATGGCGTTGTGATCGTCATCCGTGGGCTGGGTAACAAGCTCTAGCTCAATGGCGGACATGTCGTTCTCCTATCGGTCGGCAGGCGTTTGAGGCGCCCCTATCTCGTTGTACGGCGACGGGCCAGAGCCCGTACCAGGGACCCCTCACCATTAATTTGAACAGGAGTGCCCGACTCACTCGTGCTTGATCATCTACCGGGCTCGTTGCAGTTCACCGCTGTGCCCCCGCGTCGTGCGCCGATCAACGGAACCCATTCCGCCGGCTTTTCAGGCCCCCGTTTTCAAAGCGACAATCAGCGCACGAAGGGCCGGCGGCGTCTGGCGGCGGCTCGG
>CAZZZI010000132.1:151-12921 GCA_964658415.1 uncultured Sphingomonas sp. | reverse complement strand
GAGGAAGGCACGACGACGACGCCGTTCGACATGGTGGTTCTCAACAAGATCAGCAGGCTGCATCTTTGCCTGGATGTCCTGCGCTACGTGCCGGGCATGCTGATCGAGCACGGCGCCATGGTGACCCGCTGCACCGACATGCTCGAGGAGCACGACCGCTATATCCGCGAACACTTCGACGACCTGCCCGAAATCAAGGACTGGGTCTGGTCGGACTAGCGGGAGGACGGAAGCCTTCGGGACCTCTTATTGAGAAAGCAGCGAATGACCGATCCGGCTCATTCGCTGCCGCTCTCCCGACCGGCAAAGACGTAGCCGATACCGCGGACGGATTTGATGATTTCCGGCTTTTTCGGGTCCCGCTCGATCTTCTTGCGGAGCCGGGCGATCTGCGCGTCGATGGTCCTGTCGAAAGCCTCGAGATTGCGGCCGCGGGTCATGTCCATCAGCGCCTCGCGCGTCAGGACGCGGCGGGGGCTTTTCGCCAGGACCGCCAGCATGTCGAACTCGCCGGTCGTCAGCTCGATGTTGGCGTTGTCGCCGGATGACAGCACGCGCCGGCCAATGTCGAGCGTGAAGCCGTCGAAACAGATCAACTCACTGGCTTCCGGCGCAGCCGTCGGTGCCGGGCGGCGGCGGCGCAATATCGTCCGGAGGCGCGCAAGCACTTCGCGCAGATGGAAAGGCTTGGCGATGTAGTCGTCGGCACCGATCTCCAGGCCCACGATGCGGTCGATGACGTCGTCCCGGCCGGTCAGCATGATGATCGGAATATCGGAGCCGGCGCGGATCTCACGCGCCAGCGTCAGCCCGTCGTCGCCGGGCAGCACGAGATCGAGGAGGATTGCATCGAAGGTGACAGCCGACATGGCGCGCTTCATCGCGTGGCCGTCATGCACCACGGTGACCTCGTAACCTTCCTCTTCGAAATAGCGCTGCAACATCTGGCAGATTCTGGGATCGTCATCGACGACAAGGATATGAATTTTCAAAATCAATTCGTCAGGCATGGCGTCGCCGATCATACAGCAGGGCGGCTGTTACAGTCCGTTACAAATTTGCACCGTTTCGCACAGCCGCATCGTTCCTACGTAACGGGCAACAGGTCAATTGATCTCGTGAAATAAGCGAGGTTTGACCCATGTTTTCGGAAAGTGCACATCATCTTTCGAGCAACGTTATCCGCATAGCGCCAGCCGGCCCCTCGACCTTCGCTACCGCCTTTCACTGGCGGCCCCAGGAAATGCTGGATGCCGGCGATGCGCTGTTCTGGGAAGGTGACAAGGCCACCCATATCTTCGAGGTGACCGAGGGCGTGTTTCGCGTCTGCAAGATCATTGCCGATGGCAGGCGCATCATCACGGGATTTCTCTTTCCCGGCGACATCATCGGGCTCTCCTTTCGCAACCTCTATCTCTACACCGCCGAAGCGGTCACGTCGGCCAAGGTGCGCCGCTGCTCGAGGCTCCATTTGCAGCAGGCGATCAGCGAGAATCCCGATCTGCAGCCGAAACTGTTCGCACGGCTGTGCGAGGAGATGGCGGCCGCTCAGGACCATATGGTTCTGCTCGGGCGGAAATCCGCCGAGGAGCGGCTCTGCAGCTTCTTCCTGATGCTCGCCCGCCGGGACCACCGTATCGCCGAGCCCAAGATGATCGTCGACCTCCCGATGAGCCGGCAGGATATCGCCGATTTCCTGGGCCTGACGATCGAGACCGTCTCGCGCAACATAACCAGACTGACGATTGCAGGCGTTATCAGCCCGGTCGGCAGGCACAGCATTGAATTAAGGGTGAACAAGGTTTCCTTGCTTGCAGGAGATTGCGATGCAGACAATAACAACAGATCGGATGACAAAAGACGCCAGTTGGCCAATTGCTGACCGTCGGGACACAGGCATGATCAACAGTTTCACGGCACTGCAGGCCTCCAGCGATCTTGGCCAGGGCGAAATCGAGCGAATTCTCGACGGCGCCACCATCATCGTCCACGGTCTCGACGGTGTCGTCACCCGGTGGACCGGCGGCTGCGAGGAATTGTACGGCTGGACGCGGGAAGAGGCTGTCGGCCGCGATGTCCACGAGCTTCTGGCGACGGAATTTTCTGTTCCGTCCGAAGCGATGGAAAAAGAGCTTCTGGCCACCGGCCTCTGGACCGGCGAAGTCACGCAGCGGCGCAAGGACGGACAGGTGCTGCATGTTGCGAGCCGCTGTGTCATGGCCGTGCGGGAGGGCGACGGCACCCGAGTCGTGTTCCAGACCAACAACGACGTTACCGCCCTGCGCCATGCGCAAGGCGAGCTTGCCAGCCGGGAGGTCCACCTCAGGTCCATCCTGGAGACGGTCCCGGAGGCCATGGTCGTCATCGACGAGCATGGGAAGATCACCTCCTTCAGCGCCGCTGCCGAACGCCTTTTCGGTTACCGGGCCGACGAGATCTGCGGCCGGAACGTTCGTGAACTGATGCCGCAACCCGATCGCGATTCCCATGACGGTTATCTCTCCCACTACATGGAGACCGGCGAGCGCCGCATCATCGGCTACGGACGGGTCGTCACCGGCCAGCGCAAGGACGGGTCGGTCTTTCCGATGGAGCTATCCGTCGGCGAGGCCCTTTCCAACGGCGAGCGGATTTTCACCGGCTTCATCCGCGACCTCACCAGCCGGCACCGGATCGAGGAAGAATTGCGCCAGGCGCAGAAGATGGAAGCGGTCGGGCAGCTGACCGGCGGCCTCGCCCACGATTTCAACAATTTGCTGACCGTGATCAGCGGCAATCTCGAGATGCTGGAAGCCAAGCTGCGCGACGAGAGACAGCTTTCGTTGCTGCGCGAGGCCCAATATGCCGCCGAAGACGGTGCCAAGCTCACGGCCCAGCTGCTTGCCTTCGGCCGCAGGCAGCCCCTGCATCCGAAGGCAGCCGATATCGGACAGCTGGTCGGCAGCTTTTCGGAGCTGCTGCGGCGGACGCTCGGCGAAACCGTCGAACTCAGGACCGTCGTCTCCGGGTCGTCCAATCTTGCCATGGTGGACACATCGCAGCTGCAGAATGCGCTTCTCAACCTGGCGCTGAACGCCCGGGACGCGATGAGGGAAGGCGGCCGGCTGACGATCGAGATCAGCCGGGTCAGGCTCGATGTCGACTACGTCACGCGCTATCCCCATGTCCGCACCGGGGATTATGTGCTGATCCTGGTAGCGGATACCGGCGAGGGAATGTCCGAAGAGGTCAGGAAGCATGCCTTCGAGCCGTTTTTCACCACCAAGAGCATGGGTGCGGGAACGGGCCTCGGCCTCAGCATGGTCTATGGCTTCGCCAAGCAGTCCGGCGGCCATGTCGAGCTCGAGAGCGCGCCCGGAAGCGGCACCAGCGTCCGGATATTCCTGCCGGCCCTGCGCGAGGCGCCGCCTGCCGAAATCCCCGTCGAGGCAGCGGTCGGGGATGGCCCGCGCGGGAGCGAGCTCATCCTTGTCGCCGAAGACGATCCGCGCGTGCGCCGCGTCGTCGTCGCGCGGCTGGAGGATGCCGGTTACCGGGTGGTGGAGGCTGCGAACGGCCCCGACGCACTGTCCCTTTTTGAAAAGGCGCCCGATATCGCACTGGTTCTGACCGACATCGCGATGCCCGGAGGCATGCCCGGCGACAAGCTCGCCAAGAAGGTGCGCATGCTGCGACCGGACGTCAAGATCCTCTTCACATCGGGCTATGCCTCGCCAGAAATTGCCGAGGGGGAGATGTCGAACGATGCAAGCTGGCTGAAGAAGCCCTACACGGCGCGCGAACTCGCCGTGCGGCTGCGTGAGCTGCTCGATTGATGCCGGAGACGATGGCCGGTCCGGATTGACAAAATGTTGATCCCTTTGCGCTAGCGTATTCTAAACTACGCTGGAGCTTGCCATGTCGATCCGCCTTTACCGTTACGCCGCGATGATCGGGTTGCTAGTGTTTCCGGGCCTGGCCTCTGCGCAGACCGAGTGGATGGCCCAGCTCAACCAGTGGTCCGTCGGCTTCGAGACCGGCACTGACGGGCCCTACTGCCGCCTGGTCTGGGACAGTCATCTCGGCAGCACGGTCGAATTCCGCGCGAGCCACACGGCCACGCGCTGGCTCGTCGCCAAGGACGGCTGGACGATCCCCGCCGGCACGGCCACGGTCGTCACCATCGTCGATGGCAAACGCAATCATGCCGCGCCAGCCACGTTTTTCGATGGCAGGACTCTTCAACTCTTCACCAAGGACGGCAAGACCACAGACGGTCCGACCAAGCGGCTGATCACGGAGGCTTTCCAGGGGAGACCCGATCTGCAGCTGACCTTTTCCGGCAACGAGCCGGCCTGGATCGTCCCGGTGTCGCGTGTGCAGACGCTCTATCCGGAGTTCGTGCAATGCATGGCCCGGCTGAACGGTCCTGCCCCCCAGGTCGGGACGGCTTCGGACCAGCCATTCTGAGGGCTGGCTCCCGCTGCCGGCCTGATTCCGACAGCGATCTCAGACCGCGAGACTGAAGCGGCTGGTCGTGTCCCATCGATAGCGATCGAAGATCGCGGCAGCGACGCGCACGACGGAACGTCCCTCGGCCGTCATGGCCACCACCCCTTCATGCGCCGTGGCCAGGCCATCGTCGATCATCGGCTGAAGCGCTGTCATTTCGTCCGCAAAGTCGTGGCCGGCAGCGACCTGGCCGAGATCGACGCAAAAATTGCACATCAGCGCTTCGATGATCCTGGCGCGCGTCTGGTCGTCGGCGCTCATGTGGCACCCCCTGACGCTGGCCAGTCTTTTCTCGTCGACGGTTCGACAGTAGCGCGGGTTGTCCGCCATGTTCTGGACGTAGCCATCAGGCAGCCTCGAAATCGCCGAAGCACCGAAGCCGATCAGCATCGGGCAGTCGTCGTCGGTATAGCCCTGGAAATTACGGTGCAGCTGCTGCCGGTTCGCGGCGAGCGCGAGGCTGTCGTCCGGCCTGGCGAAATGATCGAGCCCAACCGCCTGAAATCCGTGGCGCAGGAGTTCGGCGGACACGGTGGCGGCCTGCGCCATCCGGTCGGAAGACGTGGGAAGGTTTTTGCCATCGATCTGCCGCTGGTTGGCCCTGCGGTCCGGCATGTGGGCATAACCATAGCATGCGATGCGATCCGGACCGAGATCCGCGACGGCCTCACAGGTTTGCTCGAGCGAGGTCACCGTCTGCATCGGTAGCCCATAGATCAGGTCGAAATTGAGCCGGTCGATGCCGGCGGCCCGCAGTTGCGTCACGGCGGATCGGATGGCTTCGATGGGCTGGATGCGGCCGATGGCGGCCTGCACCTTCCGGTCCGTGTCCTGCACGCCGAGGCTTGCCCGGTTGACACCCATGCTGCGAAGGTCGCCAGCCAGCGCGGCGCTGACATAGCGTGGGTCGAGCTCGACGGCGTGCTCCGCGGATGGCTCGAAATCGAAATGCCTGTGGAGGGCCTCCAGCACCGAAGCCATGCCGGGTGCGCCCAGAATGCTGGGTGTGCCGCCGCCCCAATGCAGCCGCGCCACGGAAAGCCTGCTGCCGAGATGGCCGGCGACCGTCTCTATTTCGGCCTCCAGCGCCTGCCTGTAGGTTTCGATGACATCGTCGCGGCGGGCGATCTTGGTGTGGCAGCCGCAGTAGAAGCAAAGCTCGCGGCAGTAGGGAACATGCAGGTAGAGCGAAATCCGCTGGCCGGCGGGGACGCGCGACAGCCAGCGGGCGTGGTCATCGGGGGTGACGGCCGCGGAAAATTCCGCGGCCGTCGGATAGGATGTGTAACGCGGCACAGCCAGGGCTGCATAGCGCCGCACGATGTCGTCACGGCTGCTCATTTGCCGTCTTTGTCCCGCAGCGGCTTGGAGGGCACGACTGCCAGCTGGCGATCCTCGCGCATCTCGAACCACATCGCGTTGAGGATCGCAAAGGAGCAGGCCAGGCCGACGCCGAGGATCCAGGAAAAATACCACATATCGTTGTCTCCTCAGTAGGCGTTGGGGTTGCGGCCGAGCGAGGCTGTCGTCACCGTGCCGCGCATGACGCGGAAGACGAAGCCCGTGTAGAGCAGGATGATCGGCAGGAAGATGATCGTGCAGACCAGCATGATGAACAGCGTCAGATGGCTCGACGATGCATCCCAGACCGTCAGGCTCGCGCCCGGATGGATCGAGCTTGGCAGCAGGAAGGGGAAGAGCGACAGGCCTGCCGTCGCGATGATGCCGACGATGGCGACGGTGGTGCCGAGGAGAGCCGTCTTGGATGCCCTGCCTGACAGCCCGACAAGCGCGAGCAGCGAACCGAGGAAGCCGAGGACGGGAGCGACAATCATCCAGGGATGGGCACCGTAGTTGCCGAGCCAGCCGCCGGCGGCGAGAGTGACCGTCTTCGAAAGCGGATTGGACGGGCCAAGCGCATCCTGGACGCTGGTGACGACGTATCCGTCCATGGCAAGGCCGACCCAGAGACCACCGATCGCGAACAGGACGATGCTCGCCAGCGCAGCGAGGCGGCCGTAGAGGCGAGCCCGCTGTGCAACGCGACCCTCTGTCCGCAGCGTGATGAGCGCTGCCCCATGGGCAACCAGCATGGATACGCTGAGCAGGCCTGCGAGCAGGGCGAAGGGACGCAGCAGACCGAAGAAATTGCCGGTGTAGCTGGGGCGCAGGGTTCCGTCGAGATCGAAGGGAACGCCGAGCAGGACGTTGCCGACAGCCACGCCGAAGATCAGCGCCGGCACGAAGCCGCCGATGAACAGCGCCCAGTCCCAGGTTGCCCGCCAGCTCGGATCCTTCATCTTGCCGCGGAACTTGAAGGCGACAGGACGCAGGATGAGCGCCAGCAGGATAGTGATCATGGCGAGGTAGAAGCCGGAGAAGGAGACGGCATAGAGGGCCGGCCAGGCGGCGAAGATGGCACCGCCACCCAGCACCAGCCAGACCTGATTGCCTTCCCAGGTCGGGCCGACGAGGTTGATGACGACACGCCGCTCTTCGTCCGTGCGGGCGACGAAGGGAAGCAGCGCGCCGACGCCGAGATCGTTGCCGCCCATCACGGCAAATCCCATCAACAGGATGCCGAGCAGGGCCCACCAGATCATTCGCAGTATTTCATAGTCCAAGGGAATTGTGGTCATCATCGTTCTCTCTGCGCTTGGCGGTGATTAGGCTGCAGCGCTTTCGGGCACCCGGGTTGGTTTCGCGGATCCGTCGAGCATGGCGTAGTCCCCGGGACCGGCCTTGATGGTCTTCAGCATCAGGAAGATCATGACGACCAGAAGGGAGGTATAGAGGACCAGGAAGAAGCTGAGGCTGATCAGCATGTCGATCACGCTGAGACCCGAGGCGGCGTAGAAGGTCGGCAGCACACCCTCGATGGCCCAGGGCTGACGGCCGTATTCCGCCACCAGCCAGCCGGATTCGATGGCAAGCCACGGAACCGGCAGGCTCCAGACGGCAATCTTGAGAAGGGTCCTGTTGTTGCCGAGCTTATGCAGGCTGCTGAGCACGAAGGCGGTGGCAAAAAACGCGATCATGTAAAGGCCGAGTGCGACCATGATGCGGAACGACCAGAACAGGGTGGTAACGTCTGGGATCGTGTCGCGGGCGGCCTGGTCGATCTGCTCGGGCGTGGCGTTCTGGACGTCTTCACGGTAGCGCTTCAGGAGCAGGGCATAGCCGAGGTCGGGCCAGTTCTGCGCGAAGGAGGCGCGGGCGGCCTGGTCCTTCGGATCCTTGCGGATGGCGTCGAGTTCGGTCGCGGCGATCATGCCGTTGCGGATTCGCACCTTGGCGTGTTCGACGAGCGGAAGGATGCCGGGGACTTCGGTGCTGAGGCTGCGTGTTGTGATCAGGCCCAGGATCCAGGGGATCTTGACCTCGTAGCGGTTGCCGTCCTTGCCCGGCACGGCGAAGATGGTGAGGCCGGCGGGGGCCGGTTCGGTATGCCACATCGCCTCCATGGCGGCGATCTTCATCTTCTGGTGTTCGGTTGCGACATAGCCGCTTTCGTCACCGAGCACGACGACCGACAATGCGGAGGCGATACCGAAGCTGGCGGCAACCGCCATCGAGCGCTTTGCCATGTCGAGATGGCGGCCGCGCAGCATGAACCAGGCGCTGACGGCCATCACGAACATGGCGCCCGTGGTATAGCCGGCACTGACGGTGTGAACGAATTTCGCCTGTGCGACCGGGTTGAACAGGACGGCGGCGAAATCCGACACTTCCATGCGCATCGTGTCCGGATTGAAGGTCGCGCCGGCCGGGTTCTGCATCCAGCCATTGGCGATCAGGATCCACAGAGCCGAGAGATTGGCGCCCAGCGCGACAAGCCATGTCACGACCAGATGTCCGGCTTTCGGCAGCCGGTCCCATCCGAAGAAGAAAAGGCCGATGAAGGTTGCCTCGAGGAAGAAGGCCATCAGGCCCTCGATGGCCAGCGGCGCGCCGAAGACGTCGCCGACGTAGTGGCTGTAATAGCTCCAGTTCATGCCGAACTGGAATTCCATGACGATGCCGGTGGCCACGCCCATGGCGAAGTTTATGCCGAACAGCGTACCCCAGAACAGCGTCATGCGCCGCCAGACCTCGCGGCCGGTCATGACATAGACGCTCTCCATGATCGCCATGAGGAAGGACAAGCCCAGCGTCAGCGGGACAAAGAGAAAGTGGTAAAGTGCGGTCGCCGCAAATTGCAGGCGTGCCAAATCCACAACGGTGAAGTCGATCATGCGCGCGTTCCTATCAGTGTGCCGGCCGGATGCCGGGCCTGCAGGTTGCTACGCCGCGCCCCGGGGACACGCATTGATTTATGTCAATGCCTCCCCATGGCGGCTCGGGCACTGACTTGTGCCAGTGAAAGCAGCATGGCCTTCACGGGATCAGAACCCGGGCGGCAGTCGAGGACAGCAATGACGGCAGAGGACGGTAGCAATCAGAGAGCGTGGCTGTCGCAGCTGCAACGGCAGGGCGGCAAGGCCATGCTCGTCGCCTGCACCCTGCCGATGGTGGCCGGCCTGCTGCTGGTGGGCCAGGCGTTTCTGCTGGCGCGGATCCTCGATCGGGTGATCGTGCAGCGGCAGTCCGCCGCCGAGATACTGCCGGCCATCTGTCTGTTCATCGGCATCTACATCCTGCGGACCGGGCTCGCGCTTGGCGCGGAGAGCGCCGGCATCGTGGCGGCGGAGCGCATCAAGCTGCATCTGCGCCGGTTGCTGCACCGGCATATTCTCGATCAGCGCCCGGACTGGATGGCGCGGCGATCGTCTGGCGCGCTCAGCTCTGCCATCATCGACCAGACGGACGCGCTGGATGGCTATTTCGCACGATTTTTCCCGGCAATGATCCAGGCGGCTATTCTGCCGCTGGTGTTTGCCATCGCCGTGATGCCGGTCGACTGGTTCGTGGCCCTCCTGTTTCTCCTTACGGCACCGCTTATTCCGGTCTTCATGGCGCTGGTCGGATGGGGGGCGCAGGCGGCCACCGATGCGCAGGCGCGGGCGATGTCCCGCCTGTCCGGCTTCTTTGCCGACCGGCTGCGCGGTATCCTGACCCTGAAACTTTTCGGCCGCGCCGAGAGCGAGACAGCAAAGGTGCTGGATGCCAGCCACGACCTGCGCCTGCGCACCTTGCGCGTGCTGCGTATCGCTTTCCTGTCTTCGGCGGTGCTGGAATTCTTTGCCGCGCTCGGCGTCGCCGGCGTCGCCCTCTATGTCGGTCTCAATTATCTCGGCTTCTTGCATTTCAGGGCAACGCCCTTCACGCTGCAGGCGGGGCTGTTCTGCCTGCTCATGGCGCCCGAAGTCTACCAGCCGCTACGGTTGCTGGCCGCCCACTATCACGACCGGCAATCCGCCAAGGCGGCCATCGTCGAAATTGCGTCGCTGTTCGGCACGCTTCCGGAACGCGCCGCCGAAACACCGGTCACACCGGCAGTCGTGCTGCGTCAGGGCGGTGGGGCCAGTCTCGTGGTCTCCGGCCTGGGGCTCTCCACCCCCGATGGCGGCCGCCGGCTTCTCGAGCATGCAACCCTTTCTCTGGCGGCTGGTTCGCATGCGGCCCTGCTCGGCGAGAGCGGTATCGGCAAGTCGACGCTGCTGGAGGCCATCGTCGGGTTGCGGGCATTCGAGGGACGCATCTGTCTCGACGGCAGGGCGCTGCCGGCCATCGACAACAGCCAGCTGCGCAGCGAGGTGGCTTTCCTCGGCCAGCGTCCGCTCCTGCTTGCGGGAACGATCGCCGAAAATATCCGCTTCGGCGCGTCCTTCGCAAGCGAGGGCGACGTTTTGCGGGCAGCCGAGCTCGCTGGCGTTCTCGACTTTACGAGGGAGCTGCCGGCGGGGCTGGAGACTGCCCTCGGCGAGGGCGGGCACGGCGTTTCGGGCGGCGAGGCGCAGCGGATTGCGCTGGCGCGCATTTTCCTGCGCGATCCCCGCCTTATCGTCCTGGACGAGCCGACCGCCCATCTGGACAGCCAAACCGAAAGCCGTGTCCTCGGCGCGCTTCAATCCTTTGCCCGCGGCCGGACGCTGCTGGTCGCCACCCATTCGATCGCCGTGGCGGATCGCTTCGCCCATGTGTTCCGCATCGCCGGCGCCGATATCCTGCCAGTGGTGCGGCCGAAGCCGAAGACACCGGCTGCCCTTGAGGAGACAGCCGCATGACGGCGCTTTTGTCCTTCCTTCCGCTCTTTCGCAATCAGGCTTCGCGCTTCGGGCTGGCCTTCTTCCTGGGCGCGCTGACGCTGGTGGCCGGCATCGCCCTTCTCGGCGTATCCGGATGGTTCCTGACAGCGGCAGCTTTGACCACGGCGGCAGCAAGCTTCAACCTGTTCGGTCCGTCGTCGCTGATCCGCGGCTTTTCGCTGATCCGTATCGGTGCCCGCTATGGGGAAAAGCTGGCCGGCCACGATGCGACGCTCTGGCTGCTCGCCGATCTCCGGGGCTGGCTCTTTGCGCGGCTGGTCCCCCTGATGCCGCTGAAGGACAATCGTGTAAGCCATGGCGACCTCGTCAGCCGGCTGACAGCCGATATCGATACGCTCGACACGGCCTTTCTCGTTGCTATCGGTCCGGTGCTGATTGCGCTCGCGCTCGGGTCCGTCATGACGGCGGTTCTCGCCTGGTACATCCCCCAGGGTGCGCTGGTCTATGCCGTAGCGTTGACGACAGCCACACTTGTGGTGCCCGCCTGCCTGATTGCGGCGACGCGGGCACAGGGGCGGCTCGTGGTCGCGGCCTCGGCTGCGGCCCGCGGCGCCGTCCTGCAAAGCATGGACGGCCTGGCTGACTTCATCGTCTTCGACCAAACGGCGATGGCAGAGCGCCAATTCGACGCCGCTGCGCGCGCCGTCGGCGTCGCCCGTCGGCGTCTCGCCTTGCGCGGTAGCATTGCCAGCGCCATCGTCCAGCTTCTGGCCGGCGTGGCGCTGATTGGTGTCTTGTGGTTCGGCATCGAGGGCTTTCAACGCGGTGAGATCGGTGGCCCCTTGCTGGTCGGGCTGCTGCTGGCGACGCTTGCAAGCTTCGAGGCGACGAGCGCCATCGTCCGCAGCGTATCGCGCCTGAGCGCCTCGATTGCTGCCGCAGAACAGATACGCGCGGTTGCCGACAGCTCGCCTGCAGTGGTCGATCCGGCGCGGCCGGTGGCGATGCCGGAAGGCAACAGCATCACCTTCCACGCCGTGACATTCGGGCACGAAGCCGACAGGCCGGTTCTGCGAAGCCTCGATCTCCACGTTGCGGCAGGATCACGCATCGTGATCCTCGGCGCCAGCGGCTCTGGCAAATCGACCCTGATGGCGCTGCTGCTGCGCCTCTTCGATCCGCAGTCCGGCACCATTTCGCTCGGCGGTGTCGATCTGCGTTCGCTCAGGCAGGATGAGCTGCATCGCCGGATCGCCCTGCTGACCCAGGATACGCAGGTGTTCATGGGCAGCCTGCGGGACAATCTGCTGATGGGCGATCCCCATGCCGATGACCGGCGTCTCTGGCAGATGCTCGACGCCGTCAGGCTCGGCGATGTCGTGCGCCAGTTGCCGGACCAGCTGGACGGCTATGTCGGCGAGAAGGGCTGGACACTCTCCGCCGGCCAGGCGCGCCGTCTCTGCCTGGCGCGGGCGCTTCTCTCCCGCGCGCAGATCCTCGTCCTGGACGAGCCGACCTCCAATCTCGATCCGGAGACGGAGCGTGCGTTCTTCAAGGATCTCGGCGTCCTTGCGGCCGGCAGAACCGTCATCCTTGCCACCCACGCAAAGCCGCCCGGCGATACCTTCGACCGGTGCTATGCGATGGCAGACGGAAGGCTCGTGGCAAGAGAAACCGCTGTTGCATAGGGCTGCCAGCGCCAGCAGGGCGATCTTGTCCCACTTCAGGACATCCCGACGCGTCATTCAGAAAGCGTTTGTTATATAACGCCTGAGACAAAGCGCGCGTACCGGAACATGAAACTTTAGTAATTTAGAAGACGTTGATGTTTGACGGTTCGACAGATGTCTGTCGTCCGCCCAAACAGGAAGCGCGCGCTCCTCGATCTAGTTCCGCCCGTGACATCCGTCGCAGGCTCAACCAACGAGGATAGTTATCATGCAAAATCTTGGAAATAGCATTTCGCTTGCTCTCTTTCTCTCAGTGGCAACCCTCGCCACCTCTGTTCACGCACAGCAGCAAGGAGGATCCAATCGCGGAGGACTTGGTCTCGGCGGCGGCGCTTCTCTCGGTGGCGGTCGCGGACTGGGCGTCGGAGTCGGAGCCTCCATAGGCGGCATCAGTGCGGGC
>CAZZZI010000132.1:0-141 GCA_964658415.1 uncultured Sphingomonas sp. | reverse complement strand
CGCCAATGTCGGCGGTAGCGGCGTCAATGCCGGGGCGGGCGCCAACGTCGGCGGCGCCAATGGTGTCAATGCAGGTGCAGGCGCATCGGTCGGCGGTAGCCAAGGCGTGAACGGTGGTGCAAGCGCCTCGGTCGGCGGCCC
>CAZZZI010000131.1:0-13060 GCA_964658415.1 uncultured Sphingomonas sp. | reverse complement strand
GTCTCGACGACCCAGCGGCAGGAACCGAACAGGGCGCGGGCAGCCACGATATGGTCGCCGGCTTTCACCTGGCAGAGGATGGCGGCTGAAACGGCGGCCATGCCCGAAGCTGTCGAGCGTGCCTCCTCGGCACCTTCGAGCATGCACATGCGCTTTTCGAACATGTCGTTGGTCGGGCTGCCGTAGCGGGCGTAGATGAAGCCTTCCGTCTCGCCCTTGAAGCGGGCTTCGGCCGCTTCCGAGCTGTCGTAGACGAAGCCCTGTGTCAGATAGATTGCTTCGGATGTCTCGCCGAACTGCGAGCGCAGCGTGCCGCCGTGAACGAGTTGCGTTGCGGGGCGCCAAGTCTTGGTCATGCCATCACCACCTTCGTGATACAAAAAAACCGGTCGCACAAGCAGACCGGTTTTCAACCCGGTCTTTTTAGCTACTTATTTAACGTGGCTGCAAGCCGACCGGCCAAATCACCACGGGATAAGACTGCAATACTGCCGTTGGCCGCTTGCGTCAATTCCCTGCATTTGGTTTTGTCTGCGGCAAAACAAGGCCCGTATATGGTTTTGTCTGCGACAAAACAAGGATTGAGCAGATGGCTCGCGACACTGGAATCTTGGCGGATCGCGCCATTGCCGCCCTCTTCGAAAAGGGCCGGCTGACGACCGAAAGAGATCTCGACTTCGATCAGATCCAGCCGGCGAGCCTTGACCTCAGGCTCGGGGCCAAGGCCTTCCGGGTCCGCGCCAGTTTCATGCCGGGTCCGACCAACCTCGTCTCCGACAAGCTCGACAGGCTGAGCCTGCATGTGATCGACCTGTCCGAGGGCGCCGTGCTCGAGACCGGCTGTGTCTACATCGTGCCGCTAATGGAGCGTCTCGACCTGCCCGCTGACATGTCGGCCTCGGCCAACCCGAAGAGCTCGACCGGTCGTCTCGACATCTTCACCCGCGTCATAACCGACTACGCCCAGGAGTTCGACAAGATACCGGCCGGCTATTCCGGTCCGCTCTACCTGGAAATCTCGCCACGAACCTTCCCGATCGTCGTGCGTCGCGGCTCGCGCCTGTCGCAGATCCGCTTCCGCATCGGCCATGCGATGCTGTCCGAGCCGGAATTGCTTTCGCTGCACGAGACCGAGACGCTGGTCGCCAGCAAGACGCCGAACGTGACCGGCGGCGGCATTGCCCTGTCGATCGACCTTACCGGCGACCGGGACGGCCTGATCGGCTATCGCGGCAAGCACCACACGGCTGTGGTCGACGTCGACAAGAAGGCCCAGCACGACATCTTCGACTTCTGGGAGCCGCTCTACAGCCGAGGCCGCACCGAACTGATCCTCGACCCCGACGAATTCTACATCCTCGTGTCGCGAGAAGCAGTGCACGTGCCGCCCGACTACGCCGCCGAGATGACCCCCTACGACCCCCTGGTCGGCGAATTCCGCGTCCACTATGCCGGCTTCTTCGATCCCGGCTTCGGCCATGCGCCGGCCGGCGGGCGCGGCAGCCGCGCCGTGCTCGAGGTGCGCAGCCACGAAGTGCCGTTCATCCTCGAGGACGGCCAGGTCGTCGGCCGCCTCGTCTACGAACACATGCTCGAACTCCCCGCCAGCCTCTACGGCACCAGCGCCGGCTCTAACTACCAGGCGCAAGGCCTGAAACTCTCCAAGCATTTCCGCCTCTAGGAGGCAGCAAGCACCGGCCTTTGCGTCTTGACAGCCCGCCCGAACTGTTGGAAGGCTTGCCGCTGCGCGGGTGTAGCTCAATGGTAGAGCAGCAGCTTCCCAAGCTGAATACGAGGGTTCGATTCCCTTCACCCGCTCCAGCAAAGTCAATGACTTGCAATAAATTCGTTTCATGGGCGTCTCACAGGCGTTTCAGCGTCTGTTCCCGGCTCTTGATTCGGCAAACTTGCGGTTCGCCGCCAATCCATCGCCACGACTGTGGCGTTGGGTCATTTTTGTGGTGGTTTGGGTCGCCAAAACACCGGCATCTTCAAGCGACCCGGTTGCCGCAAACACATCGGTCACGGCGCCGGCGCCCTGAGCACCCCTAGCGGCCCAGCTAAAGCTCTGCGAACAGGGGTGTCGTAATACAGATCCAAAACATAGCTCAGCCCGACCACAAAAATAACTAGCGCCGCCCCGCCCCACGGGGCGGCGCTAGCGATGAAATCGACTGGCAGATAGCCATTGATCGCCTCTAATAGGCGTCCAAGCGGTGCATGTATCGCGTAAACCGCGTATGAGGTCAGACCCAAAAATCTGGCGGACCGCGCTGCCGTCCCATTCATGTCGCAGTGCAGAAGGATGTATATGAGGACTGGGAAAATGACGCCAACACATATCAAATCGACGTAGCGTTCTGATCTTATGCTCGGATAAAGAAGTATGATAATCGCTGATATGACTGCAATAATCATTATAGATACAGCATTGGCTTTCGCGCCTGTCAGATGAGCGAGCTTCTGGCTCGAATAAGCTCGATACAGAAGAACGCCCAAAAAGAACGAAAACCCAACACGGAATAAACCAACGTGTAGCAATTTAAGGTGAAAACCGACATCGATGTTGTATTGAGGACCGGCGAACGAGGCGCCTATAATGCCGCCAGCGCTCACCATGACGATGGCG
This sequence comes from uncultured Sphingomonas sp., assembly GCA_964658415.1. GTDB lineage: Bacteria > Pseudomonadota > Alphaproteobacteria > Rhizobiales > Rhizobiaceae > Rhizobium. The sequence continues at coordinate 10,431 of CAZZZI010000131.1, read as the reverse complement.
ATCAGTCGGGCGGTAGATAAATGCCGCGCAAACGCTCCGTAGAAGGCATTGGCCACCAGCTCAATGATCAGGGACCACGCGGGGCTATTCAAAGGGTAAATATCTCCGCCAAAAAGCAGGGGGTTAGGAATTAGGAAGATAGCCAATGCTAAATATATCAAGCCTTTGGAGATATTTAAGTCGCCGCTTGATCCTAGCATAAGTGCTGCCAGTCCTATCAGCGAGCCGAGCATGTAGAGCGGCCATATCCTAAGAAGTCGAGCGATCATAAACGTACGATTACTCATTGATTTCGAAATGAGCTTGTGTTCGTAATTCTGACAAATTACTATTCCGCTCAATAAGAAAAATACATCTACGGCCATATATGTTAACTGCGGAAAATATGGCTCGATGAAAACGTCGTTGTGTCTAAACATGACGCAGATCGCCATAATGCCTCGGATGGCATCCAGCGGGTAAAACAACTTCTTGGAAATCACTCTTCATGCCCTTCAACTAAGAAGCAAAGTGTGTACGCATTCTTCCAGTTAAAAGTACGTTTTTACAACCCGAAACTCTAGATTCGGTCAACGGACGTTAACCAATGACCCTGATGACATGGACACTGGTTCCGGTTCGAGCGGTTGTGCGAATTTGCGAGACATATCAATGGCGTCTTTAGACTTAAAATCTCTGAAAATACTACGTTATTTCACAACGGCATGGGGGATCGCTACAGCGCCCCATTTGCCTCCTGTACGCGTTTCGTTGGCATCACTGACGTGTCAATTTCCTCGCCGGAACGGGCCAGCGAAGAAATCATCCAGTGAAACGGCGACCTGAAATGATAGAATGTTCTGGAAGCTTCCCAACCTGAATACGAGGGTTCGATTCCTTGACCCGCTCCAGATCATCTAATCTCCCAATAAGATTGCGGACGAGCCGGCAGATCTTTAGCACGGACGGTAATGATGTGGGCACACTGACCAGTAGGCACGGCTGCAAAAAACATTCGAAGCAGAGGATTTTATTCCTCTGGGCATCTTTACGAACGTTAACACTTCGATTAACCTCGCGCGTGGAATGGGATTTGACGCCCGGATCTCAAGGGCCAAGCGGCGATGCTGTCACACGATCAGATATGGAGTGCAATCGATGGGCTTGCCGAGCGGCATGACCTCACTCCATCCGGTCTTGCCCGGCGTGCCGGCCTCGATCCCACCTCTTTCAACAAATCGAAGCGACTGAGTGCCGACGGTCGGCAGCGCTGGCCGTCGACGGAATCCATTTCCAAGGTGCTGGACGCGACCGGTGCCAGCGTCGAGCAGTTCATGGAGCTGCTTCGACCGGGTTCGATGTCGCTTGGAATGCCGGACGGTGCCTTTCCGCCCCAGGCGGGCTCTATCCCTTTGCTCGGCTTCGCCCAGGCGGGGGCCGGCGGCTTTTTCGACGATGGCGGCTTTCCGGCCGGGCAGGGTTGGGATGTGGTCGAATTTCCGGCCACCCCGGCGCAGAAAGCCGGCGTGTATGCGCTGGAAGTTCAGGGCGACAGCATGATGCCCTTGTATCGCGACGGCGACGTGCTGATCGTCGAGCCTGGCGCGCAGGTCAGGCGCAACGACCGGGTCGTGGTCAAGACGCGCGAGGGCGAGGTCATGGCCAAGGTGTTGCTGCGCCAGAGCCCGAAGTCGATCGAGCTTCTGTCGCTCAATCCGGCCCATGCCAACAGGAGCATCGAGCTCGTCGATGTGGAATGGATGGCGCGCATCATCTGGGCGAGCCAATAGGAAAGTTGTCTTGATGCGTTCCCCCAGTTTGTTGACCGGTGTGACAGGCACCGTAGCGGTCCTGGTTCTGGTCTATGTCGGGCTGACCGCCATGAACCTGCAGCCGCACATCACCTTCGGCGATCCGAAGGTGCAGGTCGCCTCGGCCGATGCACCGCCTGAAAAGCCGGCAGCCCCTGCGCCCATCGCTCCGTCGCCAGCCCCTGCGCCGAGCCCTCCACAACCCGCAACGGCGCAGCCGTCTCCGACTTCGCCCCCGTCGCAAGGGACGGGCGAACCCGCGGGGAGCGCTCCGCCGGTGACGACGACCGAGCTACCGGCCGCGTCGACATACAAAGCTGCACCCGTTCCGCCTGCGGCTGCCGACATGCCGCCATCGGTCCCGGCAGCCCCCTCGGCTCCGCCTCCCGTCGTTGCCGCGCCGGCGCCTGAGCCGACCCCGGTACCGGCCCCGTCGACGGCCGAGGCGACCGTGCCCACGCCGCCCGTCGTCGCATCGCCACCGCCTGCCGGTCCGCCGGCAGCGGCTGCTCCGAACGCCGCGAGCCCGCCGCCGGCCCAGCCCGAGCGAACGCCGCCTGTGGCTGTAAACGAGCCACCCTCGTCGCAGGCGGAAGACCGCGCCATTTCCGAGCGCATGACCCCGTCGCCCGCGCCGACACCATTGCCACCACCGACGCCGCCCATGGCGGAAACGCCACCGACGCCGCCGACACCGCTTGCGGCCTCGGTTCCGACGCCCCTGGCGCGGCCGCGACCGCCTGCCGAGGAGAGGCTCGCCAGTGCCGAGGCATCGCCGTCCGATGCCAGCCGACGTCAGGCGACCGCGATCGGACCGGCAACGCCTTCGAACGACCAGGCATCCCCGACACAATCGGCAGCGCTGGCGCCGCAGCCTGAAAAACCCGCCAGCGATCCGGCGACAATCGAACAACCGAATGGCGACCTGAAGCCGATCGACCTGGCGAGACCCTTTGCCGAGCGTGCCGGCATCCTCACCGTCGGCGGCCGCAGCGTGCAGCTGGCCGGCATCGTGCCCACAGATCCGGATCGCAGCTGTACCGGCCCGAACGGCAAGGAGTGGCCCTGCGGCACCCTGGCGCGCACTGCGCTTCGCACCTTCCTGCTCGGACGGACGATCACCTGTGACGTGGCCGATCCGGCGTGGAAGGGATCCATCACCGCCGATTGCCGCTTTGCCCGCGTCAACCTCGGCGACTGGCTGGCCCGCAATGGCTGGGCGGAAGTGGCCTCGGGCTCGCCGTTCGCGGCCGCCGCAGACGAGGCCCGCAAGGCAGGTCTCGGCCTCTACGGCAACGATCCCCGCAAGAAGCACCAGTCGACGCTGGCGCCGACGCCTCCGAAGGAAGATCCGCTCAATCCAATTTGAGGCGCAGGGCGCGGGGTCGCTCGGATTTGTTTGCAGCCCTTGTTATCGCCGATTTGACTTCCTACTCTCCGGGAAATCAGAAGGGACACCAATCATGAACGCACAGCTTTCCGCTCAGGAAGCCCTGATCTACGTCATGGTCATGGCATCGGCCGTCGACCGCAGCATGAACGACCGGGAACTGGGGCGGATCGGCGAGTTGATCGAGGCGCTGCCGGTATTCAAGGGGTTCGACGAAGACCGGCTGATCGCGGTGTCGCGCGATTGTGCCACGCTGCTCTCCGGTGCCGAGGGGCTTGATATCGTGCTGGAGACGATCCGCGATACGGTGCCGCCGAGGCTCTACGACACGGCCTACGCGCTTGCCGTCGAGGTCGCCGCGGCGGATTTCTCCGTCACGGCCGAGGAACTCAGGCTGCTGGCGATGCTGCGCGACCGACTGCAGCTCGACAAGCTGACCTGCGCCGCCATCGAGCGGAGCGCCATTGCGCGCTACCGCAATTCCTGAGCGCCGGACTTTTTCAATAAAGACTGGTCGGGAAATAGCGTCGATAGATTTCCTGCAATCGTCCATTGCGCGACAAGGTCGCCAGCGCGTGGTTGAGGGCCGCCGTCAGGTCCGTATCCTGTTGGCGCAGCATGACGGTCAGGCCTTCGCCCAGGAACTGCTGCGAAAGATAGGGGCCGTCGAACAGCGCGCAGCATTTCTCCGACGCTGGCGAGGCAACCCAGAAGGACAGCTGCAGGCCGTCCGCAAAGCCGGCATCCACCGCGCCCGTCTTCACGGCGGACAGAAGCTGCGCATTGTCGTCGAAGGCGACAGGCGTGATGGCGGGGAAAAAGGCTTTCAGCATCGCCGCATGGGCGGTTTCCTTGACGACGCCGACGCGCTTGCCTGCCAGTGCCGCCGCTGTGCTGCCGCTAAGCTCGGTTCCGAGCTTGCGGACGAAGCGGGCGGGCAGCATCAGATAGGGTCGCGAGAAGGCAAACTGGCTGCGCAGCTCTGGTGTCACGGCGATGCCGGCCAGGACAGCGTCGCCCTGCGAGCCGGCGAGCGCTTGGCGCAGATCGCCGAACGGCAAGGCCTGGATCTGGCATTTGTCGGCAATCGCCAGCTCGGCGCAGATCTCGCGGGCAAGATCGACATGGAAGCCGGAGAGCTTGCCGGACTGGTCCATGAAATCGAAGGGCGGGAAGTCGGTGGCCGTCAGGAAGCGCAGGCGCACCAGCGACGAAAGATCCGGCTTTGGCAGGCGCTCGCGGGAATCGAACAGGATCGGCAAGCCGACGTCGGGCTTCTCCTGCGCACGAACCGTATGCGGCGACAAAACTGCAGAAAAGATCACGCATGACGTGTAAAAACCCCGCATATTGAGGGGTGATTTAAATCTGCGCATGATTATTGTCCAGCGTTAAGCGGCGTCGGGCGTTGCATTGCGTAAGGATGTATCATCTTGATGCGCTTCGGGGAATATCCGCCAGGGGCGGCAGGCAGAGCGACTGTTGCGCGATCCGATGTCGTCGGTGAAGTCCTCCCGGCGGACGCCGAACATCCAAGATTCTTTGGCCGACTGCAAGCCGAGGTAGCAGCCTTGCAGGCTCTCGGAATAGGCAAGCCGACGATCGAGGCGGCGGCCGAAGCAGCACTCTCCAACGGAACGCGTGTCGAACAGGAACTGCTCGCGGGCAGCCTCGTCAGGGACGATGCCTATTACGGAGCGATCGCCCGGACCTTGCGACTGCCGTTTACCGGAACGATCCGCGACGGCAGCGTCGTCGATATCGCAGGGCTCGACAGCCAACTGCTGCGGCCGACGACATTGCGTGTCAGCCATCCGCTGCATCCGCCCCTGACGCTCATCGTCCCGCAGATCGACCGGCTCGCTGAGGTGGCTGTCTTACTGGCGCGCCATCCACAGCTGAGGGGGAGCCTCGTAGTGACCACGCCCGCTGCAATCCGTGCTGCCGTATGGAAAGCGGGCGCGGGCCGTCGGGTCCGACACACCATTGGTGCGTTGTTCGAAAGCCAACCCGGGTTGAGCGCCCGTGTCGTCTTTTACGGCCATCAGGGCTTCTATGCCGGGGTAGGGCTCAGCCTGCTGGCTGTCGGACTGATCGCCGATCCCATCACCCAGACATTGCTGCATGTGATCTTGTCCCTTTCCTACATGTGCACGCTCATGCTGCGCGGCCGGGCCGTGCTGCAGCGCCGCCGCCCGCGACCGAAACGAGTTGCTGATCCCGCCGGCCAATGCCCCGTCTATACGGTGATGGTGGCAATCTACCGCGAAGCCGACATCGTGCCGCAACTGGTGGCGACGCTGAAGCGGCTCGACTGGCCTGCCTCCAAGCTCGACATCAAGTTCGTGTGCGAGGCTGACGACGAGCAGACGCTTGCGGCCTTGCACGCAGAGGTCCTGGGGCCGCAATTCGAGATCGTCGCGGTCCCGCCGATGCAACCGCGCACGAAACCGAAGGCGCTGACCTACGCGCTTGCCGGCGCGCGTGGCCATTACCTTGCCGTCTACGATGCGGAGGACCGTCCGCATCCGCAGCAATTGCGGGAGGCGCATGCGAAATTCCTGACGGCCCCGCCCGATGTCGCCTGCCTGCAGGCACCGCTGATCATCGGCAATGGCGGCGAGAGCTGGATCAGCGCCATGTTCGCGCTCGAATATTCCGCCCTGTTCCGCGCCTTGCTGCCGATGCTGGCGCGGCATCGCATGCCGCTGCCGCTGGGCGGCACCTCCAATCATTTCCGCACCGATATCCTGCGCGCATCGGGAGCCTGGGATCCCTTCAACGTCACGGAAGACGCAGATCTCGGCATGCGGCTCTATCGGCTCGGCTATCGCTCCGATGTCATCGAGCGGCAGACCATCGAGGATGCGCCGACCGGCATCGGCATCTGGTCCCGCCAGCGCACCCGTTGGTTCAAGGGATGGCTGCAGACCTGGCTGGTCCTGATGCGCGATCCCGGCAAACTTCGCCGAGAGATGGGCTTCAAGGCATTCGCGATCTTCCAGCTGCTGATCGGCGGGATGCTGGTCTCGTCGCTCGGCCATCCGCTGATCATGCTGTTCCTGCTGCGGACGTCGATGACGATGCTTCATGCCCCGACAGAGGCGGTTTCGTTTTTCGACATGATGATGTTCGTCATCGATTTCGGCAATATCCTTGGCAGCTACGCCATCTTCCTGCTGCTCGGTACGGCGGCGATGATCGAGCCTGAAAAGCGGCGCATAGGCTGGCGATGGCTAACCGTGCCGTTCTACTGGATGCTGGTGTCGGTCGCCGCCTGGCGCGCGGTGGTCGAGCTCCGCACCAACCCGTTCCACTGGCACAAGACTCCCCACCGGCCATCGAAGCCGATACCGTGACGTTGTCACCACCGGAGGCCTCCGGTCAGGCAGCTCCCCTATTTCGCAATAATTTACTGCCATGCGATGGACATCCCGCCTCCTTTTCTGCAAAGCCCTCATACAATAGTTTTCTCGCTGGGGAGCGCCGCCATGGCCGTGATTTACAAGATCGTACCGGAACCGTTGTGGCAGGACGCCCGCGCTGAAGGCGTCTTCCACGGTGCGTCGATCGATCTGGCGGATGGCTACATCCATTTCTCGACCGCAGAGCAGGCGAAGGAAACGGCAGCACGCCATTTCGCGGGACAGGCCGGCCTGCTGCTGGTGGCCGTCGACGCGCAGGTGCTGGGCGACGCGTTGAAATACGAGCCGTCGCGCGGCGGGGATCTGTTTCCCCATCTCTACGGGCCCCTTTCGACATCGTCTGCGCTCTGGGTGGAGCCGCTGCCGTTGGCCAAGGACGGCACCCACCAGTTTCCGGAGATGCTGCCATGATCGATCTCTTCAAGGCAGTCGGCCGCCGCGGGTTGTTTATGGTCGATCCCGAGACGGCCCATGGCCTGTCGATAAAAGCGCTGAAGTCCGGAATCTTGCCGGTCTGCCGTCTTGCCGCCGATCCGCGCCTCCGCCAGACGGTGGCCGGCCTCGAATTTGCCAATCCGCTCGGGATGGCCGCCGGATACGACAAGAATGCCGAGGTGCCGGAGGCGCTGCTGAAGCTCGGCTTCGGCTTCACCGAGATCGGCACCGTGACCCCGAAGCCGCAGCCGGGCAATCCGAAGCCGCGCATCTTCCGCCTTGTCGAGGACGAAGCCGTCATCAACCGGCTGGGCTTCAACAATGAGGGTCACGATGCCGCCCACGCGCGCCTGGCGGCGCTGCGCAATCCCGGCATGATCGGCGTCAACATCGGCGCCAACAAGGACAGCACCGATCGAGCCGCCGATTACGTTGCCGGCATCCACCGCTTCTATTCGTTAGCCGGCTATTTCACCGTCAATATTTCGTCGCCGAACACGCCGGGCCTGCGCGATCTCCAGGCGCGCGAGAGCCTGGCCGCCCTGCTATCCGCAGTGCTCGCCGCGCGTGATGCGCAGGCCGCAGGCAATGCCAGAAAGATCCCGGTCTTTCTCAAGATTGCCCCCGACCTGACGGAAGAGGGCATGGACGACATCGCGGCAGAGGCATTGGCCCATGACCTGGATGGGCTGATTGTTTCCAACACAACGCTTTCCCGCGACGGGCTGAAGGACAAGAGCCAGGCGGGGCAGGCGGGCGGCCTGTCCGGCAAGCCGCTGTTCGATGCCTCGACGGCGGTGCTCGCCCGCATGCGCCAGCGGGTCGGCCCATCGATGGCGATCATCGGTGTCGGCGGAGTTTCCTCGGCGGAAACGGCGCTCGAAAAGATCCGCGCCGGCGCCGACCTGGTACAGCTATATTCCAGCATGATCTATGAAGGCCCGGGCCTTGCGGCCAGCATCGTCGGGGGCCTCTCGAAGCTTCTGGATCGCGAACAGGTAGCGTCGATCCGCGAGCTACGCGACAGCCGCCTGGCCTACTGGGCCGGCCGGAAGGTCTGATCGGCTTTCGCCTTCAGTCTCGTCACGAGAAACAGGCCGCGGAACAGGAGGAAGCCATTCAGCGAGAGCCAGAGGCCGGCATTGCCGAACGCGGGCACGAGCACGGCGAGCATTGCCAGATAGCAGAGGAAGGCCAGCAGCATGCGGTTGCGCATGTCGCCGGACCAGGTGGCGCCGATGAACACCCCGTCCATCAGATAGGCAAGCGCCCCTGTCAGCCCCGAAATCGCGGCATAGGGCAGGTATTCGAGCGCCGTAGCCCGCACGTCGGGCGATGTCGTCAGCGTCCCGACAATCGATGGGCCGAGGGCCAGGAAGACCAGCGCGGCTAGGCCGGCAAGTCCGAAGGACCAGAGGACGGTCAGTTTCAGGCCGCGATCGAAGGCCGCCCTGTCACAGGCGCCGATCGCCCTGCCGGTGATCTGTTCGGCAGCGTTGGCGAGGCCATCGAGATAGAATGCGGAGATGAGCACGAAATTCATCAGCACCGCATTGGCTGCCAGCGTCACCGCGCCGAAGTGGCTGCCGATGCGGGTCACCAACGTGAAGGCAGCCAGCAGCACGAAAGTCCGGATCATGATATCGCGGTTGAGCCCGAACAGCTGGCGGATTTTTTTGCGCGACAGGATGTCGGCGCGCGGCGGACGTGCTCCGGCAAATCCGCGCAGTACGATTGCAAGCCCCGTGATGGCACCGATCGTCTCGCCGATCATCGTTCCCCAGGCGACACCGGCGACCCCCCATCCGAGCCAGAGCCCCAGCGCCAGCGCCAGGGCGATGTTGATGCCGTTGATCAGCGTTTGCAGCAGAAGGCCGATGCTTCCCTGGCCGCGCCCGAGCACGAAGCCGAGAATGGCGTAGTTGGCAAGCGCTGCCGGCCCGGACAGCATCCGGATCGAGAAATAGCTGCGCGTCGCGACGGCCACGGCGCCCTCCGGCCCCATCAGTTTCAGGCCGGCGTAAAGCAGCAGAGGCGACAGCAGCAGAAGTACCGCGCCACAGACGAGCGCCGAGATCAGTGCCCGCCAGAAGATCGCCTGTTGTTCGATCAGGTCGCTGCGGCCGAAGGCCTGCGCCGTGAGGCCCGTCGTCGAGGCTCGCAGGAAATTGAAACTGGCGAAGATGAGGTCGAAGAGAACAGCGCCGATGGCAAGTCCGGCCAGCGATTCCGCCTGGCCGAGCTGTCCGACCACGGCTGTGTCGGTGAGGCCCAGCAGCGGCGTCGTCATGAAGGCGAGCGTCATCGGCAAGGCAATCGACAGCACCAGCCGATGGGTGACCGCAAAGGCCGGGCCACGCTTGCCGTTCAGTGTGTCGTCCATTGCCCCCGCCTTCTCGCCGCGCCGACTACAGGCGCGACAGGACCATAGACCAATAGGGCATCTGACCGGGAGCAAAGCCTGGCGAAACCGCGACGCCGATGCCGGTATAGGGCCCCAGCATGTTTTCAAGGTGGTGCGGCGAATGAATCCAGGCGTTGACCACCGCATTGACGCTGCGCTGACCCTCGGCAATGTTTTCCGCTGCCGGCAGCTTGACGCCGCTGGCCTTGACGCGTCGGCCGAAATCGTCGCCGAAGCCGATGAGATGGGCCATCTTCTTGAGGTTCGCCATGCGCTTGGCCTGATAAAGCGCGGCATCGGTGGCCGCCGGGTCGATGGCGAGCGGCGGCAGGCCATGCTGGGCCCTAAGCGCGTTGACCAGCGGCAGCGCCGCCGCCGTCTGGTCGGCACCGGGCAGGTTGGTCGCGACCGGAAGCGGCTTGGTGGCGCAGCTGGCGACGCCGGCGGCAAGCGCGATACCGCCAAGGCGCAAGGCATTGCGCCGGGTGAGGAGGGATGTTTGCAGGGTCATGATCAGTTTCGATAGTTGAAGATGCGAAAGAGAATGAAGAGCGGAATGACGATGGTGGCACCGAGGATCAGGTAGTCGCCGATACTGCCGAGGGCTGCAAAGCCGGTGTGCCAGAGGTCGAGGATGAAATGGCGGACATTCTCGATCAGATCCATCGGCCGCCAGCCGAAGATCTTCATCACGAAGCCGACGATCAGCGACACCACGATGAGCTTGACGATGGTCCGCCCGAGCGAGTCTCCGAGAAACCTGTTCACCTGATCCGACATTGATCTCTCCTGTTCGCCCTGAAATAAGCCGGGCAATCGCGACCCGCAAGCGGTTTCGAGCCGCCGCAGCGATCCCTGCCTGAAATAGGACTTGAGTTTTTTTGTGGCCGCGCCCACAGCCTGTGGCGAACAGGGGTTGCCCATCATGCTGCCGAGCCAGCTTTCTTCCGGAGATGTCACGGCCGACCGGCGCGCCGACTACGCAAA
>CAZZZI010000130.1:0-13063 GCA_964658415.1 uncultured Sphingomonas sp. | reverse complement strand
CAAGGACTTGGGCGCACTGGATTCCTGTGACAAGCACAGGAATGAGGGAGTTTGGGGCCCGTGCCCTCCTACTCATTCACTCTTCAGAAATCCACATTAGGCCGTTCCATCGCCGCCTTCAGCAGCACCGCATACTCATCCTTCGGCACATCGATAGCCCCAAAGCTCTTCAGATGCTCCGTCGTGAATTGCGTATCCAGCAGTGTAAACCCCTTCGCCCGCAGCCGCTCCACCAGATGCACCAGACAAATCTTCGACGCATCGGTCCGGCGTGAAAACATGCTCTCGCCGAAGAAGGCCGAGCCGAGCGACACGCCGTAGAGGCCGCCAACCAGGTCGTCGCCGTCCCAGGCCTCGACCGAGTGGGTGTGACCGACGCGGTGGAGGGCGGAGTAGAGGCTGCGGATGGTGGTGTTGATCCAGGTGGAGGGGCGTCCGGTCGTCGCCTCGCCGCAGGCTGATATGACAGCGTCGAAATCGTAGTCGAAGCGGATGTCGAAGGGGGATTTGCGGACTGTCTTTGCAAGGCTCTTCGAAACGTGGAAAGCGTCGAGCGGCAGGATGCCGCGCAGTTCCGGCTCGACCCAGAAGATCTCGGGATCGTCGGCGGATTCGGCCATCGGGAAGAGGCCGATGGAATAGGCCCGCAGAAGCATCTCAGGCGTCAGCGCTTGAGACCTTCTGCGGGAGCCGGCCATTGGAAATTACTCTACCGGCTTTTCCAGGTAGTGCTCCAGCCAGTGGATATCGTAATCGCCATTGGCGATATCCTGGTTGGAGACCAGATCCTGGAACAGGGGCAGGGTGGTCTTGATGCCGTCGACGACGAATTCGTCCAGGGCGCGACGCAGCCGCATCATGCATTCGACGCGGGTGCGGCCGTGGACGATCAGCTTGCCGATCAGGCTGTCGTAGTAGGGCGGGATCTTGTAGCCCTGGTAGACGCCGCTATCGATGCGCACGCCGAGGCCGCCGGGCGCATGGAAATGCGTGATCGTGCCGGGGGACGGCACGAAGGTGCGGGCGTCCTCGGCATTGATGCGGCATTCGATGGCGTGGCCCTGGAAATGCACCTCGTCCTGGGTGACCGACAGGCCGCCGCCGGAGGCAACGCGGATCTGCTCGTGCACGAGGTCGATGCCGGTAATGGCTTCCGTGACGGGATGCTCGACCTGCAGGCGGGTGTTCATTTCGATGAAATAGAACTCGCCGTTCTCATAGAGGAACTCGATGGTGCCGGCGCCGCGATATTTCAGCTTCTTCATGGCATCGGCGCAGATCTGGCCGATCTTCATCCGCTGCTCGACGTTGAGCGCCGGCGAATTGGCTTCTTCCCAGACCTTCTGGTGGCGGCGCTGCAAAGAGCAGTCGCGTTCGCCGAGATGGATGGCATTGCCTTCGCCATCGCCGAACACCTGCACCTCGATGTGGCGCGGCGTGGTCAGGTATTTTTCCATGTAGACGGCATCGTTGCCGAAGGCGGCCAGCGATTCGGAGCGGGCCGTCGACCAGGCTTCGATGACGTCGTCAGGCGAATGGGCCAGCTTCATGCCGCGTCCGCCGCCGCCGGCCGTCGCCTTGATCAGCACGGGATAGCCGATTTCGGCCGCCGTCCTGATGGCGTCGGCTTCGGTCTTCACCTCGCCGTCGGAGCCGGGGACCACGGGAATGCCGAGCTCGACTGCGGTCAGCTTGGCGGTGATCTTGTCGCCCATCAGCCGGATGTGCTCGGCTGTGGGGCCGATGAAGGTGATGCCGTGGGCTTCCAGAATATCGGCGAACTTGGCGTTCTCCGACAGGAAGCCGTAGCCCGGATGCACGGCGTCGGCGCCGGTGATCTCGCAGGCGGCCACGATCTGGTGGATGTTGAGATAGCTGTCGCGGGCCTGCGGTGGGCCGATGCAGACGCTCTCGTCTGCCAGCCGCACATGCATGGCATCTGCGTCGGCCGTGGAGTGCACGGCAACGCAGGGGATGCCGAGCTCCTTGCAGGCGCGCAGCACGCGAAGGGCGATCTCGCCGCGATTGGCTATGAGGATCTTTGAAATCATGGGCATGGGCCTACTACTCGATGATGACGAGAGCTTCGCCATATTCGACCGGCCGCCCGTCTTCGATGAGGATTTCTGTCACCTTGCCGGACTTCGGCGCAGGGATCTGGTTCATCGTCTTCATGGCTTCGATGATCAGCAGCGTCTGGCCTTCCTTGACCATGGCACCGACTTCGATGAAGGCGCGCGCGCCGGGAGCGGACGCCATGTAGACGGTGCCGACCATTGGGGCCAGGACGACGTTGTCGGGGTTGCGGGCAGCCACGACCGGTCCGGCAGCAACGGCGGCCGATGGCGCTGCCATCTGCTGCGGCGCTGCCATCATCGGCGCCTGGACATACTGCGTCGTGCCGGCGCGGGAAACGCGAATGCGCAGATCGTCCTGCTCGACTTCGATCTCGGTGAGATCGGTCTCGTTCAGGATGTTTGCGAGATTGCGGATCAGTGCCTCGTCGATACCGGGTTTCTTGTCAGCCATTGAATTTGCCCTGTGTAATTCTTGTTATTGCGAGATTTCGGGATGGCGCGCTGCGCCGATTCTGTCTGCTAGGCGGCCTGCTGCCGCAAACCCTTGGCTTCGCCGCTGCCAAGATCGACCGACCGCCGCAGCATCGGGATCTCGCCGCGGCAAAAGCCCGGCACAGGCACGCCGGACGCGTCGAGCGCCGGGCCGTTGAGGAGAAGAATGGTGTGCGTCATCATTGGTTCCGTCAAAGTGCAGGGCAACCTATAGACTCCCGCGCCTCCGGAGGAAAGCCCCCAAGGCACGGGTCGTGTCCCACGCGGCAACCGGCCGCGCTTGTCCACATCTAACGGGCCGCAATTGCGGCAATTTGACGGAGAGCCGATCAGCAGCTGGTCTTGCCGCAGGCCCTGACATTGGCCACCTTCTCGGTCAGCGCGTCGAGGCCGATGGCGCCGGAGACGGCCTCGTTGCCGATGACATAGGCGGGCGTGCCGGTCACGCCGAGGTCAGTGGCCAGCTGGTAAGTGGCCTTGACGCTGTCAGTATTGGGGTTTGCGGCCATCTCCTTGCGCAGCGCATCTTCCTTGACGCCCAGCGTGCCCGCGACCTCGATGGCGCTGTCCTCGGTGGCGCGGCCTTCGCTCGACAGAAGCGTATGGCTGAACTCGGCATATTTGGCCGGGGCCAGCCGGCGGAAAGCGTCCGAGACGCGCGATGCGGCCACCGAGTCGGGTCCGAGAATCGGGAATTCCTTCAGCACGTAGCGGATGTTCTTGTCGCTCTTCAGGAGCTTGTCGGTATCGGCCAGCGCGTGGCGGCAATAGCCGCAGTTGTAGTCGAAGAACTCGACGACGGTCACGTCGCCCTTCTCGTTGCCGATGTTGACGTCTGACTTGCTGTTGAAGATCGCGTCCTTGTTGTCCGCGATTGCCTTGTCCGACTGGCTGAGGCGCTGCTCGTCCTGCTTCTTCTCCAGTGCGGCCTGGACGTCGAGCATGACTTCGGGATGGCTGATCAGGTATTCCTTGATGAAATCGCCCATTTCCTTCTTCTGGGCCTCGTCGAGCGCCAGCGCCGGCTGCGAAAAGGCAAGCGACGAGAACAGCGCAACCGCCGAAAGGCTCATCAGGGTTTTGGAAAGCAGGGCCATGGATTCCTCGTCATCTGGTCGTGGGGAAGGGCGTTGCGGACCGGGTATCACCGAATGGTAAACATCCGCTACCGCAAATCGGCAAGGTAAGGTGCACCGGGCAAAGGTCAAACAGCTATTTTCAGCGGCGCCGCACAATCGCGCCATTGTGAACGCAGAGGCTTTGCGGCAAAGGTCCGATCATTCGAACAGACGAGAAGGTGCCGATTTGTTTTCCCTATCCAAGCGCAGCGAAGTCGAGCCTTTTCACGCGATGGACGTGCTGGCCGAGGCGACGCGCCGCCGTCAGGCGGGCCATCCCGTGATCTCCATGGCCGTCGGCCAGCCGTCGCATCCGACGCCCAAGGCAGCGCTGGAGGCCGCCCGAAGTGCGCTGGAGCACGGTCGCATCGGCTATACCGACGCGCTCGGCACCGCCGCTTTGAAACAGGCGATAGCGGGCCACTACAGCACCCGCCACGGCCTCACCATCGATCCCGCCCGCATCGCCATAACCACGGGGTCTTCGGCCGGCTTCAATCTTGCCTTTCTCGCCCTGTTCGACCCCGGCGATTGCGTCGCCATAGCGCGGCCGGGCTACCCGGCCTATCGCAACATCCTCGCCGCCCTCGGTCTCCACGTACTCGAGGTTCCCGTCAGCGCCGAGACGGAGTTCACGCTGACGCCCGAAAGCCTGGAAGCCGCGCAGCGCGAAAGCGGCAAAAGGTTGAAGGGCGTGCTGCTCGCCAGCCCCGCCAACCCGACCGGCACGGTCACCGGGCGCAGGGGCCTGACGGCGCTGGCGGACTATTGCGCGGCCAACGCCATCGCCTTCATCTCCGACGAGATCTATCACGGCCTGACCTTCGTCGGCGAGGAGACCAGCGCGCTTGAAATCACCGACGAGGCGATCGTCATCAATTCGTTTTCCAAATACTACTGCATGACCGGCTGGCGGATCGGCTGGATGGTGCTGCCGGAGCGGCTGGTGCGGCCCATCGAGCGCGTTGCCCAGAGCCTCTACATCTCGGCCCCGGAACTGTCGCAGATCGCCGCCACGGCAGCCCTCGGCGCCGATCCCGAACTCGACGTCTACAAGGCGAGCTATGCCGCAAACCGCGAGTTGCTCGCCCGCCGCCTGCCGGAGATCGGCTTCTCCATCGCCTCGCCCATGGATGGCGCCTTCTACGCCTATGTCGATGTCAGCCGCTTTACCAATGACAGCATGGGCTTTGCCAGGAAGATGCTTGCGGAGATCAACGTCGCCGCCACGCCGGGCCTGGATTTCGATCCCCTCGAGGGCTTCCGCGCCATCCGCTTCTCCTATGCCGGCTCGAATGCGGAGATAGAGGAAGCCGTCGAGCGTCTGGCGGCGTGGTTGAAATAGGCATTTTTTTCAATAGGTTGAGGGATCTTGCGGAATCGATCCGTCAGGGCCTCGATTCAGAAGGTGAGGTGGCTGGGCTGCCAAGCCGCGGATAGATGGGTCGCCCTCGAGCGGCCGCCCACACATAGGGGCTGACGATCAGGCTCCATTCGCGGTCGGGGCATCGTGAGTCGGCCGTCGGTTCTGCTGCGCACGCCGCAAACGTCGGCATGAAGCCCAAAGCGCGGTCGCCGCCGCCAGCAGACAGACGATACGATTCCAATGGAGGCCCCAGAGCACGCACTGAATGTCGTAAGCCCCTGACTGACGATATCTCAACCATTGCGCCAGGTTGCAGTATTGTCAAATCTAGATTGCCAATGCAACAAATGCTGGTAGGGTGGCTTGCCGGTGGGATCGGCGGAGGGGAAGCAATGGGATTGCGGAGCGGACGTCGATACGCTCATCTCGCCGGAGAGCCTGCCTGCGCGTGCTGCGATCCGAGGCTCCAAGCGGTCACCATGCAGATGAATGCCGACCTTTCCCGACGCGGGTTTTTCGTCGGTGCGGCGGCAGCGATCGCGGGTTTCGGGCTGTTCGGTGCCCCGGCTGTCGTTCGGGCGCAGGTTGCAGGCAAGACGGGTGTTCTGTTCGAAGACGTCCGCATTTTCGGCGGCGTATCGCCGGACCTGTCGGCACCCTCGAACGTGCTGGTCATCGGCAACCGCATCGCGTCGATTTCACCATCGCCAATCCAGATGCCTGCGGACACAGCTGTGACACGGATCGCGGGTGGCGGGCGGACCCTGATGCCGGGGCTCATCGACGCCCACACCCACATCATGTTCTCGACCATTCCGCAGCTCGCGGTGCTGACCGGCGACATAGGCTTCATCAACGTCGCCGCCGTCAGGGCGGCGAAGGATACGCTGATGCGCGGTTTCACGACAATCCGCGACATGGGCGGCCCGTGCTTCGGGCTGAAACGCGGTATCGACGCCGGCCTCGTGCCGGGGCCACGCATCTGGCCATCGGGCGCGTTCATCTCCCAGACCGGGGGACACGGCGACTTCCGGCTGCCGAACGATCTGCCGGCCCGGCCGGGCGCTTATACCTATGGCGAAGAGGTGGGCGGCACGGCCATCGCCGATGATCCGGGAACGGTGCGCAAGCGGGCCCGCGAGCAACTGGCGCTCGGCGCTTCGCAGATCAAGATCATGGCAGGCGGCGGCGTTTCCTCCGCCTTCGACCCGCTGGATGTCACGCAGTTCACGCTAGAGGAAATGCAGGCCGGCGTCGGTGCCGCCGAGAACTGGGGAACATACGCGACGGTGCATGCCTACACGCCAAAGGCGGTCAAGCAGGCCATCGACGCGGGCGTCAGATGCATCGAGCATGGCAATTTACTCGACGACGCAACCGTTGCCCTTGTCGCTGAAAAGGGCATCTGGTGGTGCCTCCAACCCTTCCTCGACGACGAGGACGCCACGCCCTTCGCAAAGGGGTCGCCCAACCGCAAGAAGCAGCTCGAAATGTTCGCCGGCACCGATACCGCTTACCGGCTGGCGAAAAAATACAAGGTCAAGACCGCCTGGGGTACCGACACATTGTTCGACGCGAAGGTGGCTGCGCGGCAGGGAGCCCATCTGACGAAACTCCAGCGCTGGTACACGTCGGCGGAAATCCTGAAGATGGCGACGGCGGACAACGGGCAGCTTCTGGCCCTGTCGGGACTGAGAAGCCCCTATGAAGGCAGGCTCGGCGTTGTCGAGGAGGGCGCGCTGGCCGACCTGCTTCTGGTCGACGGCGATCCGATAGCGAACCTTGCGCTTCTCGAAAATCCGGAAAAGAGCCTCGTTGCAATTCTCAAGGACGGCAATCTGGCGAAGAACGTTTTCTGTTAGTCGCAAGTCGCCGAAGCAGGGGATTCGGACCGTAATATCCCTCCGGTTCAGCAGTGCAGGGGCCTTGCTTCGGTGCGGCAGGCAGGGACTACTCTGCATCTCCGCGCGCAACGACCGACGTTCTCCCATACAAAAATCCGGCTGCATCGCTGCAGCCGGATCGGGATCATTGGCCTCCGAAGATCTTTCAGAAGAAGCCGCGACGCTGCCACCAGCCGGCTTTCTTCGGCTTGCCGTCGCTGTCGGTTGCCTTGTCCGCAGCCTGGGTGGATTTCACCGCTGGCTCGGAAGAAGCAAGGTTCGACTGACGGTTGGCGCGGGCCGGCTTTTCGGCGTCTGTCGTCTGTGCAGTCTCGGGCACGGCGACCGGGGCTTCCGGCGCGGCGTCCGTTACAGGCGCGTCGACAGCCTCTGCAGCAGCAGGTTCGGCTGCATCCGTCTCCGGCACAACCGCGGTTTCCGCGGCCGGTGCTTCAACAGCGTCTGCCTTCGGCTTGCGGCGGCTGCGGCCCTTCGGCTTGACCTGCTCCTCGGCTACGACTTCGGCTTCAGCGTTCGAAGCGTGTTCGATCGCAGGCGCCTGTTCCATAGCTGGGGCGTTCGTCGCCTCGCTGCCGGCTTCGGTCTCTTCACCTTCGTCAGCGGACGTGCCGTCTTCGCTATCGGAGCCTTCGCCTTCGGCGATCAGGTTGCCGTTCTCATCGCGATTGCGGCGACCGCCGCGCTTGCCACGACGGCGGCGCTTGCGCTTGCCCTGCTCGTCGCCGGAGAGTGCCGAGACTTCGCCTTCGGCGTCGCCCTCGATGGCGGCCTTGCCGTCATCGCTGTCGTCCTCGTCGCCTTCGGCATCGTCGTTGTCGTCGCCGACGATATCGTTGCCATCGGCATCCTGAGCCATCTGGCCTTCGGCACCGTTCTTGCCCCGACGCCGGCGGCGACGCTTGCGCTTGCGGTTCGGGTCACCCTCGGAGCGAACCACGGCCTGTTCGACAGGTGCCGCCTTTTCCTCGATCTCGTCTTCTTCGTCCTCGTCGATCTCGACGGGGATGTCGTCATCCTCGTCTTCCTCGATGGCGGCGAAGTTGAAGAGGGTCTCGATCTTCACCGGGTTCTCGACGGCTTCGCCGCGATCGATGGCAAAATGCTGGGCGCCGACGCTCGGGTCGCTGTCGATGATGATCGACACGCCGAAGCGGTTTTCATAATCGATGATCGACGCGCGCTTGTGGTTGAGCAGGTAGAGCGCCGTTTCCGGCGTGCAGCGCACGGTGATGTCGTGCGTGGTGTTCTTGAGGAGATATTCCTCGATGCCGCGCAGAACATGCAGGGCCACCGAAGACTGCGAGCGCACCAGACCGGTGCCGCCGCAATGCGAGCAGACCTGCGTTGTCGATTCGAGCACGGAAGCGCGGATACGCTGGCGCGACATTTCGAGCAGGCCAAAATGCGAGATGCGGCCGACCTGGATGCGGGCGCGGTCGTCCTTCAGGCATTCCTTCAGCTTCTTCTCGACAGCGCGGTTGTTGCGCTTTTCTTCCATGTCGATGAAGTCGATGACGATCAGGCCGGCAAGGTCGCGCAGGCGCAGCTGGCGCGCGACTTCTTCGGCCGCTTCCAGGTTGGTCTGCAGCGCCGTCTCTTCGATCGAGTGTTCGCGGGTCGAACGGCCGGAGTTGACGTCGATGGCGACCAGTGCCTCGGTCTGGTTGAGGATCAGGTAGCCGCCGGACTTCAGCGTCACCTGCGGCTGCAGCATGCGGTCGAGCTGCGCCTCGATGCCGGAGCGCGAGAAGATCGGATGGATGTCGCGGTAGGGCTGGACCACCTTGGCGTGGCTCGGCATCAGCATCTTCATGAAGTCTTTCGCTTCACGATAGCCGTCTTCGCCGGCGACGATGACTTCCGAAATGTCCTTGTTGTAGAGGTCGCGGATCGAGCGCTTGATCAGCGAGCCTTCTTCATAGACCAGCGTCGGCGCGGTCGAGGCGAGCGTCAGGGTGCGGACGTTCTCCCACAGGCGCATCAGATATTCGAAGTCGCGCTTGACTTCGACCTTGGTGCGGTTGGCACCGGCGGTGCGCAGGATGACGCCCATGCCCAAGGGCACTTCGAGCATCCGGGCGATTTCCTTCAGGCGCTTGCGGTCCTGCGGATTGGTGATCTTGCGCGAGATGCCGCCACCGCGCGCGGTGTTCGGCATCAAAACGGAATAGCGGCCGGCGAGCGACAGGTAGGTGGTCAGCGCCGCGCCCTTGTTGCCGCGTTCTTCCTTGGCCACCTGCACCAGCAGGATCTGCCGGCGCTTGATGACTTCCTGGATGCGGTACTGCTTGCGCGGACGGCGGGCGGCGCGATCCGGCACTTCTTCCATGGCGTCTTCGGCGCCGACGGATTCGATGATCTCTTCTTCGTGGTTGTCGTCGTCGTCATCGTCGTCGTTGTTGCGACGGCTGGACGGACGCACGTCTTCCGACACTTCGTCGGTGTCGACCATGGCAGCCATCGAGCCGGAGGAGCCTTCGTCGCTCTCGCTGGCGGCGTCGGTGGCCGGGGCTTCGACGTCCGATGGCGTCGCGTCTTCGGCGACGACCTTCTTGGCGCGGCTGCGGCGTGGCTTGGCGACCTTCTTGGCAGGCACTTCGGCTTCACCCTCGGCAGCGGGCGTCTCTGCCTCAGGGGCAAGCGCTTCTGCGACGGGGGCGTCTACCGGGGCCGGTTCGGCAGCAGCGGCGCCGGCTTCGGCAGCCACGGGGGCGGGGGTCTCGGCAGCCGCTGGGGTGGCGGCTTCAGTCACGACCGGTTCCGGCTTGGCGACGATGCCCACATCGGGCTGGTCCTGCTCGGCCAGATCGAAGGCCGTCTCGACGTGCTCGACGTCGTTGTCGCGGCGATGCTCTTCAGCCTCGGCGCGCAGGAGGGCCTGGCGGTCGGCAAGCGGGATCTGGTAATAGTCGGGATGGATTTCGGCGAAGGCGAGGAAGCCGTGCCGGTTGCCGCCGTAGTCGACGAAGGCGGCCTGCAGCGAAGGCTCAACGCGGGTGACCTTGGCCAGGTAGATGTTGCCGCGAATTTGCTTCTTGTGCTCGGACTCGAAGTCGAATTCTTCTATGCGGTTCCCGCGAACCACGACAACGCGCGTCTCTTCTTCGTGAGACGCGTCGATAAGCATTTTGTCTGCCATGAAAGCTGTGCTCCTCGGCGCAGCCCTTGGGGATATGACCGGTCTGTCCTGAAGACAGGCTGGATGCACTCCGCCACTGCGGCGCCGGATAATGATAGTCGCGATGGGTCTCTGCGATTGCGCAACAGCCAGACAACAGCCGGGAAAACCCGGGGCCTGTACACTTTAGAGAAAAGCTGCTGCGACAACATCCGTAACCAAGCAACATCTACAATGCCCTAGACCCTGACGGGTCCGATGAATTTGCCCTTTTTCGAAGGGCGTTTGGTGGCTTTTCCACCGATGAAGTTCCTGCAATAAGCGGGAAATTCGGGATCCAGTATCAGGATGGAAGCACTCAGACGGCGGACGATGGCCGGTTATGGCGCCATAGATTTGGGCGGCTGCCTTTGCGGCGACTCTATCCCGTCAACACTTCTACCCTAATCTTCGTTGTATGATCTAACCGTCACAATAGCAAGGACAAAGCCAAGTGTGCCATAATATTGATGGATTCCTCGGGTGAACCCATAACAGACGATCTTTGTCCGATTCGGGGACAGGTGACGGCCACCATATTGGCGCAGGATACCGCCAGGGGCAGGGCTTCCGACGCGCAGGTCCAGGCATGGACATCCGGATGCGAGGACGGTCGCGACTTTTGAAGGATGATAGCATGACGTTATGGACATGGTGAGGGCAAGGCGGGCCGCCATCGCGGTGGCTTTTGTCGGTGCCGTGCTCGCGGCGGCGCTCGCTCCGGCTGTGGCGGCGCCTGCCGATGGCGCCCCGGCCAAGGCCGCTGTTGCGTCGGGCGGCGATCCGATCCTTGCCTACGGCGCCCGCATCGCCGGCGATGACGCCCGCACCCGGATCGTCATCGAACTCGACCGCGAGCCGGCGATCGCCGTGCACTATCTTGCCGATCCGCCGCGCGTCGTCGTCGACCTGCCGGCCACCGCCTTCGGCTTCCCGGCCAAGGACCTCGACGCCCGCGGCCTTTTCAAGGAAATCCGCTATGGCACGATGGACAAGGACAGCGCCCGCATCGTGCTCACGGCGACAAAGCCCGTCAAGCTGGTGGTGGCGCGCGTCCAGTCGAACGAAACCGGCAAGGGGTACCGGCTGGTGCTCGACGCCGAAATGCTGCCGCCGGAGCAATATGCCGACCTCGTTCGCAAGCAGACATGGACGGACGAGGATACGGCGGCCGATGTCGGTCCCGTGGTGCCGGTCGAGAACGTCAAGCCGAGCGATTTCCTGATTGCCGTCGACGCGGGCCACGGCGGCATCGACGCCGGCGCGATGGCAAGCGACGGGCTGACGCCGGAAAAACAGATCACACTCGCTTTTGCCAAAGCGCTCACCGACAAACTGAATGCGCAGCCCGGCATCAAGGCATTCCTTACGCGGGACAGCGATTCCTATCTCTCGCTGTCGCAACGCGTGACGATCGCCCGCCAGAATCACGCAGCCCTGTTCATCTCGCTGCATGCCGACACGCTGAAGCAGAAGGATATCCGCGGCTCGACCGTCTACACAATATCCGACAGGGCCTCGGACCGGCTGGCTGCCGATGTCGCCGACCGCGAAAACTCGTCCGACAAGCTGGCGGGCAGCGAGGTCGCCGCCCCACCGCCCGGCGTCGCCGACATCCTGACCGACCTGACCCGGCGCGAGACGCAGGCCTTTTCCGTATCGCTCGCCCAGGATGTCTTGAATTCCTTCAAGGGCCAGATCGCGATGATCAACAACCCGCACCGCTATGCCGGCTTCCAGGTTCTGACCGCGCCCGACGTTCCCTCGATACTCGTGGAACTCGGTTTCCTGTCCAACAAGGACGACGAGAAGCTGCTGCTCGACGACGAATGGCGAGCCAAGCTGGTCGACCGGTTGTCAGAGGCGGTCAGGCAGTACCGCGCGGTGACGGTCGCCAATGGCGGTTGAACGCGCTATAGTTGCTTGTCTGCCACAGGCTGGCCCGGAAGCTCCGGGAGAGACTGGAGAATGAGGCGACGGAGCCCTAATTCGCTCACATTGCCGCCGTCGAACGGAACTACGGTGGAGGAGGCTCGGCAAAGGGCTTTTGTCGCCTTTGTTATCTTGCTAATAGGCTGCGCGCGTGCAAAACGGCCGGGTATGCGGATGTTTCGCCCGTGCGCCGAACTCTTATAGACACACTGGTAGCGAAAATATGGTCAGACTGATTGGGTATTTCTTTGGCTTGGCCTGCATCGTCTTTGTCGGCGCTGCGGCGGCGGCTGCCGTCTATCTGAGCATCGTCTCGAAGGATCTTCCGAACTACGAGGTCCTCGCCAACTACGCGCCGCCGGTGACAACGCGCATTCACGCCGGCAACGGCGCGCTGATGGCCGAGTATGCCAGGGAGCGCCGGCTATTTTTGCCGATCCAGGCCATTCCCGATCGCGTCAAGGCCGCCTTCCTTTCCGCCGAAGACAAGAATTTCTACAATCACGCCGGCGTCGACATCACCGGTCTCGGCCGCGCCGTGCTCGTCAACCTGCAGAACTTCGGCTCCGGCCGCCGCCCGGTCGGCGCCTCAACGATCACCCAGCAGGTGGCCAAGAACTTCCTTCTGTCGGCCGACCAGACTTTTGACCGCAAGCTGAAAGAAGCCATCCTTTCGTTCCGCATCGAGCAGGCCTACAGCAAGGACAAGATCCTCGAACTCTATCTCAACGAAATCTATTTCGGCCTGAACGCCTACGGTATCGCTTCGGCGTCGCTGACCTATTTCGACAAGCCGGTGACCGACCTTACCATCGCCGAGACCGCCTATATGGCCTCGCTGCCCAAGGGCCCCGCCAACTACAATCCTTTCCGTCATGCCGACGCCGCCATTGCCCGCCGCAACTGGGTGATCGACCGAATGGTCGAGAATGGCTATGTCAGCCAGGCCGATGGCGAGGATGCCAAGAAGCAGCCGCTCGGCGTCGTGACCCGCAGGTCCGGCGGCACGGTGGTGG
>CAZZZI010000129.1:0-13149 GCA_964658415.1 uncultured Sphingomonas sp. | reverse complement strand
GCGTGACGCTAAGTGGAAACCACCACATAACTTCACCTCCATGTTCGAGAGCAAGGCCCTTGCCTAGGTCGGCGCGGCCGATCCTCGCCGACACGCCGGCTGGCGCGGCGCTTGCTGCTTTTGCTCTCGAATAGTGCAGATAATACAATTTTAAAGCGTATTTTCAAGCGCGGGCGTCTCCCGGCTTCGACCTCCCGTTTCCAAAAAGCGAGATAATCATGGCAACCATCCTCTTTCAGGCGGCGGGGGCGGCACTTGGTAGCGTCTTCGGACCGGTCGGCGCGATGATCGGCCGTGCGGCGGGAGCCTTGGCCGGGAGCGTTGTCGACAAGGCGCTGCTTAACGGCGGCCGCACCGTTTCAGGCGCGCGACTGGCAACTGCCCGTATTCCCGGCGCCGACGAGGGAGCGGCGATCAGCAGGCTTTACGGCACCGCCCGGCTGGGGGGCACCCTGATCTGGGCAACGCGCTTCGAGGAGGAAGTTTCAACCGAGCGCTCGGGCGGCAAGGCGACCGGGTCGCGGGTCGAGACGTTCCGCTATTTCGCCAATTTTGCCGTCGGGCTCTGCGAGGGACCGATCGCCTGCATCCGCCGCGTCTGGGCCGACGGCAAGGAGATGGATCTGACGCAGATCGAGATGCGGGTCTACACAGGCTCCGGGGATCAGCTGCCCGATCCACTGATCGAGGCCAAGCAGGGAGCGGGCGATGCGCCGGCCTATCGCGGCGTCGCCTACGTCGTCTTCGAACGGCTGCCCCTCGATACCTTCGGCAATCGCATTCCGCTGTTCCAGTTCGAGGTGGTGCGTCCGATCGGCCGGCTGGAGCGCCAGATCCGCGCGGTGACGATCATTCCGGGCTCCACCGAGCACGGTTACAGCACGACGCGTGTAACCGAGAAGACGGGTGCCGGCAGCATGCGCGCCATCAATCGCAACGGGCTGACTGCCGCGACCGATTGGCAGGCCTCCATCGACGAATTGACGGCACTCTGTCCCAACCTCGAAAGCGTCGCGCTTGTGGTCGCCTGGTTCGGCACCGACCTGCGTGCCGGCCAATGCCGCATCGTCCCCGGTGTGGAGACGCTCGCGCGCGACAGCGAGAGCAGTCCCTGGTCCGTATCGGGCATCGCCCGGGCCGATGCTCATCTGATCAGCCTTAGCGGCGGGTCGCCGGCTTATGGCGGGACACCGGACGATGCCAGCGTGCTGCAGGCGATCGCCGACCTCAAGCAGCGCGGACTGCGCGTCTGCCTCTACCCCTTCCTGATGATGGACATTCCTGTTGGCAACGGGCTCGCGGATCCCGAAGGGGCGGCCGAACAGGCGGCTTATCCATGGCGCGGCCGGATCACCGCATTTCCCGCAACCGGCCGGCCCGGAACCGCGGACCGGACGAATGCAGCCGCAACGCAGGTGGCGGCCTTTTGCGGGACAGCGGCGGCGACGGACTTTTCCACGGGCGGCGGGACGGTCGCCTATCACGGCGCAGACGAGGGTTACCGGCGCATGCTGCTGCACTACGCCCATCTGGCGGTGGCAGCCGGGGGCGTCGACGGCTTCATCGTCGGCTCGGAGCTGCGCGGGCTGACGCAGCTGCGCGATAGTTCCGGCGGCTTTCCCTTCGTGGAGGCTCTGGCGACGCTTGCCGCCGACATCCGCGCGGTCGTCGGGCCGGCGACGAAGCTGACCTATGGCGCCGACTGGAGCGAATATTTCGGCTACCACCCGAACGACGGCACCGGCGACGTCTATTTCCATCTGGACCGGCTCTGGGCATCGCCCGCCATCGACGCCGTCGGCATCGACAACTACATGCCGCTGTCCGATTGGCGCGATGACGACCTGGCAGACGCCAATCCGGATGGCATGCGCATCCAGGACGACCTCGCGGCTCTGACGGCGGCCATTGGCAGCGGCGAAGGCTTCGACTGGTACTATGCCGGTGACGCCGACAGGATCGCCCGGCGACGCTCGGCCATATCGGACGGGCTGGCGGCAAAACCCTGGGTGTTTCGCTACAAGGACATCGAAAGCTGGTGGACGCAGGCCCATCACGAGCGCGTCGGCGGTGCCGAGCGCCCCGCGCCGACAGCCTGGGTGCCGCGTGGCAAGCCGATCTGGTTGACGGAACTCGGGTGCCCGGCGATCGACAAGGGTGCCAACCAGCCGAACGTCTTTCTCGATCCGAAGTCGGTGGAATCGGCGGCGCCCTATTTCTCCAATCGCATGCGCGCCGACAGCGTGCAGCGGCGTTTCCTGGAGGCCCACCACGATCATTGGGCCGGCTCCGCCATGGTCGATCCCAACCGCATCTTCGTCTGGACCTGGGATGCGCGGCCCTATCCGGCTTTCCCTGTCGATACGGAGCTCTGGAGCGATGGGGCAAATTGGCGGACGGGGCATTGGCTGAACGGACGGCTGGGCGCCGGCACCCTGGCAGATGTCATCGCCGCCATCCTGATAGACCAGAATTTCACCGATTTCGATGTCTCCGAGGTCAGCGGCGACCTCACCGGCTATGCCCAGGGCGATGTCATCTCGGCGCGCGACATGCTTTCGCCGCTTCTCGACGTCTTCCAGATCGATGTGATCGAGGATGGCCCGGTGTTGCGGTTCCGGTCGAGGCCGGCGGCCAGCCTGCCGGTCATTTCCATCCCTGCGGTCGTCGATGTCGAAGACGGGCCGCTCTGGCAGGAAAGCCGCGGCCATGACAGCGATTTTGCCGCCGATGCCATCGTCACCTTCTACGACCCGCTCGCCGACTACGAGCAGGCCAGCGTCCGCTCGCGGCGGGCGCCGTCGGCATCGAACCGCGTGCTGCGCAGCGATCTCGGCGCGGTGGTGCCGGAGGAGGCGGCGCTGCTGGCGGCCGAGAACCTGTTGCGCGACAATCGCGTCTCGCGCCGCTCGCTGACCCTGTCGCTGCCGCCGACCTCCGTGGCTGTCCAGCCGGGCGATGTGATTTCCGTCGTCGACGGTCCCGAAGGCCGCTTCCTGGTCACCCGTCTCGAAGACGGCGCGGCGCGGACAATCGAGGCACGCGAATTCGCGCCGCTTGTCGGCGGTGCTATCGTAGCCGCACCTCCAGCGAGAAGCGTCGGCGGGGCGGCGGCTGCCGTTTTCGCGCCCGTCGTCGAAATGCTGGACCTGCCGCAGTTCGAAAGCGGTGCCGCCGGCGACTTTGCGCGCGGCGCGGTCTACGCCCGGCCATGGCGCACCACGGTTCTGTCCTCGTCGCCGTCCTCGGAAGCCTTCACCCGCCGCGTGACGCTCGACCGGCCGGCGACGCTCGGTACGGTCGCAGCCCCGCTCGGGCCGGGCGTCAGTGGCCGTTTCGACTGGTCGCAGACGCTCGATGTCGAACTTGCCTCGGGCGGGCTGGAATCGGCGCTTGGGATCTCCGTGCTGAACGGTGCAAACCGCTTTGCGGTGCAGAGCGGCTCGGGCGCCTGGGAAGTCGGTGCCTTCGTCGGGGCCGAGGAAATCGCCGCCGGACGCTGGCGGCTGAGCGGACTGCTGCGCGGCCTTGCCGGCACGGAGGATGCCATGGCTGCCGGGATTGCCGCAGGGGCGGCCTTCGTCATGCTCGATGCTGCGGTCAAGCCCCTCAGCCTCTCCAGCGAAGACATGGGCCTTCAATTGAACTGGATCGCTGAAGCGGCGGGATCGAGCGACAGGGCCGGGCCAAGCGTTTTTACGGGCGGGATCCGGGCGCAGACACCGCTCTCGCCGGTCCATCTCGCCGGCAGCCGCAATGCCGCCGGCGCTGCGGTCTTCACCTGGATACGACGCGGCCGGATCGATGCGGACAACTGGATCCCGGCCGACATCCCTCTCGACGAGCCGACCGAACGCTACCGCGTCGATCTCATGCAGGGCGCGGTCGTGAAGCGGCGGGTCGAGGTCGACAGCGCCGCCTTGACCTATTCCGCCAGCGACGAGATTGCCGATTTCGGCGCCCCGCAGTCCCGTCTCGGCATCGTCGTCACGCAGATGGGGCAGCGGGTGCCGTCGGGCATTCCGTCGAGTGCCGTCATTTCCCTTTAGACGTTCAACCAGAGGAGAGAGCATGGAAGACGCTAAACAGTGGTACTATTCGAAAACGATCTGGGGCGCGCTGCTGGCGATAGGGGCGTCCGCGCTGCAGATGAAGGGCCTGCAGATAGGACCTGCGGACCAGGCGACCCTCGTCGATTCCGCCGTTTCGATTGCCGGTGCGGTGGGCGGATTGCTGGCGGTCTATGGCCGCATTTCCGCCAGCGCCGCGATCAAAACCAGTTAGCAAACGTCTCTTTGGAGGAACCGCGTTCCCCATACAGGATGGGCATGGGATTTCCGTGCCCATTCATTTGCCATTCAGACGGCTTTGAGTAACTATTCACGCAAGTTATTGTCCCCCATGGAAGTTAATGAGCATGGCATCATCCTTGAGCGTAGCAGCGGTCCTGGCCATCATGGCGGGATCGACTGTGTTGCCGGTGACGACGTCGACGCTCGTCGCACGCGCTAAGTCGGATTGCAGCGACGCGGCATCACAGGTGGTCGAGAAGACCGGCGGTCAGCTGCTCTCCGTCCAGCCGTCCGGCGACAGCTGTGTCATCACCGTCCTCGTTCAGGGAAATGGGGAGCGCCCCCGTAAGGTGACTGTTAAGGTTCCTATGTAGGAGAGAGATCTCCACGAACCGAATATCTTTAGGAATTGGGCGGAAACATGCGCATTCTCGTAGTTGAAGACGACGTCACTCTGAACCGGCAGCTTGCCGATGCGCTGAAGGAGGCCGGCTACGTCGTCGACGTGGCCTTCGACGGCGAAGAGGGGCATTATCTCGGCGATACCGAGCCCTATGATGCCATCATCCTCGACATCGGCCTGCCGGAGATGGACGGCATCACCATGCTGGAGAAATGGCGGGCTTCCGGCAAGGGCATGCCCGTGCTGCTGCTGACGGCGCGCGACCGCTGGAGCGACAAGGTCGCCGGCATCGACGCCGGTGCCGACGATTACGTCGCCAAACCCTTCCATGTCGAAGAGGTGCTCGCCCGCATCCGCGCGCTCATCCGCCGCGCGGCCGGCCATTCCTCGTCCGAGATCACCTGCGGCCCGGTCAGGCTCGATACCAAGAGCTCCAAGGCCAGCGTCGACGGCAAGCCGTTGAAGCTCACCTCGCACGAATACCGCCTGCTCGCCTATCTCATGCACCACAAGGGCGAGGTGGTGTCGCGCACCGAGCTCGTCGAGCACATGTACGATCAGGATTTCGATCGCGATTCCAACACGATCGAAGTGTTCGTGGGTCGCTTGCGCAAGAAGATGGGCGTCGATCTCATCGAAACGGTTCGGGGGTTGGGCTATCGCATTCAAGCGCCAACCAATGCCAATTAAGTCGCTCACCGCCCGCGTCCTGCTGCTGACCACGCTGTGGTCCGCCGTGGCGCTGGTGGTCATCGGGCTCGTCATCTCGACGCTCTACCGCAAGAGCGCCGAGCGCGGCTTTCAGGATCTGCTGCGGGCGCAGCTCAACAACGTCATCAATTCCGTCAGCATCGGCGAACAGGGCGCGCTGACCGGCAGTCCGCAACTGGGCGACCTCAGATACGCCCAGCCGAAGACCGGCTGGTACTGGATCGTCGAGCCGCTCGGAACCTACACCTCGGCGCCGCTGGTCTCTCCGTCCCTCGGTTCGGTGAACCTGCCGGTGCTGTCGGTGCTCGAGGCGCCGTTCAACAGCCATTACGAGCGCTACTACATCGTGACGGACAGCGTCGGCAATCGGGTGCAGGTTGCCGAGACGGAAGTCGTCTTCGAAGGGGATGGCCGCGCTGCCCGCTTCCGTGTGACCGGTAATGTCGGCGTCATAGAAGACGACGTCGACACCTTCTCCCACAGTCTTTACCTGGCGCTGTTCGGCTTCGGGATCGGCAGCTTGATCGTCAATGCGCTTGCCATTCTCTACGGGTTGCGGCCGCTCGACCAGGCGCGCGGCGCGCTGGAGCGGATCCGCGCCGGCGAGAGCGAGCGCTTGCAGGGCGATTTCCCGCGCGAGATCCTGCCGCTCGCCAACGAGGTCAACGCGCTGATCGACAGCAACCGCCGCATCGTCGAGCGCGCCCGCATGCAGGTCGGCAACCTCGCCCATTCGCTGAAGACGCCGATCGCCGTGCTGCTCAACGAATCGCGCGTGCTCGACCAATCCCATGGCGATCTCGTCAAAGGGCAGGCGGAAGCCATGCAGGGGCAGGTGCAATCCTATCTCAACCGTGCCCGGATCGCGGCCCAGAGAGAATCCGTGCTTGCCCGCACCGAGGCCGAGCCGGCGCTCGAACGGCTGGTGCGGGTCATGCGGCGGCTGAATACCGAGATCGAGTTCGAACTCACCGTCAGCCCCGGTCTGGCGCTCGCGATGGAGCAGCAGGACCTCGAGGAAACGGTTGGCAACCTGCTCGAAAATGCCGCACGCTTTGCCAGGACACGGGTGAGCGTCACCGCAGTGGAAGCCGGGCCGGAGGTCAAGGGCCTCGATCAGGCGCGTCGGCATTGGGTCGCGCTGACCGTCGAGGATGACGGGCCGGGGCTGGAGCCGGATCAGATCCGCGAAGCGATGAAGCGTGGCCGCCGTCTCGACGAGACCAAGCCGGGCACTGGCCTTGGCCTGTCGATCGTCAGCGAGATCACGTCGGAATATCAGGGTCTGCTGACGCTTTCGCGCGGCAGCGCCGGGGGCCTGAAGGCGGCGTTAATTCTGCCGGGCATCGTAAAGGATGTTGCGTGAGCGCCGCCATGATGCCAGAAAGATCATATCCGCCATGGGGATGCTCCCGATGGATCGCGCGACGAATTTCGCATTTTTTAGCAGTTCATTCTGGTTCGGTTGCATGAAGCTTGGCATTTCCCCTTTGACCGCCACCGTTTTTTCGGTCGCGCTAGCCCTGTCGGGCTGCAGCACAACGGCTGGAAAAGGCGCGCTGGCGCGGCTGTCGCCGATCAAGAGCAATCCGTCCGCGACCTTCATCACGGCGCTTGACGGCGGCATCATCGGCAACACCGGGCTGACGATGAGCAACAGCGACAAGCAGCGGGCGCTGGAAGCGGAATATCGCGCCCTGGAGGCCGCCCCCGGCGGCCAGCCGGTTGACTGGAGCGGGCGTACCATGAGCGGCGTGGTGGTCGCTGCAGCCCCTTATCAGGTCGGTTCGCAGAATTGCCGCCAGTACACCCACACCGTCACCGCCGATGGCAAGCAGACCGTTGCGCGCGGCTCCGCCTGTCGCAACGACAACGGCACCTGGACGCCGCTGGAATAGGCTTCCCATCTAGTCCGGAAATGACAGCGTCAGGCTCTGCGTATCCATCACCGCGTCGTGGCCGATCGGAACGACGCGTGGCGCTACACCGTGTCCAAGCGGCAGGCCGCCAAGGACGGGGACGCCGAGCGCGTCCAGATGCTCCCTCAGGATATCGATTGCCGACATGACGCGTGGCGTCTCGAAGCCGGTGAACTGGCCAAGCGCCACCCCCGCCACGCCCTTGAGGTGCCCGCCCTTGCGAAGCATGGTGAGCTGGCGGTCCAGTTGTCCGCGCATCATGTTGACAGCCTCCAGCAACAGAATGGCGCCATCGAGTGGCGGCAGCGCCCAGCCGGCAGTCGTCGCCACCATGTCGAGATTGCCGCCGATGAGCGGTCCCCTGGCACGGCCGGCCGTCGTCAGCACCGCCGTCGGCTCCTCCGGCCGCGATCGGATCGACGCATGGCCGGGGACCATCAGCGCGTCGTGCACAGCGAGATCGCCTTCGGCCCTGAAAGCGGGGTCGGCGCTCGGATTGACTGCGCCGTGGATGCCGACGAGCCGGCAATGCCTGTAGAGGCTGAGATGCAGCGCCGTGATGTCGCTGAAGCCGACGACCCACTTCGGATCGCTCAGGACGGCGTCGAAGTCGATACGGTCGGCAATGCGGTAGGAGCCCTTTCCGCCCTGCGTTGCGAAGATGGCGCGAATCCCGCGATCCCGGAGGGCGGCATTGATGTCGGCAAGCCGGTCGTCGTCTTCCCCGGCCAGATAGCCCTTTCGGTCGAAGACGTGGGCGCCGAACTCGACCTTCAGTCCCCAGCTCTCGAGCACGGCTGCCTGCGCGAGCACGCTCTCGCGCTCGGGAGGGCTGGCGGGCGACACGAGCCGGACCCGGTCACCGATGCTGAGCTTCGATGGTATGAGCGCCAATGGAATCTCCCGTCGCGTCCCGTGGTGCGCCTTCTCTAGCAGATGCGCTTTCGACCGCGAAGAGGACGCAATCGCCGGGCACAATGATGCCGACAGGCTGGTGCCCGAGACTTGCGACCAATCGCCTCAAATCTTTGCGATTATTGCTTTGGCGATTGGAATGTTCGGGCCGTTCAAGTATTGGGCATGTATGTTTTTCTGGATCATCGTCGCCGTCATGACGGCGAGCGTCGGCGCCATACTGCTCCTACCCTTGCTGCGCGGTGCGCAGGCACCGGCGCTTGGGCGCGAGGGTGAGACCGCAGTCTACAGAGATCAGCTCTCCGAGCTGGATCGGGATCTCGCGGGCGGTTTGATTAGCCCCGAGCAGGCCGGCTACGCCCGGGCGGAAATCGGCCGGAGGCTGCTCTCCGTGTCGGCATCTCCGGAAAAGACGCGGCAGGCCGCGACCGGCCGCAAGACCTACCGGCTAGCACAGGCCTTTGTCGTCGTTCTCCTGCCGGCCCTGGCGCTCTGTCTCTATCTGCGGAACGGCGATCCCGGCCTGCCGTCGCAGCCGCTCGAGGCGCGGCTCGAAAATCCCGGCAACGACATGGCCGTCCTGGTTGCCAAGGCCGAGAGGCATCTGGCCCAGAACCCCGATGACGGCAAGGGCTGGGACGTGCTGGCGCCGATCTACGCCAAGACCGGCCGGCTCCTCGATGCCCAGGTCGCCTACCGCAACGCGATCCGCCTGATAGGCCCGACGCCCGATCGCCTGGGGTCTCTCGCGGAAGTGCTGATGCTGGAATCCGACGGCATCGTGACGGCCGAGGCGCGTGCTGCGCTGCAGCAGTCCGTGGCGATGCAGCCTGACAATCCGCGTGCCAAATTCTACCTGGCGCTGGCCTTCGAGCAGGAAGGCAAGGCGGAAGACGCCAGGAATGCCTTTGTCGCGCTGGCGCAGCAATCGCCCGCCACCGCGCCCTGGCTGCCGCTTGTGAGAGAGCATATCGCCAAGAACGGCGGAGCGCCCGTCGCGCCCGCACCTGAGGCCCCCGGCGGCCCCGATGCCGGCGATGTTGCGGCCGCCGAAACCATGACGGCCGGCGATCGCCAGCAGATGATCCGCGGCATGGTCGACACGCTGGATGCCAAGCTCAAGCAGGACCCGAACAATTTCGAAGGCTGGATGCGGCTGATCCGCTCCTACGCCGTGCTTGACGACAAGGCCCGGGCCACTGACGCCGTGAAGCGCGGGCTCGCGGCCTTCCCGGCCAGCGGCGACCAGGGCCAGCAGCTTGTCGCGCTCGCAAGGCAGCTCGGTCTCCCGACGGAAGGTGCACAGCCATGACCCGCAAGCAGAAACGCCTGGCCGTCATCGGCGGCGGCATGAGCTTCATTATCGCAGCCGTGCTGCTGGTGATGTTCGCCTTCAGCCAGTCGGTCGCCTATTTCTACATGCCCGGCGATCTCGCCAAGAAGCCGGTCGGTCCCGGCACGCTGATCCGGCTCGGCGGCCTCGTGGGCGAGGGGTCGGTCGTGCGCGGCGAGGGGACGACGGTGCAGTTTGCCGTTACCGATGGCAGCGATGCCATCAAGGTCCGCTATACCGGCATTCTCCCCGATCTGTTCCGAGAGGGGCAGGGCGTCGTCACCGAGGGGCGTTTCGAGCCGGGCGACGATGTTTTCGTTGCCGATACGGTGCTCGCCAAGCATGATGAACGCTACATGCCCAAGCAGGTCGCCGACCGCCTGAAGAAGGACGGCGTCTGGAAAGGCGAGGAGGCCAGCAAATGATCATCGAGCTCGGGCACTACGCACTGGTTCTGGCGCTGGCGACAGCCATCGTCGTTGCCATCCTGCCGATGCTCGGCGCGCGCAGGCTCGACCAGGCAATGATGGATGTGGCCCGACCGGGCTCTCTGGCGCTCTTCGTGCTGGTCTCCTTTTCTTTTGCCGTCCTGACCTACGCCCATGTCGTCTCGGATTTCTCGGTCGCCAATGTCTGGGAGAATTCCCATTCGCTGGTGCCGATGGTCTTCAAGGTGTCGGGCGTCTGGGGCAATCACGAAGGATCGATGATGCTCTGGCTGCTGATCCTGTCGCTGTTCAGCGCGCTCGTCGCCCTGTTCGGCCGCAACCTGCCGGATACATTGCGCGCCAACGTGCTTGCGGTGCAGGCCTGGATCTCGGTCGCCTTCCTGTTCTTCATCCTTATGACATCCAATCCCTTCACCCGCCTCGATCCCGCACCGGCGGAAGGCAAGGACCTCAATCCGGTGCTGCAGGACATCGGGCTCGCCATCCACCCGCCGCTGCTCTACCTCGGCTATGTCGGCTTCTCCGTCTGCTTCTCCTTTGCCGTGGCGGCTCTGATCGAGGGTCGCATCGATGCCGCCTGGGCGCGCTGGGTGCGGCCGTGGACGCTGGCCGCCTGGACGTGCCTTACCGCCGGCATCGCCATGGGCTCCTTCTGGGCCTATTACGAACTCGGCTGGGGCGGCTGGTGGTTCTGGGATCCGGTGGAAAACGCCTCCTTCATGCCCTGGCTCGCAGGCACCGCACTGCTGCATTCGGCGCTGGTTATGGAAAAGCGCGATGCGCTGAAGATCTGGACCGTGCTGCTTGCCATCCTCACCTTCTCGCTGTCGCTGCTCGGCACCTTCCTCGTCCGCTCCGGCGTGCTGACCTCGGTGCACGCCTTTGCCAGCGACCCGACGCGCGGCGTCTTCATCCTCTGCATCCTGCTCATCTTCATCGGCGGCGCCCTGTCGCTGTTTGCCCTGAGGGCGCCGAGGCTGACGGCCGGTGGCCTGTTCGCGCCGATCTCGCGTGAGGGCGCGCTGGTTCTGAACAACCTCATCCTGACCGTCGCCTGCGGCACCGTGCTGACCGGCACGCTCTATCCGCTGGCGCTGGAAACGCTGACCGACGACAAGATCTCCGTCGGCCCGCCCTTCTTCAACCTGACCTTCGGCCTGCTGATGATCCCGCTGCTGGTGGCCGTGCCCTTCGGACCGTTGCTGGCGTGGAAACGGGGCGATCTGCTCGGCGCCTTCCAGCGGCTCTATGCGGCGGCCGGGATCGCCTTTGTGGCTGCACTGGCGTTGTTCTATGCCGAGCACGGCGGTCCCGTCATGGCCGTTCTCGGACTGGCAGCCGGACTGTTCCTGGTTTTCGGCGCTGTTACCGATCTGTGGGTCCGGGCCGGCATCGGCAAGGTTTCAGTCGATGTGGCCTGGCGGCGT
The DNA here is from genome assembly GCA_964658415.1 of uncultured Sphingomonas sp. Classification (GTDB taxonomy): domain Bacteria; phylum Pseudomonadota; class Alphaproteobacteria; order Rhizobiales; family Rhizobiaceae; genus Rhizobium. The sequence continues at coordinate 1,700 of CAZZZI010000129.1, read as the reverse complement.
TTCGCGGGCCTGCCGCGCTCGGCTTTCGGCTCGGCACTGGCCCATGCCGGGCTGGGCGTGACAGTCCTCGGCATCGTCGCCGTCAGCACGTTCGAAACGGAAAACATCCTCGACATGAAACCGGGCGCCACCACCGACCTCGGTGGCTACAGCCTGCATTTCGACGGCATGAAGCCCGGCATCGGCCCCAACTTCACCGAGGATCGCGGCACGTTCACCGTCAGCCGTGGCGGCGTCGCCGTCGCCACCGTATCATCCGCGAAGCGCATCTTCACGGCCCACAAAAGCGCCACGACGGAGGCCGGCATCCTCACCTTTGGCCTCAGTCAGCTCTACGTCTCTCTCGGCGATGCCGGCGCCAACGGCAGCATGGTGGTGCGGATCTGGTGGAAGCCGCTGATCGTCTGCATCTGGGGCGGGGCGATCATCATGGCGCTGGGCGGCATGGTCTCGCTCAGCGACCGGCGTCTGCGCGTCGGCGCGCCCAGCCGACGGGTGAAGCCGGTGCGGGCGGCTATGGAGCCGGCCGAATGAGAGTGCGGTGGGCATACCCCCCTCTGTCGACTGCGCCGACATCTCCCCCACAGGGGGGGAGATCGTTTCTTTCCTTTTTTGGCTCTGATGTCTCGGCAGCTCTCCCCCCTTGTGGGGGAGATGTCCCGAAGGGACAGAGGAGGTCTGTCGCGGCGATCGCGATGCTCATTGCCATCACCCTGTCCCCCCTGCCGGCCTTCGCCGTCAACCCCGACGAAGTACTCCCCGATCCGGCGCTGGAGGCGCGGGCCCGGTCTATCTCGACCGAACTGCGCTGCATGGTCTGCCAGAACCAGTCTATCGACGATTCCAACGCCGATCTCGCCCGCGATCTGCGCCTGCTCGTGCGCAAGAGGCTCTCCGACGGCGACAGCGACCGGCAGGTGCTCGACTACATCGTTTCGCGCTACGGCGAGTTCGTGTTGCTGAAGCCGCGTCTGAGCGAGAAGACCTATGTGCTCTGGGGTGCGCCGCTGGCGCTGCTTGCCGTTGGCGGCGTTGCCTTGGCGGTGTTTGCCAGCCGCCGTCGCGGCAAGCCGACCGGCACCCATCTGACCGCCGACGAACAGGCACGGCTGGACCGGCTGCTGGGCGAGTAGGGCCAGATCGGCGCATCATGCGGAGGCGTCGGCCGAAATCACCTTCGCCGGCCTCAAAAATCCGGAAACAATCTGCAACATTACCAACATTTCATGGACCGGACAGTTCACCGTAACGTGTAAAATCCTATATCCTTTTCATCAACTGAACGCTGACCCCATGGCGCCAGTCCAGACGAGAGAAAAGGTAACGCACATGTTCGAGACCATTAAAGCCCGCCTGACGCGAAGCACCGCTTTGAAGGCTTCCGCTGTCGCAGGCATTGCCGTTGCCGCCCTGGCAACCGGCGTTCCCGCCGTCATTTCCAATTCCTATGCCGACGCCGTTGTCGTTCAGGCGCCGCAGGTTCCGAGCTTCGCCAATGTCGTCGATGCCGTGTCTCCCGCCGTCGTGTCGGTGCGTGTCGAGTCCCGCGTCAATCCGGCCTCTGCCGACGAGGACGACAGCTTCGGCCTCGGTCGCGGTTTTGACGACCTGCCGGACGATCACCCGCTGAAGAAGTTCTTCAAGCAGTTCGGCCAGCAGCCGAACGGCAAGGGCATGCAGGGCGAGCAGCAGAAGCCGAA
>CAZZZI010000128.1:0-13235 GCA_964658415.1 uncultured Sphingomonas sp. | reverse complement strand
GAGCGCCTTCGGCCACTCGGCCACCTCTCCGAGGCCGTGACTATTGGGCAAAGGCGGCAAAGGCAAGGTTTTTTTTCCGATACCGTCAGAAAAGTGTCTTGTCATCGGGGAAAGCCCCGGCGGCCTGCCGCCTTCCCGCCGACTGCACGATACGGACCGTGGCCGATGGTTAACGATTCCCGGGGTGGCAGCACCTGGGAGGCTAGTAACGGCGTGTCGCAGGGCCCGTGTCTTGCGATTCGGGGCGGTAGCGTCGGCGCAACTGGTGGAGCGCGGTGGAGAACTCGGTGACATCGGCACCGACGGCGACAAAAGTGGCGCCGAGCTCGAGGTAGCGACGGTTGAGGGCCTCGTTGAAGGTGAGGATTCCTGCCGGCTTGCCCGCCCTTATAATGGTGGCGATCGCCGTCTCTATCGCAGCCTGAACCTCCGGGGCCTCCAGATCGCCGGGAAATCCCATGTCGGCTGCGAGATCGGAGGGGCCGATAAAGATGCCGTCTATGCCGTCGACCGCCGCGATCCGCTCGAGATCGGCAAGTGCCGCGCGGGTTTCGGCCTGCACCAGCAGGCAGATCTCCGCGCCAGCGCCGGCCACGTAGTCGGGCACGGTACCGAAGCGCGAGGCACGGGCGATGCCGGCACCCATGCCCCGGATACCCTGGGGCGGATATCGAACGGCGCGGACGAGTTCCGCTGCCTGATCTGCCGTGTCCACCATCGGGATCAGCAGGGTGCGGGCACCGATGTCGAGGAACTGCTTGATCATCCAGGCTTCGCCCGTCGGCAGGCGCACGACGGGCTCTGAGGGCGACGACTGCAGTGACTGCAATTGTGCCAATATGCTGCGCAGATCGTTGGGACCGTGCTCGCCGTCGAGGACCAGCCAGTCGAAACCGGCATGGCCGGCAATCTCGGCGGCGTAGGCATCGGCCATGGCCAGCCAAAGGCCGATCTGGGTCCGCCGCTCGCTGAGGGCAATCTTGAATGCATTGGGCGGCAGTGTCATTGGTCTATCCGAGGAGGCTCTTGAGGTCGGTGGCGGGGTCAGCGAGCCGGTCGCGGTCCGGCGTAAGGCCGGCGTCGATCAGCTTCTTGCCGGTGACGTAGGCGCGGGCATCGTTGATCGCATCGACGGCGATCAGACGGCCGGCCTTGAAATACCAGACGGAGGAAGAGCCTTCGCGTGGGCCATGCCTCAGAACCGTTTCGTCGTAGCCCATGTTGAAGCCGGCGATCTGGAGCTTGACGTCGTACTGGTCGGACCAGAACCACGGCTTGGGTTCGTAAGGCGCGTTGCCGCCCGCGATGATTGCCGCTGCGGCCTCTGCCTGATCGACGGCGTTCTGTACCGATTCGAGACGGATGAGCTCTCCGTGCCAAGGCAGGGCGGCGCAGTCTCCGACGGCATAGATGCTGGGGTCGGAGGTGCGCACATATTCGTCGACGACGATGCCGTTGGCGACCAGGAGACCGGCTTCCTTGGCAAGGCGATCCAGGGGAGCGACGCCGATGCCGACGACGACGAAATCGACGTCGATGGTCGAGCCGTCGGAAAGGTCTGCGGCAACGACCCGGCCGTCCTTGCCGACCAGGCGCTTGAGGCCGGTTTTCTCGCGGATCACCACATCGTGGTTGCAGTGGATCACCCGCATGATGTCGGCGGTCTCCTTGGCGGCGACGCGCTGCAGGATGCGATCGGCCATCTCGATGAGAGTGACCTCGAGCCCGCGATGGCGGGCTACGGCTGCCGCTTCGAGACCGATGTAACCGCCGCCTATTATAAGGACACGGCGACCGGCCCGCATTTCACCGGACAGGAGATCGGCGTCGCGCCTGCCACGGGCGACATAGACACCCTCGAGATCGCCGCCGATGGAGGCAGGCAGGCGACGCGGCGCAGCGCCGGTCGCGAGCACCAGCGTTTCGTAATCGAGTTCCGTGCCGTCCTGCATGACGACCCGTTTCCTGTCGCGATGAATCTGCTCGGCCCATGTGGACAGGCGGACATCGATGTTCTGTTCAGCGTACCAGCTGTCGCTGCGGAACATCAGGCGGTCGAAGCTCATCTCGCCGAGCAGGTATTTTTTCGTCAGCGGCGGGCGCTGGTAGGGGAACCATTCCTCGGCGCCGATCAGCGTGATCGGACGCGTATCGTTCAGGGCCCTCATTTTCGCGGCAACAGCAAAGCCGGCCTGCCCTGCTCCGACAATTACCAATCTACCCGTCACGCAATCGCTCCAGTGGTTTCCGGACACGAAGCCAAACCGGCCACGCGTCGCTTTTCGAGGCAAAGGCGTAGCGCCTTGCCCAGAAAGCGTCAACCGCAGCGACCTGCCGATGGGCGTTTCGGCACAGACGGCGGCGAGCCGAACCGCATGGAAGGACGGGGTGCCCGGCGGCCTTGGAACATCCGGATCTTCCGACCGCAAGCCAAGCACCGCTGCCGCCGCCGCATTCGCCGACAATTGGCAAGCAATTCAGCAGCTTGATGGCCGGTGTTAAAAAATGGCAGATGCGGCAGGGCTCAAAATGGAATATATGTTCCAAAAGTGGGAAAAACGAAAGACGTTGAATGACCGAGGACGCCACGACAGCCGCCCGCGTGCCGCGCGATTTCGAGAGCCTGCGCAGCACGATCATCGAGCGCAAGGCGACGATGCCGAAGCGGCTCGCCCAGGTGGCCGTGTTTGCCCTCAACAATCCGGACGAAATTGCCTTCGGCACGACGGCCAGCATCGCCACGGCCTCCGACGTTCAGCCCTCGACGCTGGTGCGGCTGGCCCGGCATCTCGGCTATGAGGGGTTTTCCGATCTCCAGAGCATTTTCCGCGAGCGGCTGCGCGACCGCACGCTTACCTACGAGGAACGGCTGATTTCGCTGGAGGAATCCCGCGTCGAGGACGAGAATGCGGCGATCCTCTCGGGCTTCATTTCATCCGCCACGCAATCCATCAATCGGCTGGCCTCCACCATCCAGACGGACACTTTTGCGAAATCGGTGGAAATCCTGGCCGCCGCCGACACGATCTACCTGATCGCCAAGCGACGCTCCTACCCCCTGACGGCGCACATGACCTACGCCTTCTCGAAGCTGAACATCCGCCATCAGATCGTGGCGTCGCCCAATGGCGTCGATACAGAGCTTGTCCAGTTTGCAACGCCGCGCGACGCGGCGATTGCGGCCAGCTTTTCACCCTATGCTGCGGAAAGCCTGGCACAGAGCCAATTGCTGGTCGATCGCGGCGTTCCGCTCATTGCCATCACCGATTCGGCCTTCTCGCCGCTCGCCGCCTGCGCAGCCCACTGGTTCGAGGTGGCAGAATCGGACTTTGCCGGCTTTCGATCTCTGTCCGCCTCGATGGCGCTGATCATGGCCTTTCCGGTTGCCATCGCCGAGCAGCGCCGGAAATGGGCCATCGTCCGGTCGGCAAAACAGAAAATGGAATAAATATTCCGAATTGACAAAATTGCGGAACCGATGTTTCATTATCGGCGCAACGCCTTGGCAACGGGAGATGCCGGCGTAAATCTTGACGGAGGACTTTCATGGCCAACTCGAACAACGGCGCCCAGCCGGAGCCGACGCTTGACGTCATTACCATCGGCCGTTCCTCAGTCGACCTCTACGGCCAGCAGATCGGCTCGCGGCTCGAGGACATCACCTCCTTTGCGAAATCCGTGGGTGGGTGCCCCGCCAACATCGCCATCGGCACGGCCCGGCTCGGGCTGAAATCGGGCCTGATCACCCGCGTCGGCGACGAGCAGATGGGCCGCTTCATCCGCGAACAATCGGCCCGCGAAGGCGTGGCCACGGATGGCATCGTCACCGACAAGCAGCGGCTGACGGCGCTGGTACTGCTGGCGGTCGAAGCCGAGGGCGTCTCGCCGATGATCTTCTATCGCTCCGACTGCGCCGACATGGCGCTGACGGAGGAGGATGTCGATGAGTCCTTCATTCTCTCCTCGCGCGCGGTGCTGGTTTCGGGCACGCATTTTTCTCAGCCGAACACCGAAGCCGCCCAGCGCAAGGCGATCCGTATCGCCAAGGCCAACGGTCGCAAGGTCATCTTCGATATCGATTACCGCCCGAACCTCTGGGGTCTTGCCGGTCACGCCGAGGGTTTCGAGCGCTATGTCAAATCCGACCGGGTGACTGCCAAGATGCAGCAGACCCTGCCCGACTGCGACCTGATTATCGGTACGGAGGAAGAGATCCTCATCGCATCGGGTGCCGACGACGTCCTGGCTGCATTGAAGACCATCCGGCGGCAGAGCCAGGCGACGATCGTGCTCAAGCGCGGCGCCATGGGTTGCATCGTCTATGACGGCGCGATTTCCGACGACCTCGAGGCTGGCGTCGTGGGCGACGGATTTCCGATCGAGGTCTTCAACGTGCTCGGTGCCGGCGATGCCTTCATGTCCGGCTTCCTGCGCGGCTGGCTGAAGGACGAGAGCCTGAAGACCTGCGCCACCTGGGCCAATGCCTGCGGCGCCTTTGCGGTCTCGCGTCTGCTGTGCTCGCCGGAATATCCGACCTGGGCGGAGCTCGATAGCTTCCTGACGGAGGGTAGTAAGCAGCGCGCCCTGCGCAAGGACGAGGCGCTCAACCATATCCACTGGGCGACGACCCGGCGCGGCGAGATCCCGCTGCTGATGGCGCTTGCCATCGACCACCGTTCGCAGCTGGTCAGCGTCGCCGACGAACTCGGCGTCCCCTATGAGCGGATCAACGCCTTCAAGCGCCTGGCCGTCTCGGCGGCAGCAAGGGTTGCCGACGGGCGGCAGGGCTACGGCATGCTGATCGACGAGCGCTTCGGCCGCGATGCCTTTTTCGATGCCGCGACCAAGAATTTTTCATGGATCGGCCGGCCGGTGGAATTGCCGGGTTCGAAGCCGCTGCGCTTCGAGTTCAGCCAGGATATCGGCTCGCAGCTCGTGGAGTGGCCGATCGACCATTGCATCAAATGCCTTTGCTTCTATCATCCGGACGATCCGGCTGACCTGAAGACGGAGCAGCAGGAGAAACTTCGCACGCTGTTCGAGGCGGCGCGCAAGGTGGGCCGCGAATTGCTGGTGGAGATCATCGCCGGCAAGAACGGACCGCTCGACGACAGGACGATCTCGACCGCGATGCAGGAGCTCTACGATCTCGGCATCAACCCGGACTGGTGGAAGCTGGAGCCGCAGGCTTCGACCGCAGCCTGGCGCAATATCGAGTCCGTGGTGACCGACAACGATCCGTTTTGCCGTGGTATCGTGCTTCTGGGACTGGAGGCGCCGGCCGAGGAACTGCTGAAAGGCTTCGAGGCGACGCTGGCGGCGCCATCGGTGAAGGGCTTTGCCGTGGGAAGGACGATCTTCGCGGACGCCGCGCGCAGCTGGCTCGCCGGGGACATCGACGACGAGGCGGCGATTGCCGACATGGCCGGCCGTTTCCGGCATCTGACCGAGGCCTGGCTGAAGACACGCGGCCTGTAGGAAAAAAGAAAACTGGGAGGCGCCCGATGGGCAAGACGATCCGATTGACGATGGCGCAGGCCGTCGCACAGTTTCTCACCAAGCAGATGACGGTGATCGATGGCCAGAAGGTGCCGATCTTCGGTGGTGTCTGGGCGATCTTCGGCCATGGCAACGTGGCCGGCATGGGAGAAGCGCTCTACCAGATCCGCGAGGAACTGCCCGTCTACCGCGCCCATAACGAGCAGGGCATGGCGCATGCGGCCATCGCCTATGCCAAGACCAGCGTCCGCCAGCGCTTCATGGCCTGTACGACGTCGATCGGCCCCGGCGCGCTCAACATGGTGACGGCGGCAGGCGTCGCGCATGTCAACCGCATCCCGGTGCTGCTCCTGCCCGGCGACGTCTTCGCCAACCGCGCCCCGGATCCGGTGCTGCAGCAGATCGAGGATTTCGGCGACGGCACGGTGTCGGCCAACGACGCCTTCCGGCCGGTCTCGCGCTATTTCGACCGAATCACCCGCCCGGAGCAGATCATCTCGGCGCTTAAGCGCGCCATGCAGGTGCTGACCGACCCGCTCGATTGCGGACCCGTGACGCTGTCGCTCTGCCAGGATGTCCAGGCGGAGGCGTTCGACTATCCGGAGAGTTTTTTCCAGGAACACGTCTGGACGCAGCGTCGCCCGCAGCCGGATGCCGACGAACTGGCCGATGCCATCGCGCTGATCCGCAAGGCGGAACGGCCCGTCATCATCGCCGGTGGCGGCGTGATATATTCACGAGCCACGGTAGAGCTGACGGCCTTTGCCGAAACGCACGGTATTCCCGTCGTCGTCACCCAGGCCGGCAAGTCGGCCATTAACGAGACCCATCCGCTCTCGCTCGGCTCGGTCGGCGTGACCGGCACCTCGGCCGCCAATGCGCTTGCCGAGGATGCGGACCTCATCCTTGCCGTCGGCACCCGCTGCCAGGATTTCACCACCGGCTCCTGGGCGCTGTTCAAGAACGACAGGCTGTCCATCGTCGGGCTGAACATCGCCGCCTACGACGCTGCCAAGCATGAGGCCCACACGCTGGTCGCCGACGCGCGCGAAGGGCTGAAGGCGTTGTCTTCCGGCCTATCAGGCTGGAAAGCGCCTGCTGCCCTTGCCGAGAGAGCCGAGCGGGAAAAGAAGACCTGGATGGAGGCTGCCGAAAAGGCGATGGCAACCACAAATGCGGTTCTGCCTTCCGATGCCCAAGTCATCGGCGCGGTCAGCCGGACGCTTGGCGGAGAGGACAGCATCGTCGTCTGCGCCGCCGGCGGTCTGCCCGGCGAGTTGCACAAGCTCTGGCCGGCGACGGTGCCGGGCAGCTACCATATGGAATACGGCTTCTCCTGCATGGGCTACGAGCTTGCCGGCGGCCTCGGCGCCAAACTGGCGCGGCCGGACAAGAACGTCGTCGTCATGGTCGGCGACGGATCCTACATGATGCTGAACTCGGAGATCGCGACCTCAGTCATGCTCGGCATGAAGCTGACCGTCATCCTCCTCGACAACCGCGGCTATGGCTGCATCAACCGCCTGCAGATGGCCACCGGTGGCGCCAACTTCAACAACCTCTTGAAGGACTCCTATCACGAGGTGATGCCGGAGATCAATTTCAGGGCGCATGCGGAGAGCATGGGCGCTGTGGCCGTCAAGGTCGGCTCCATCGCCGAACTCGAACAGGCAATCGAGGCATCCCGGACGAACGACAGGACCTCCGTCATCGTCATCGACACCGACCCCCTGATCACGACAGAGGAAGGCGGTCACTGGTGGGACGTGGCGGTGCCTGAGGTCAGCCCGCGCCGGCAGGTCAACGAGGCGCACAGCAACTATATCGCCAAGCGCGCGGATCAGCGCATCGCCTGACGGTGTGCCACCGGTCCTTGCAGGAGGGCCGGCGCGCTGCGGGCCAAAAACATTGAGGAGAGCATGATGAAGGCCAAACTCGGCATGTCCCCCATCGCCTGGTGGAACGACGACCTCCCTGACCTCAGCGACGACGTTTCGCTCGAGGAATGCCTGCGGCAATCGCGCAGCGCCGGCTTTACCGGCATGGAAAAAGGGCGCCGCTTCCCGGACGACCCGGCCGTCATGCTGCCCATCCTCAAGGCAGCCGACGTCACGCTTTGCGGCGGCTGGTTCTCGGGCACCCTCGTCGATGAGGCGCTTTCGGCCAACAAGGACCGGATTGCGCCGATGATCGAGCTGTTCAAGGCCGTCGATGCACCCTGCATCGTCTATGGCGAAGTCGGCCGCTCCATCCAGGGCGACCGGTCGAAGCCGCTGGCCACCAAGCCGCGCCTGTCCGACGACGAGATGAAGGCCTATGCCAGCCGCGTCACGGAATTCGGGGAATGGTGCGCCGAGCAGGGCATGCCGCTCTCCTACCACCATCACATGGCGGCCGTGGTCGAGACCGAGGCCGAGCTCGACGCCTTCATGCGCCATTCCGGCGAAGGCATCCCGCTCCTGCTCGATGCCGGCCATCTGGCCTTTGCCGGCGGCGACGTGCTGCGCGCCATCGACAATCACCATGGCCGCATCAACCATGTCCATGTCAAGGATATCCGCAAGGCGGTCGTGGACGGGCTCGACCGCAGCCGGCAGTCCTTTCTCGATGCGGTGGCGCTCGGCGCCTTCACCGTGCCGGGCGATGGCTCGCTCGATTTCGGCGGCATCGTCCAGCGTCTGGCGGACCATGGCTATGAAGGCTGGTTCGTCGTCGAGGCGGAACAGGATCCGCGCAAGGCACCGCCGCAGCGGATGGCCGAGATCGGCCATGCCGAACTGATGCGGGTGATGACCGCATCGGGCTATACGGTCGAGACGCAGGGTTTTCCGAAGGGCTGAAACGCCCGACCGCCGTTCGCCATTTCAAGGAGACCGCACCATGACCAAGTCCCCCCTGCATGTCAGCCCGAGCGGCGACACAGGCAAGGTCCACAACGTCACGCCTGAAAGCGCCGGCTGGACCTATGTCGGCTTCGACATGCACCGCCTGAAGACCGGCGAAACGGCTCAGGGCGAAACAGGAGACCGCGAGGTCTGCCTCGTCTGGGTCAGCGGCATCGGCCGAGCCAAGGCCGGCGACACGGATTTCGGCCTGCTCGGCGAGCGGATGAGCCCGTTCGACGGCGCGCCGCATGCGCTCTACATTCCGGCCGGCTCAAGCTGGTCCGTGACGGCGGAGACCGATCTCGAACTTGCCGTCTGCTCGGCGCCCGGTGGCGGCAGCCACGAAGCGCGCGCCATTCCGCCCGGCACCCATCCGGCGCTGACGCGCGGCAAGGGCACCAACGTGCGCTACGTCAACAACATCATGCCGGAAGACGACGGCGCCGCCCATTCGCTGCTGGTGGTGGAGGTGATCACGCCCGGCGGCCATACCTCTTCCTATCCGCCGCACAAGCACGACCAGGACGATCTGCCGAACGAGAGTTTTCTTGAGGAGACCTATTATCATCGCCTCAACCCGCCGCAGGGCTTCGCCTTCCAGCGCGTCTATACCGATGACCGTTCGCTGGATGAAGTCATGGCTGTCGAGAACGGCGACGTGACGCTGGTGCCGAAGGGCTATCATCCCTGCGCCGCCTGCCACGGCTATGACCTCTACTATCTCAACGTCATGGCCGGGCCGAAGCGGGTGTGGAAGTTCTACAACGCTCCGGAACATGAGTGGCTGACCAAGGTCTGAGAGCAGCGCGGATTCACGAAAGGGCTCGTGGCACCATCTAACGAGCCCTTTGTGTTCAGACCGCAAGCATTTGCGGCCTATTTGCACACATGCCTAGCTTTTGAGAGGGTTTTTTAAGTCTTCATCAAGCGGCTCGTCCTATTCTGGTATCAGTCAACCAGCGGAGGGTAATATGCCCCTTCAGATGCACCTCAATACCAACGCCGAACAGCCCGCGCTTCCCGAGTTTGTCGTCGACCGGCCCGGCAAAATCATCTTCGTCGGCCACCATCTCAGCACAAGCGTTCAGACGCACTGCATGATCAGAACCATGTCGCAGTCCGGTGCCATGCTCGATGTCGGCACGGGACATGAATTGCCGAACCACTTTTTCCTGGAAATCATCGGTATTCGCGACGAAATAGGCTGCACGCTCGTCAAGCGTCAGGGCGCCGATGTCATTGTCAGCTTCAACATGCTGATCAACGCGGAGTTCCTGCACCACGTCCTCAGGCTGAACTTCGAGATCAGCAACTAGAAACCCTGGTCACCGTGGCGTTTCGACGAGAATTGGACGCGGAATTTTCAATTGCGAGAAGCGGGGGGCCGCCGCCCCGCGCTTCTCGTTCCCCGGTGAAAGGCAGCAGCCACAAGGCGCGCACCTGATCCACCGGAAAACTCCATCTTCGCTAACGACTGCGCCCTCGGGGCGTAGATCGTGGGATGCCACCCATCCAGCGATACAATCTTCACTGGCATAACGCCTTGTCGGCCATACAGTTCGAATATGTTTTAGGCCGGGTAATCCGAACCGGCAGGATCGGCGTAGGACTTCTCAAAAGGAGCCCGACCATGATCAAGACAGCGCTTACCGCCTACGCCGGCTCTCTCGTGACACTTTTGGTGCTCGATGCCATCTGGCTCGGTCTTGTGGCGCGTACATTCTACCGTGACCAGCTGGGCGACCTAATGCTGCCGCAGCCCAATTTCGCCATTGCTGCGGTTTTCTATCTGTTCTTCACCGTCGCTGTGGTCATGCTCGCCGTGATCCCTGCCGTCGGTGCGGGTTCGCTGACGCGGGCGCTGCTGTACGGCGCGGTCCTAGGACTTGCCGCCTACGGTACATACGACATCACCAACCTCTCGACCCTCAAGAACTGGCCCGTCATGGTCAGCGTCGTCGATATGGCTTGGGGAACAGTGGTGACGGCTGCCACGGCAGGCGGCGGATATGCGGTGGCCCGATACTTCTCCTAAGTCTTCAAGTACCGAATATATAAAATGCCGCCTTTAAGATTGACGGAAGTGCAAGTCCTTCGTGCGAGCCTTCGTGTTTCAGACCGGGATGATCTCGGTACACGACGTTCCAGGGGATACCATGCTTCGCTCAACGCATCTGGCATCGGTCAAATCAGAAGTCTATGAGAGAAGCTTCGAGCGCTTTTTCGTTCAGCGGCCGGCGCGGCTGATCGCGGTGAAGCCCTGCCTGACCGGCACCTCCATGCGTAGCGCGGAAATCATCGATATCTCGCAGGGTGGCGCCACCTTTGTCGTCGGCAGCGCTGCAGGACTGCCGCAACATTACTATCTCAACATCCTCGGCCTTGCCTACCGCATCGGCTGCGCAGAAACCTACCGGCACGGCGAGAGGATCGGCGTGCGTTTCATCAATTTCCTGACACCCGAGACCCTGCGACTGGTCGTGCGGGCCGACTTCATGATCGGCAATCGCGAAGCCAATGCCGCACGCTCCATGCGCCGCTAACGGCGACCGCCTCATCCCTTGAAACCCGGCTACAAGCGCTTATGGTGCGAGCGAATTTTATCGCTTGCCTTGGGAAATTAGACGCATGACTGCCTTTTCGCGTTTCACGCCGCTGACCGGCGCGCTGCCTTCCACTGTGCCGTTCGTCGGACCCGAAGCGCTGGAGCGACAACGGCGCGTCGCAATAAAGGCGCGCATCGGTGCCAACGAGAGCGGTTTCGGCCCTTCGCCGCTGGCAATCGATGCGATGCGTCGGGCAGCCGGGGAGATCTGGAAATATAACGACCCGGAAAACTTCGATCTGAAAGTCGCGCTTTCGGCCCATCTCGGAGTGAAGCCCGCCAACATCGCCATCGGCGAAGGCGTCGATTCGCTGCTGGGCCTGATCGTCCGGATGATCGTCACCGCCGATACGCCAGTCGCCACATCCCTCGGTGGCTACCCGACGTTCAACTTCCACGTCGCAGGTTTCGGCGGGCGGCTCGTCACCGCTCCCTATGTCGAAGACCGTGAAAACCTGGAGGGACTGCTCAGCGCCGTCCGTCGCGAGGACGCGCCGCTGGTCTACCTTGCCAACCCCGACAATCCGATGGGCAGCTGGTGGCATCAGGACGAGGTCGTGGCCTTCGCAAAAGCTCTGCCGGAGCGCTGCATGCTGATTCTGGACGAGGCTTACTGCGAGACTGCGCCGGCGTCTTCGCTACCGCCGGTCGGCGCGCTCATCGATATGCCGAACGTCCTGCGCACCCGTACCTTCTCCAAGGCCTACGGCCTTGCCGGCGCGCGCGTCGGCTATGCGATCGGCGTACCCGAAACCGTGGCCGCCTTCGACAAGCTGCGCAACCATTTCGGGATGAACCGGCTGGCGACCGTTGGCGCGCTGGCCGCACTCGAAGACCAGGCCTATCTGACTGACGTCGTCAGGAGGATCCACGACGCCCGCGAGCGGATCGGAAGAATCGCGCGGGACAACGGCCTGCTGGCGCTGGCCTCGGCCACGAACTTCGTTGCCATCGACTGCGGTCGAGACGCCGTACATGCCAGGGCCATCGTCGACGGTCTGCTTGATCACGGCGTCTTCATCCGCATGCCGGGTGTTGCCCCCCTGAACCGCTGCATTCGCGTCAGCGTGGGGCCGCAAGCCGACCTCGACCTGTTCGAGGAAGCCCTCCCCCAGGTCCTGAAGACACTCGACTGACCATCACGCGAAGAACCGCGCCGGCCTTGTCCCGGCCGGTCGCGGTGATGCAGTTGCGTCTGCCTGTTGACATTGACGCTTCCCCCTCTTTGCGAGGTTGTTATCGTTATTGGCTGTCATCAGCCATGCCTTCAGAGGCGGCGGCCTCAGTGCATGGTCATCCATTCGCGAGCCGAGCGAAGAGCTGCCGCCAGCTGCATCTTCGTGAGAGTGGCCGCGACGTCGGCACGAAGCTCGGCGGCGCGGTCGCAGCCACGGATGGCCGCGATGTTGAGCCACTTGTGGGCCGCAATCAGGTCGACGTTGCAGCCACGGCCGGTTGCGTACATCAGACCCATGTCGCAGAAGGTCTCGGCATTGTTATCGCCACCCATGGTGGCTCTTTCAGAAGTCGTCATTTCAAAGCGTGCCATCGGTTCAATCCCTGTTTCAGCCTGTTTAGTGCAATCCCTGTTTTCCTTCGGACCCTGCCGTCTTTTGCGGCTTGGGGGTCTTCCGGGGTGGCGGGTTTTCCCCGCTCGTTTGATGATTTGAGTATCGCAGACGGGCTTCAAAAAGCGCTTAAAATGCTTGCTTAATTTGATGCAAACAAAGTGCAAATGCTTGGTAAACTTGGGATTTCGTTAAACATCACCGCCCTTGCAAATTAAGGACTTTGCCACGCATTTTACGAAAAATTAGGATCTCGAAATCAACCCTTTGTTGACTCTGAATCGAGCAGCGAAAATGCCTGACCGCTATTTTCGCAGTCTCGGGCAACGGTGCGAGGGCCGATTTCGGTCGAAATGCGCCCTTGAGATGTCGAGTGTGATCAAGGCGGGCCCCCGCTCCGCAAACTGAACGCCCGATGAACCGGTACATCAGCAACCGTTCAGTCGAACCATGGCAGAAAGGCGTCAGGATCAAGGGCGATCAATTCGGACAAAGGGGAAATCGGCATGGCAACTCTGGCAAGGCGCTTCACCATCATCACTCTGGTATCGGCAGTTTTTGCGATCAGCTTCTCGGCAGCCGTGCTGCACAGCGGCGGCAGCGGTGCGCAGTCGCATTTCGGCGCAAGCTTCACATGCGCGCAGTCGACCAGCGACTATTGCTCGACCGCCCAGTAGG
>CAZZZI010000127.1:0-13249 GCA_964658415.1 uncultured Sphingomonas sp. | reverse complement strand
CGATGAGCGGTTCCTTCCACTGGGTGAAGCTGAAGCCAGGCATGGAAAAGGCGGCGGCCTTCCTGGAAACCCACCGCTATGCCGCGCTCATGGGCGGCAGCATGGCTTTCACGAAGATGGAAGGCACCACCGTCAATGCGAAGGACAAGGTTGCCTACTCGGCGATTTCCTACATCAAGGATTCGATGGTGAAGGGCGGCAAGGGTCACTACGACACGTCAGGCATCGGTTTCGACAAGCCGCTCGAGGCTGGCGGCGTTCTGGCGCACACCCTGGGGGGCGCCCAGAAGGACAGCGGCGGCGAGGCGATCGCCAGCGAATGGGTGCCGTTCGAGACGCGCTTTGTCCTGACGGGCGAGGATATTCCTGCCGACGCGCTCGGTAACACGGCCAATCCAGACAAGATCGGCAATCCGGACAACATCAAGTTCTCCGAGCGCCTGCGCACGCTCTTCGTCGGCGAGGACAGCGGCATGCATGTCAACAATTTCCTGTGGGCCTACAATGTCGACACCAAGCAATTGTCGCGCATCATGTCGGTGCCGGCAGGCGCGGAATCGACGGGCCTGCACGCGGTCGATGAACTCAACGGCTGGACCTATGTGATGAGCAACTTCCAGCACCCGGGCGACTGGGAGAAGCTCCACGCCAAGGTGAAGGACACGCTCGATCCGCTGGTTCGCGCCAACTACAAGGACCGCTTCGGCGCGGCCGTCGGCTACCTGACGGCGGATGCGACCAGTATCAGGCTCGGCAACGCCTGATCCGACCGAAAGGACGCCAGGCAATCGTTCGGCGGGCGCCGCAATGCCGCCCGCCCAGCCGCTTGGCGACCGCCGTGGCTTTTGCGTGTACCCGATTAGTCGCTTGCCCGCTGCCGTCCTGTCCTGCTGGTGGACTTCGTGCAGGCCTGCTTCGAGCCGGACAACCCGCTCTTTGCCGGCGTCGATGCGGCGCTCGAAAGCGCCCTGCGTATCCGCGCCGCAGCGCGCGGCAAGAAGATTCCCGTCATCCTCAACGGCGTCGTCCTGCATCCAAGCGGTCTGGATGGCGGCCGATTCTTCCAGAAGGCCAAGCCCCTGGCAAGTGTTACGACCGGCATCCGCTCGCCGCCTGGCCGAAGGGCCTAGAGCCCTTTGCCGACGCGTTGACCCTGAGCTCTCGAAATCTGAAGAAAGTGTTTTCAATCGGCGTCTGGTAGGGACATGTGGCCAGCTTATCGTCTCAGGAGATGCAAGGCAGCTTCGTGCAGAGCCGGCGTCGCTGACGCGAGCACACGGCCATCCGAATGGATCGAGAGTGCCTTTCCCTGCCAGTCCGTGATGCATCCCCCGGCGCCCTCGACGACCGGAACGAGAGCCATGTAGTCGTAGGGTTGCAGGCCCGTTTCCAAAACAAGATCGCAATGTCCCGATGCCAGCAGCCCGTAGATGTAGCAGTCACCGCCGAATCTCCGCATCCTCGCGGCCCGCGACACCGCCTCGTAGGCGTCGATTTCGGAGCCGATGAACATGTCCGGAGAGGTGGTGTAGAATCTCGCTTCCGAAAGGCTTGTGCAGCCGCTCGACATGGCGGGTTTGCCACCGAACAGCGTTTGACCGGGGCTTGATTGCCAGCGTTCGCCCGTCGCCGGCACATCGATCAGGCCGCAGAAGGGCTTTTCAAGGTATGTCAGTGAAATGAGCGTTCCGAACAGCGGGAAGCCGGTGATGAAGCTCTTGGTGCCGTCGATCGGATCGAGCACCCAGGTGAAATCGTCACCCTTTTTGATGCCCATTTCCTCGCCGTAGATCCCGTGGGTCGGAAAGCGTGCCTCGATCATCTCACGGATCTGCTTCTCGATCGTGCGATCGGCGATCGTCACCGGGCTCTCGTCGAGCTTCGAGATGATGTCCAGCGGCGTGCGGAAATAGGAGAGCGCCAGGGGTCCGGCCGCATCGGCGAGTTCGTTTGCAAACGCCAGGAAGCTCTCGACCTTCGCTGCGGGGATAACGGTATGTGGCATTACAAAGCTTTCAGGAAAAGTGGCCAACGGGTATCCTGGATGATCGAGCGCGCGCGCATGTGCTTCCAGATTCCGTATTTGTAGAAATCGAAATCGAGTGTCGAAATCCGGTTCTGGACCATGGCCCAGGTGCTCCACTTGATATCTGCGAGCGCCTTGTGAACCACGAATCGGGCATGGGCGCCCTTGTCGTACCGGCCGAAATAGTCCTCGATGATGGTGCGGTCGATATCCTCGGAGAAGAACATTTCGCCGCTCCAGATGGCGAGGTCGTAGAGCCGTTCATTGTTGGAGGCGTACTCGAAGTCGATAAGCTTGATCGATTTGTCCGCCCCGATGAGATAGTTGCCCGGCATCGGATCGTTGAAGCAGGGCACCAGGTCGAGGCCGGAAGCCTCGAGCGCTGCCCGCGCCTGCGTAAAGGATCGATACAGATAGGCGTGATCCAATGGCCAATGGCCTCCGAGCTCACGGACCTGCTGGTAGTGTTCTTCGATCATGTCGAAGACGGTTTTCGTCAGGGGCAGGGCCGGAGCGGCATGGAATTGCCGGTAGACGCGGACCGCCTCCATGCGGATGGCGGGATCCGCGAAGTCCTTGTGGGTCGATGCGCGCCGATCGTCGATGAATTCGGCGATCTCGATCTCGAGATGATCGAGGTAAGGGAAGGTCTTCGGTCCGATCCCGATGTTCTCGGCCTGCTTGCTGGCGGCCGCGGCGGCTTTCCGGTCGATGAACATCTCCGTCCCCCGACCGGGGATCTTCAGGAAGTATCCGCGCGGATCGCCTTCGACCTCGATCCGGAAATTGGTATTGCTGATGCCGCCCGATACGGGCCGATAACGAAGGCGACACCCCTTCCAGGGTTCCACCTGCACGATAGCGGCTTCGACCGCGCGCTCTGCGTCCGACCTTGCCATTCCCAGTTCATTCATCTTTTTCGTTCCCGCACATTCTTTTTGCCTAGATTGCCCGCAGACGGCTTTCGAAATCCGGATGTCCGAGCAGCATGCGGCAGCGGAGGAAGCGCCAGCCGGCGTATTTGAGGAATTCGACGCCGCTCGGCGGCGAGCGGAGCTCAAGCACGAGGCTCCGCAGCGCCCAGTAGAAATCGTCGGCCGCCGCATAGGCCCGGCAGCGATTGAAGCCGGCTTCCGTGAATGCGCCGTCATGCATCTCCAGGAGCGGCCTCATTTGGCTGTCGAACTGGTAGAGCTCGTTCATCTGCGTACCGAGCTGGTAGTAGGGATCCATGTCGCCGGCCATGTCGAAATCGACGAGCTGCATCGCACCGTCGGGATGCAGCATGACGTTCGAGGAATGCGGATCGCCATGGGCGGGCTTGTAATCCACGCCCGATGCCTCGATGGCCTCGCGGATCGGCTTCATCCAGGATAGCATCCAGTCTGCATCGCCGGGGAGCACGGCTTCGCTGGACTGCACGATCTGCCAGAGTTGCTCGATGCCCGCAAAGACGGACCATTGCCGCCCAAGCAGGTTCCCCTTGGCGATTTCAGTCTGCATTCCGATCAACCGTGCCACCGTGTCCGGTGCCATGAGGTCGTCGATCCTTGCCGTGCGCCATCCATCGCCGAGACGGCGAAACAGGGCTGCTCTGGTTGCTGGATCGAAGCCGAGGGTTTCCGGAGACAGGCCGAGGGCATGAAACTGGCTGGCTGCGCCAAAGGCCGTTTTGGCATCGACGAGGTCAGCCACCTCGTCGATGCCGATCCGCAGGAAGTAGGCCGGCTCCGCGCCCGAGACGGAGATATCGAAGGTTCTCGATTCGACGGCGTTGTAGGAGGGCGATGCGACGGCCGGCATTGCTGATCGGTAGGAAATGTCATGGCCGTCCAGCAGGGAGAACGACGCGAGCGCTTTCTCGACGCTCTCCTCAAGCGGGTTCATGGGTGTTCCGACTGGCTTCATTCGGAGGCCTCGCTCACTTGCGCGACATGCAGTCCCTTGCTGGCGATCTCATAGAGCATGTCGGCAAGGATCTGTGTCGCGAGCGCCTGGTCCTCGGGCGATGTGTACTCGGTCGGATGGTGGATCACGCCGTCGCGGCTGCGGACGGCAAGAACGACTGCCGGGCAGGCTTCGGATACCGCGACGGCATCGTGGCCGCCGATCGTATCGAGATGACGGGATGTCTCGCCGTATTGCGCGGCGACATTTTCCGCCAGCTTGACAAGGCCCGGAGCGAAGCGGCCAGCCTTGCGGCGATCGATGGAACGCACTTCGTAGGTCACGCCGGCCTTGAGCGAAGCTTCGTCGATCTTGATCTTCATCTTGCGTTCGGCTTCGGCGAGGATGTCAGGCGAACCCGAGCGCAATTCAATGAACAGCACCGCCTCGGAAGGCACGGTGTTCGGCGAATTCGGGAAGACTTCCAGGCGGCCGACGGATGTATGGAGCTCCAGGCCGTGCTCGCCCGCCATCGCCTTCAGATCGGCGATCAGGTAGGCGGCAGCCAGGACCGCGTCCTTGCGCTGCGCCATCGGCGTGGCACCGGTGTGGGCCTGCCGCCCCAAGAATGCGAGACGGTACTTCGTGGCACCCCAGTAGCGGGTGAAGATGCCGAAGCGTTCGTCGGCATTGAAGAGGTAGCTGTCGCCCTCGATGTGCAGTTCGACCAGCAGATCCGGCACCTCGACCTTGTCCTTGCCGGCATAGCCGATCGCTTCCAGGGACTGGCGGACGGTAACGCCGTCCCCGTCCGCGCGGTCGAGTGCCCAATCGAGCGCCGCTGCGCCCGTGAAGACGCTGCTGCCGAGCAGGCTCGGCTGAAAACGCGCACCTTCCTCGTTCGTCCAGTTGACGACCTGGAAATTGCAGGCCGAGAGCTTGTTTTCGGCCTTCAGCCGTTCGGACACGGCAAGAATGGCCTCGCAGGCGGCGACGACACCCAGGGCACCATCGAAGCGGCCGCCATTTGGTTGACTGTCCAGGTGCGAGCCGACCATGACGACCGGAGCGTTCGATCCAGCCAGGGTGAATTTTCCGAACTGGTTGCCAATCGCATCGACAGCCGATGCGAAGCCGTTTTGCGAGAACCACTGTCCGAGCCAGTCTCGCGCCTGGCCATCCTCCCTGGAAAGCGTCAGGCGGGTCATGGAACCGTCAGGACCGCCGCCGAACTTCGAGACGTCTTCCATCATGGTCTGGAGACGCTTGGCGTTGATCGGGGCATGAGAAGAAGGAGAGACGTCAGGCATGTATGATTTCCACGTTGGATTGATTGAAGTGGTCGGAGAACTCCTTGGCGATGACACCGCTGGTCACCACGGCATCGATCTCGTTCAGAGCAAGGGTGTGAATGGAGCCAAGTCGACTGAATTTCGAGCTATCGGCCACGATGACCGAACGTTTTGACTGCTGCCTGGCGATGCGACGGAGGATCGCCTCGTCCTCGCCGAAGTCCATGAAACCACGCTCGATGTGGATGGCGCTGATGGCGATGATTGCGAGGTCGAAGAAATGCTCCTTGAGGGCTGCGATTGTCTCGTGCCCATAGGTCGCCTGGTATTCGGGACGAAGGCGTCCGCCGAGAACGCGGACGCTCGCCTGCGGGGTGTTGAAGAAGTGGGATGCCACCGCCAGCGAGTTGCTGACAACAGTAATGTCCTTCCGGGCTTCCAGATGCTTCAGGCATGCGAGGGTGGTCGTGCCGGTATCAATGAAGATCTTCATGCCGTCCTCGACCAGGGTCGCCGCCGCCTCGCCGATACGGGCTTTCTCACGGGCACTGACCCGCAGACGTTCCGGGAAAGGCTGGTCGCTTTCCTGCTGATCGATCACCGCGCCGCCATAGACCCGGCGCGCGTAACCCCGCGTTTCCAGCTCCTTCAGATCCCGGCGGATCGATTCCTGGCTCACATGGAACTGGTCGGCAAGCTCCCTCACATTGACCCGGTTGCTCTGCTTGAGCGTCTCGAGGATGAGCTTTAGTCTATGTTCCGTGAAACTCATTGACGTCCCTTGATAAGTAAGTGCGTTTCTGCCAGCCGTGCCGGGCAGACGCTGATTTGCTATACGGAAGCACGCTTTCGGGTGGCCGCTTCCGTCACCGGCGCCTCGATCAGGTGGCAGGCCGCGAAGTTGGCACTGCCGCGCACCCTTAGGGTCGGGGCTAGCGTCCCGCATTTTTCCATCGCATGGGGACAGCGCGACTTGAAGCTGCAACCCGCAGGGATGTTGATCGGGCTTGGCGGCTCGCCTTCGAGGAGGCAGTCCTCCGGTTGATAGCGGCGCTCCTCGAGGGTCGGCATCGCGCTGAGAAGGGCCATGGTGTAGGGATGGCCGGGATCAAAGAACAGACGCTCGTTGTCTGCAAGCTCGAAAAGTTCGCCGAGATACATGACTGCCACGCGGTTGCACACTTTTCGAACCATGCCGAGATCGTGCGAGATATAGATGTAGGTCAGATTGTATTCACGCTGCAGCTTCTGGAAAAGATCCAGCAATTTGAACTGTTCCGTCTGATCGAGCGACGAGAGGGTCTCGTCCATGATCAGGATTTCCGGTTCGAGCACCAGCGCACGGGCGACATTGATCCGCTGACGCTGCCCGGCGCTGAGGCCGAGCGGCAGTTCCTCATAGAGATCGGCGGGCAGGCCGACCTCGTCCATGACCTTCAGGACGCGCTCACGGATTTTTACCGCATCGCGCCACCCGTGCGTGCGGAGCGGATCGCTGAGCATCTTGCCGATCGCTGTGCGCGGGGGAAGCGAGCCGAAGGGATCCTGCAGGACCATCTGCAGCTTGTTGCGGAAGGACAGCAGGCTCTTGCCCTTCAGCGTGCCGATATCGGTGTCGCCATAGAGAACCTGTCCGCCGCTCGGCAGTTCCAGCCGCGAAAGCAGCCGCATGAGGGTAGACTTCCCGCAACCGGATTCGCCGACGATGGCGAAGCTGTCGCCGCGCCTGACATCGAACGTGACATTACGCACTGCGCGGACGAGATTGACACCGCCAAAGCTGTTTTTCTTCTTCACCTTGTAGGTCTGCGATACGTCCCGAAGGCTGAGCACGACTTCCTGCAACGCATCTGGCGTCGCCGCCAGGGTGCCGTCGGCCCAGATCCTCGGCGTCTGCTCGACGAGTTCCTTCGTATATGGATAGATCGGATGGCCGATCAGTTGCTCTGTTGCCTGCTCCTCGACAATACGGCCGGCCTCCATAACCAGAATGCGTGAGCATGCTTCCCGTGCCACGGGCAACGACGAAGAGACAAACAGCACTGCCGTGTTGAAGCTGTCGGTCAATTCCTTCATCAAGCGGATGACCTGTGCTGCCACGGTGACGTCGAGAGGCTGCGTGACATTGTCCGCAACGAGCAGGGCAGGGTTGGATACGAGCGCATCGACAATCAGCGCCCTTTGCATCATGCCGCCGGAGAATTGCGATGGATAGTCGTGGAAACGGCTTCGTGCAGATGGAATTCGGACGGCCTCGAGGAGTTCGATCACCCGCTTCTCGGCATCCGCCCTGGACGTGCCGGGGATGACCGCGCGCATCTTTTCGACGATCTGCGCACCGACCGGGAGCGTTGGATCGAGCGCTCCCATCGGATTTGCCCCGACATAGGACACTCGACGACGCAGGGTGCGCATGTCGACCTCGTTCATCGCGTAGATGTCGCGGCCCTCGATCAGCACTTCGCCGGATGTTTTCATCAGCGGCGCTTCCAGCCAGTTTACCACGGCCTTCGAAAGCACGGTCTTGCCCGATCCGCTTGCGCCGACCACGCCAACGATCTCACGCGGCGCGAGCGACATGGAGAGGTTGTCCAGAATGACTTTCGACCCGCCCGCGCGTCCGACAGAGACTGTCAGGTTCTTCAGTTCCAAGAGGGACGACGGGCTCATTCCTCACCTCCATGAATGCTGTTGCGGGCGCGCTCGAGAGACGCTCCCACGAGGTTGATGCTGGTCAGGGTCAGGCCGAGAAAAATGCCGGGCATCGTCGCGATCCACCAGGCGTTCAACAGGTACTTCCGGCCGTCCGCGATAATGTTGCCGAAGGTCGGCGTCGGTGGCTGCACCCCGAGCCCCAGGAAGCCAAGGATGGATTCGAAGATCATCATGCGCGCGACATCGAGCACGGACGTGAAGAGTACCGGCGGCAGCAAAAGCGGAACGAGCAGCGACAGGATGATGCGTAGATCTGTCGACCCGCTCAGCTTGGCCGCGCGCACATATTCGCGTTGACGCTCCGTCATGACGATGCTGCGCATGATGCGGGCATAGATCGGCCAGCTCGAAACGCCGAGAACAAGGATAATCGCCGGGATGGTCGGTCGTGAGACGCCCAGCACCGCGATGGCGAGAATGATCATCGGAATGGACAATTGCGCGTCGGTGAGCCGCATAATAACTGTATCGGTGCGGCCGCCGAAATAGCCGGCGATGGTGCCCAGCGCACAGCCGATCAGCAAGGTGACGGCAACGGAGCTGACGCCGATCAGGAAGGAATACCGCAGCCCGACCAGTGATCGGACGAGCATGTCGCGGCCGATCTGGTCGGTGCCAAGCGGATGGATCCACATCCACTTTTCGCCGATGAACAAGGGGCCGAACAAACGCGCCTTCACGTCCATCTTCGTCGGATCTATGCCGCTCAGTTCCGGATAGAGCGCGGTGGCAACCGCGAGCACACAGAAGATCACCAATCCGACCTTGAAGCCCGGTGTCGACATGGCGCGGTGGATGATACGGCTTGCCACCGAACGCGATGCTGTCTCGGATGGCGTGATTGAGCTGGTCGTGGTGATGATGGCCATCAATATTCGAGCCTCGGGTCGATGAGCGTTGCAATGAGATCAACGGCGATGTTGATCAGCACGAAGATCGCGCTGGTGACGATGGCAATGCCTTGGATAAGCGGGAAGTCGCGCTGCAGGACGGCGTTGATCGTCAACAGGCCAAGGCCCGGATAATCGAAGATGTACTCGACGATGATAACGCCGCCGAGAAGGCCTGAGAACTGCACGCCCAGCAGGTTCAGCAACGGGACGGATGCATTTCGAAGCGCATGGTTGGCGATGATGCGTGTCCGGCTCAAGCCCCGGACACGGCCGACGGAGACATAGGATTCCATCATCTGCGTCGACACTGAGGTCACAAGCGTCCGGATCAGGACTGGCGACAATTCCACGGCGAGGACAATTGCAGGCAGGATGGTGTAGCTGAACCCGCCGTAGCCGATGGCGGGCAGCCAGCCCAGTTTTACGGACAACAATAGTGCAAGAACGATACCCAGCCAGAAATTCGGCAGCGAGATGAAGATGGAGGATATGTAGAACGCCAGCTTGTCGGGCCAGCGGCCGATCGCCAGTCCGCCGGCGATGCCGACGATCGAGGAAAAGACCAGCGCGATCGCCAGCGTGACCGCTGCCAATTGAAGCGTCATGGGAAGCGCACCGAAAATCAGGTCGAGGACTTTGGCGCGTTCGCCGCGGCTCGTGTCGTTGAAAGAGGAGCCGCCCGTCGAGGCACCGTTTGCCGGGCGCACGAAGGACTGGCCGAGATCCCCCTGGACCACGCCGCCCATGTAGCGTCCGAACTGCACGATGATCGGGTCGCGAAGGCCCATGTCCTTGGCGATCTTCTCGATCAGCGCTTCAGGCGCCATGCCACCTGCCATCAGACGCACGGGATCGCCTGGGACGACCCGTAGCAGCGTGAAGATCAACAGCGAAACGACGAAGATGATACCGGCACCCTGGATCAGCCGTCGGACTAGGAAACTCAACGCGAACATCAATCCGCTCCACTTCGAAAGTCGGGAAAGGCCGCACGCCAGATGGCGGCGTGCGGCTGCTGATCAGGCGGTCTGCGAGGCGTCGATAGAACCGTCCGGATAGATGTAGATGCCTTCGAACTCCTTCTGCATGGCGTGGATCATGACAGAGGTGAAGAGCGAAAGGGCCGGCATCTTCGAGGCGATCAGCGGCATCGTCTCGGTCTGCAGGATCTTCTTGCGCTCCTCGAGCGTCGCGGCGTTGCGCTCCTTGTCGAGGCTCGCATCGATTTCCTTGTCCTCGATGCCGCAGATGCGGTGCGAGGTCGAATAGAAATGCGTGCGCAAGATAAGATCCGGTTCCGGCGAACCGGTCGACCAGCCGCAATCGACCATGTGGCCAGGACCGCCGCCCGGACGATGATAGAGCTGCTCGTTCCAGGCTGCGGGCTCAAGGACAGTGAGGCTGACGTTGAAGCCCTGGTCATTGAGCATCTGGGTGAGAATCTCGCCGTATTCCTTGGTCTTCGGGTAGAAGCCGACGGATGTTATATATTCGAGCGGAGGCAGGCCCTGGCCCTTGGGGAAGCCGGCTTCCGCAAGGAGCGCCTGGCACTTATCGGGATCGAACTTCGGATAGTTGTCGAGATCCTCATAGCCGAACTTGACCGGCGAGACGAAGTTGGACGACGCGTGGCCTGCAGCACCGAGGAGTTCCAGGATCTGGTCGCGGTCAATTGCATGGCAGGCCGCCAGGCGAATACGTGGATCGTTGAACGGAGGCTTCGAGCAACGGAACCAGAGATACTTGTTCTCGACCGAGACGACCGTGTTGATGTGGATGCCGGGCTTGTCCTTGATGCTGTCGACCTGCTCGGGCTCGAGGCGTTCGACGATCGAAGCCTCGCCGTTCATCAGCGACAGCATGCGGGTGGTGGAGTCGCCGGTAAATGTGAAGTTGATGCCGGGAATGGCAGGCTTGCCCTTGAAGTAGGTGTCCGAGGCAGCCATCACCGTGGTATTGCCTTTCTGCTCGACGAACTTGAACGGACCTGTGCCGTTCAGCCGCTGAGAGAGAACACCACCTGGGCCACCCGCGATGTCCTTGGCGGACATGATGGGCAGGAATGACGCCAGGAAGATGAAGAGATGGGCTGGATAGCCACCCTTGGTCGTATCGACGATGACCGTATAGTCGTCCGGTGTGGTGATCTCCAGCGTCTCGGTCGGGCCCGGATACCACTGGGCAGGCCGATCGGATCTGGCGCCGTATTCGAAGGTCGCCTTGACATCTTCGGCCTTGAATGGCTTGCCGTCGTGAAAGACGATGCCTTGGCGAAGCTTGATCTGCAGTTTGTGCGGATCGAGTAGCTTGATCTCGGTGGCCAACTCGTAGTTCGTCGCGCCCGGATCCTCGAGCTTCATCGGCGTGCGCGTCAGGAAGCCCATCACATAGCCTTCGATGTTCTTCTGCGACAGGGTGGTGTGGGCCGTCGGATCCCAGTTTCCGGTGATGTTTTCGGCAGACAGGAAGGTCATCGTATTCTTCGTGGCCGCATAGGCCGACGAAATAAAGAAGTCAGGATTGATCTGCGTATAGCCGGCAACGGCGGCCGCGCCAGCGACACCTTGGAGGAAGCGTCGGCGATTGATTTCTGAACCCATGGAGTTCCCCTTCTTATAACCAACAAAACCGTCAAAACGGTCAAAACAGTCAGACGCAAATGGCGTGCCAATTGATCTCCATCTTAAAATTCGAGAAGTTGAAGCCCTGCATCTGTTGATTTTGACCGGTTCTCCTAAAGAGGCTGTCTAGGTTTTAGGCAGGCATGCATGGATTTGCATCAACCGATATGGACGGCCGCGATGTGAAATCGCATGGCAGCAGCGGGGTACAACCATCTCCCGCACCAATTGTCTCTGAGACGACCGACGACGGTCGAAGGTGTGGACTTCAAGCGTGACCGAACTACCTCCGTTCGCAAAGTGCGGAGCTTGGACAAGGCGTGATATCTCCCGATCAGTTCGTTGGTTTGCTGAGGAATTATCTCGACGGGGATGCAACGGATGAGGCTGCGGTCGACTTGATTGCTCCTGCGCAGGAGCTTGCCCTGCTCGAAGCGGACCACGAGCCTCATGCGGCGCTGGGTATCGCCGCGATGGTGATCGCCGGAGGACTCTTGCGATCGGGCAGGCCTGCGGAGGTCCCAGACCTCCTCCTTCGATTGAGCGACGCCCTCTCGCCGCCGAATAGAACGGGCGAAGGTTACTGGCGCATGCTCGACGCGTTTCACTTCCTGCACGCACCCCTCATCGACGCGGCACTTGCGCTCGGCGACCAGAACCATGCGATCAGCCTGCTCACCCAATGCCGCAAGAACCAGTACCGGGAAAAACCAATCTCCGACCCTCTCGTGTCGGACCTTCCGGCGCACCCGAATGCAAGACGCGATGGTCCATTTCACATCGATCCGGCTTGGCTGCTCGATCGGCACGAGCGTGCCACGGGCCTCGGGGCGCTGGATCGAACGCTGGCAGAGGTGCAGGAATTTTATGCTGGTTACGTGGAAACCGCGCTCCTGGCGGAAATGCCGGAGCGTGCCTTGCCGCTGATCGAGGGCGAACTGGAATGGTACCTGTCGTGTTCCGTGATCGATACCAGCCACTTCGGGTTCAATGCGATATGTGTGCTGGCGACACTCGGCCGCTTCGAAGAGGCTTTGTCCTCTGCAAAACGCCTTGTTCGGCGCGGCTATCATCTTGCCTGGCGGTTCTCCCTCGATTCGGCACGGGGCATGGCCTGGACACAGAAGATGCGGCAAAACGAGTGGCTGGCGAAACTGGCGGAAACGCCTGCCTACAAGCGTTTCCTGGATGAAGATCTACCGGCAGCCTTGCTGGGCGAAGGTCCGCAGTTCAATCCGCTTTGCCTGGTGAAAGACGGTATATGGTCGGGCAAGAAGGATAGACGATGCGTCTTGTCACGAAAGCCGATCAAGCCCGGCGAGCCGGTTGTGCGCTTCCGGAAGCTCTTTTTCAGGTCTTCCGATGGAGGGTTGGAGATGGCCGCACGGGAGGCTTTCGAGGCGTCGCCATGGCAGGAGGCTCGGGAACAGTTCGAAAACGACGCCATCCCAATCAAGCTGCTTTTTCCGCGCAACGCGACTGTGGATGCCGGGCTCGACGATGCTCCCTATATCCATTCGATCGCTTACGATCTGGCGCGCAATCCGGGCTCGCTCGATATCGGGCAGGTGGTGGCCACCATAGCCGAGCACGCGCCACCGGCGATAAGTTACAGCTGGGAGAAGGGCAACGGCCTGGATCGCTGGGTCCCGGCATTTCCCCCGTTTGCGGGCGCCAGGGGGCATGGCGATGCCGTCAATCTCAGCTGGCGGCTGATCAAGGCGGGCTTCCGCGAGCCGATCGTCGAGGCTGCGAAAGAATTGCCTATGGTGCAAGCCGACAAGCTGTTTGCCATGCTCGCGACCTTCGATGATC
>CAZZZI010000126.1:0-13313 GCA_964658415.1 uncultured Sphingomonas sp. | reverse complement strand
GCGAAGTGCTGATCGAGGTCAAGGCGACCGGCATCTGCCACACCGATGATTTCACCCTCTCCGGCGCCGACCCGGAAGGCCTGTTCCCGGCCATTCTCGGCCATGAGGGCGCCGGCATCGTCGTCGACGTCGGTCCCGGCGTCACGTCAGTCAAGAAGGGCGACCACGTCATTCCGCTCTACACGCCGGAATGCCGCGAATGCTATTCCTGCCTGTCGCGCAAGACAAACCTCTGCACCGCGATCCGCTCGACCCAGGGCCAGGGCCTGATGCCGGATGGCACCTCGCGCTTTTCCATCGGCAAGGAAAAGATCCACCACTATATGGGCTGCTCGACCTTCGCCAATTTCACCGTGCTGCCCGAGATCGCCGTTGCCAAGGTCAACCCCGACGCGCCCTTCGACAAGATCTGCTATATCGGCTGCGGCGTGACCACGGGCATCGGCGCCGTGATCAATACTGCCAAGGTCGAGATCGGCTCCACTGCCATTGTCTTCGGCCTAGGCGGCATCGGCCTGAACGTGCTGCAGGGCCTGAGGCTCGCCGGTGCCGACATGATCATCGGTGTCGACCTCAACAACGACCGCAAGGCCTGGGGCGAGAAATTCGGCATGACGCACTTCGTCAATCCGAAGGATGTCGGCGAGGATATCGTGCCGTATCTCGTCAACCTCACCAAGCGCAACGGCGACACGATCGGCGGCGCGGACTACACCTTCGACTGCACCGGCAACACCAAGGTCATGCGCCAGGCGCTGGAATCGTCGCATCGCGGTTGGGGCAAGTCCGTCGTCATCGGCGTTGCCGGTGCTGGCCAGGAGATCTCCACCCGCCCCTTCCAGCTGGTCACCGGCCGCTCCTGGATGGGCACGGCCTTCGGCGGCGCGCGCGGCCGCACCGACGTGCCGAAGATCGTCGACTGGTACATGGACGGCAAGATCCAGATCGACCCGATGATCACCCATACGATGCCCCTCGAAGACATCAACAAGGGCTTCGACATGATGCACAAGGGCGAGAGTATCCGCGGAGTCGTCCTTTACTGAGGTGTTCGAGGATGGCCCCGCCGGCCATCCTCGCTTTTGAATATCGGACTGCAAGATGATTTACGTCGATGCCGACGCCTGCCCCGTCAAGCCGGAAGTCCTGAAGGTCGCCGAACGGCACAATCTCGAAGTGACCTTCGTCGCCAACTCCGGCCTGCGCCCCTCCCGCGACCCGATGATCAAGAACGTGATCGTCTCCAACGGCTTCGACGCCGCCGATGACTGGATTGCCCAGCATTGCGGCGTGGGCGACGTCGTGGTTACGGCCGACGTGCCGCTGGCCGGGCGCTGTGTCGCGACAGGCGCCCTTGTGACGGGACCGACCGGACGCGTTTTCGACACGGCCAATATCGGCATGGCAACGGCGATGCGCGATCTCGGCGCCCATCTGCGCGAAACCGGCGAAAGCAAGGGCTACAACGCCGCCTTCTCGCCGCGCGACCGCTCCAGCTTCCTTGAAACATTCGACCGGCTCTGCCGGCGGGCCAAGGCCCAAGTTCCCCCGATCGGAGATCCCACATGAAGGTCCATTCCCAGGTCACCGCCTTCGGCGGCATGCAGGGCGTCTATTCCCACGATTCCGAGGCCTGCCAGTGCGAGATGACCTTCGCCGTCTTCGTCCCACCACAGGCGATCGAGCGGCCCTGCCCCGTCGTCTGGTTTCTGTCCGGCCTCACCTGCACTCATGCGAACGTCATGGAAAAAGGTGAATACCGGCGGATGGCAGCCGAACTCGGGCTGATCATCGTCTGCCCGGATACCAGCCCACGCGGCAACGACGTGCCGGACGAACTCACCAACTGGCAGATGGGCAAGGGTGCCGGCTTCTACCTGGATGCCACCGAGGCGCCCTGGGCCGCAAACTTCCAGATGTACACCTACATCACGGAAGAGCTGCCGGCCTTCATCGCCCAGCATTTTCGCGTCGACATGACCCGCCAGGGCATCTTCGGACATTCCATGGGCGGCCACGGCGCGCTGACCATCGCCCTGAAAAACCCCGAGCGTTTTCGAAGCTGCAGCGCGCTGGCGCCCATCGTTGCACCGATAACAGCCGACTGGTCCATCGGTGCGCTGACGAAATATCTCGGCGAGGACAAGGCCGCTTGGCGGCCCTATGACGCCTGCGCGCTGGTCGAGGACGGTGCCCGTTTCCCCGAGATCCTGATCGACCAGGGCAAGGCCGACGGCTATCTCGAAACCGGCTTGCGTCCGTGGCTCTTCGAAAAGGCGGTCGAGAATACCGGAATTGCGCTGACGCTGCGCATGCAGGACCGCTACGACCATTCCTACTACTTCATCTCGACTTTCATGGACGACCATCTGAAATGGCATGCGGCGCGGCTCGCCTAACGGTCGTTCGCAGGCTTGAAATCCATCGCCTGTGCACGCATATCAGCCGTCTCGCGGACGACCGCGACGCGGCTGGCATCGCCCCGCGACCCCCGGCGGGGACGACCTCGCTTTTTGTCAAAGGATAGACAAATGGCCTGGTTACTGCTCGTTCTTGCCGGCATCCTTGAAATCGGCTGGGCCATCGGCCTGAAATACACCGACGGACTGACCCGCCCCCTCCCGACATTCCTGACCGCAGTCTCGATGGTCGCGAGTGTCTGCCTGCTCGGGCTCGCGGTCAAAACCCTGCCGCTCGGCACGGCCTATGCGGTCTGGACGGGCATCGGTACGATCGGGACTGTGCTGCTGGGGATCTGGCTGCTTGGCGAGCCCGCGACGGCGGCTCGGCTCGGCTGCATCGCTCTCATTGTGGCCGGCATTGCCGGTCTGAAGCTCACGGCCTGAGGAAGGACTGCGGAGCGATGTTGCTCCGCAGTCTTGATATCACTTCTTGCGGTTATCGAGCGCGAGCAAGCCCGGGCCGGAGAAGACGAAGAACAGGAAGACGAAGCAGAACAGGATCGCGGCATCGCCACCGTTGTTGACTGGGAAGAAGCTCTTCGGTGCGTGC
Organism: uncultured Sphingomonas sp.; assembly: GCA_964658415.1. GTDB lineage: Bacteria > Pseudomonadota > Alphaproteobacteria > Rhizobiales > Rhizobiaceae > Rhizobium. Next base: position 10,301 of record CAZZZI010000126.1, on the reverse strand, counting down.
GCCATGAAATAGGCGACAGCCATATTGCCGCATAGAATGAAGGCAACGGGCCGGGTGAACAGGCCGAGAAGGAAGAGCAACCCGCCAAAGGCTTCGAGAATGCCTTGGGTCAGCGACAGCGCCGTCAGCGCGCCGGCATGCTCGCCGTCCGGAAAGGCGAAAAGCTTCTGGGTGCCGTGCTCGATGAACTGCAGCGCGGTCATGATGCGCAGGACGGCAAGGGCATAGGGTTGGTATTGGTTCAGGCGGTCGAAAAGTGCCATAAAAATCTCCAGTTTAAAGCTCCCGCCCAACGGTTAGCTGCAACCTTCGATTCCAAGAACACAAAGCTTATGACGCGTCATCAATTTTTCGTGTAATATCCGCGACTTGTCGTCACAGCGGAATATTGTCGTGTTTCTTCCAGGGATTTGACAGGTCCTTGTTGCGCAGCATCTTCAGAGCCCGCGCCAGGCGCCGCCGCGTCGAGTGCGGCATGATCACCTCGTCGACATAGCCCCGCTCCGCCGCGACGAACGGGGACAGGAACCGGTCCTCGTACATCTTGGTGTGGGCTGCGATCTTTTCGGGATCGGCGATGTCCTTGCGGAAGATGATTTCGACGGCTCCCTTGGCGCCCATGACCGCAATCTGCGCCGTCGGCCATGCGTAGTTGATATCGCCGCGCAGATGCTTGGACGCCATTACGTCGTAAGCGCCGCCGAACGCCTTGCGGGTGATGACGGTCAGCTTCGGCACCGTCGCCTCGGCGTAGGCGAACAGCAGCTTGGCCCCATGCTTGATCAGGCCGCCATACTCCTGCGCCGTGCCCGGCAGGAAGCCGGGGACGTCAACGAACGTGACGAGCGGTATGTTGAAGCAATCGCAAAACCGCACGAAGCGCGCAGCCTTGCGCGACGCATCGCTGTCGAGCACGCCGGCCAGCACCATCGGCTGATTGGCGACGAAGCCGACGGTAGAGCCCTCGATGCGGCCGAAGCCGCAGACGATGTTTCTGGCAAAGCTCTCCTGGATTTCGAAGAAGTCCCCCTCGTCCGCTACCTTGAGGATAAGTTCCTTGATGTCGTAGGGCTTGTTGGCACTGGCGGGGATCAGCGTGTCGAGCGACATATCCATGTCGGTCACCGACGGGTGACGACCGATGGACGGGATCGGCGCGGTGTTGGAGAGCGGCAGGAAATCGATCAGCCGGCGGACTTGCAGCAGCGTGTCGATATCGTTGTCGTAGGCGCCGTCGGCGATCGACGATTTGGTGGTGTGAACAGACGCGCCGCCCAGTTGCTCCGCCGTCACCGTCTCGTTGGTCACCGTCTTCACCACGTCAGGTCCGGTGACGAACATGTAGGAGGTATCACGGACCATGAAGATGAAGTCGGTCATGGCCGGGGAATAGACGTCTCCGCCGGCGCAGGGACCCATGATGACCGAGATCTGCGGAATGACGCCCGAGGCCAGCACGTTGCGCTGGAAGACCTCGGCATACCCGCCGAGCGCGGCCACGCCCTCCTGGATGCGGGCACCGCCGGCATCGTAGAGGCCGATGATCGGCGCCCGGTTCTTCAGCGCCATGTCCTGCAGCTTGATGATTTTTTCCGCATGCGCTTCGGACAGAGAGCCGCCGAACACGGTAAAATCCTTGGCAAAAACGAACACCGTGCGGCCATTGACCGTGCCCCAGCCGGTCACCACGCCATCGCCGGCGATGCGGTTGTCCTGCATGCCGAAGTCGCTCGAGCGGTGCTGCACGAACATCCCGAACTCCTCGAACGATCCCTCGTCGAGAAGCACGTCGATCCGTTCGCGCGCCGTCAGCTTGCCGCGCGCATGCTGTGCATCGACCCGAACCTGGCCGCCGCCGAGCCTTGCGGCATCGCGCCGTTCTGCGAGTTCTTCCAGGATGTCTTTCATGCCAAGCCTCAACTCCTACCGTCTCGAAGGGTCCGCCCTCGCGCAAGCGCCATTTCCGTCAGTTGTCGGGTCGCGGCGCCGTCAGCGAATAGGTGGAGCGTATGCGGGCCGCGATATCCTCCGCCATCAGGTCCTCGATAGCCGTGCTGTCGGCCGAAAACGTGGTCGATTCGAAGGAGGTCACGGCAACCACGGAGCCCGTGTCCACCGCGCTGGCGTCGATGTCGACCTTGGCGGAATTTCGATTCTTGTCGTAGCCCTGCGCCCGCTCGGATTGGGTGATGCGGATGGTGAGCACCACGGCTCCCTCCGTCTTCGCATGGGAGGTGGCCGCGATGGCGGCGTTGACGCGGCTGCTGACCTCGGCCAGAAGCCTTGGAGAGGCCCCGCTGGTGGAGACGACCGTGGCACCGCGCACCTCGTAGACAGGCCCGGGCGGCGGGTTCAGCGACGGCATCTGGTAGCAGCCCGACAGCAGCGCACAGGCTGCCAATGCGGGCCATAAAAGTGTAGTTCTGGAAAAAATGACTCTGCTGCCGATCATCGCGCCAAACCCGTTAAGCCTCAACCTTCGCTATAACGGATTGCAAATCAACACTATTCCGCCAAGGCGCGACGAAAAACTTCGGCGGCGGTGAGGAACTCGGCAAAGCGCAGCGCCCGCCGGTGTTCCGCTTCGTCATCGCCCCCCCATTGTTCGCTCGTCCAGTCCTCGTCCAGATGGGCCAGCGACCAGCTTTCGTCCGCCGAAAGATATCCCTCGGCAAATGCCAGGGTCAGGATGGCAGATCCGGTCAGGGTCGTCAGCGTGTGGAGGCCGGCCAGTTGCAGCGGCGTTGCGTATTTCGCGAGCGTGGCCTCGAATTTTGCGATGGCGTCGGCGGGTTGCTCGCGGTGCATGACACCTTCGGCCAGCAGGAACCGTGCCCCCAACGTCGCAGCCGCCCAGTCGAGCACGGGGTCCCAGCGCTCCGCCTGGCGGCGGACCAGTTCTTGCGGCGTGTGTGCACGGTAGCAGAGCAAATCGATGCCGCTGTAGCGCAAGATATCGTCGGACACCGCCTTGGGGTCGTTTGCAATCCCGTCCAGCGCGGTGTTGACCAACCGCGTCACCGGCATCGTCATCGGATCGATGAATTCGACCTGGGCTCGCCATTCCTCGGCGATCCGTGTCGCCAGTGTCGCGTTCGGGACGCTCAGCGCCTTGCGCGCCGGCGTCTTCACGGGCCGACCGTCAAGCTCGACCGCAAAGCCACCCTCACCCTCGCGAACGCCGACTTCCGTGTAGAATCGCTTCGGCAGCGGCTTCTTCATGGCGATCTGGGCCCGGCGCACCGGATCGGGATCGCTGAGGTCCTGGGTGAACTCTGTCAGATCGTCGCGCATGGGATGGCCTCAGACAATGTGGCTCAGCAGGTCGTTCGGATGATGGGCAATCGCATCGGCACCGCTCGCCAGCAGATCCTCGATGGCGGCATAGCCCCAGGAAACGCCGATCGCCGTCGCTCCCGCAGACTTCGCCATCTGCATGTCGTAGATCGCGTCGCCGATGACAATGGTATCATGGGCAGATATTCCGGTTTCTTCGCAGCATTCCGTGACCATGGCCGGATGCGGCTTGGACGGGCAGTCGTCGGCGGTGCGCGAGACGACGAAGTGCGGCGCGAAACCGTGCATCTCGAGGATCTGCGTCAGGCCGCGGCGGGATTTGCCGGTGACGGCCCCGATCACCAGGGCGTCGCCGCGCGAAACCAGAGTATCGACCAGGGGCCTGATACCGTCGAACAGAGGCGTATCCATGCCCGGCTCATCGCGTACGTCGGTATAGATCGTCTTGTAGTGGGCCATCATCGCGACAGCCTCGTCATCGACATGCGCGCGGCCGAGCATCCGGGCAATGGCGATATCGAGCGTCAATCCGATGATCGACTTGGTGGAGGCGATATCAGGCCGCTTGTGCTTGAAGTCGACGAAGGTGCGCGCCATCACCTCATGGATCAGCCGCGCGCTGTCGACGAGCGTCCCATCGCAATCGAAAAGTACGAGTTTCATGCGTCGTCGTTCTCATAAGGCGAGAGATCGAAGCCCAGCAGGTTCCAGCTCTGGACCATGTGCGGCGGCAGTGGTGCCGTCACGCGCAGCCGTCCGCCGTTCGGATGGGGAATGTCGATATGGCGGGCATGCAGATGCAGCCGCTTCTGGATACCGCCGGGGAAGTCCCAGTTATGATCGTCCTCGAAATATTTCGGGTCGCCGATGATCGGATGCCCCATGGCGAGCGCATGGACGCGCAGCTGATGGGTACGGCCGGTATAGGGCTCCATTTCCAGCCAGGCCATCGTCTGCGCCGCTGTTTCCAGCACACGGTAATAGCTGATGGCGTGATCGGCGCCGTCTTCGCCGTGCTTGGCAATCCGCATGCGGTCGCCGTCAGGTGTCGCTTCCTTCACGAGCCAGCTCGAAAGCTTGTCCTCGTGCTTGCGCGGGACGCCCTTGACCAGCGCCCAGTAGGTCTTCTTGGTGTCGCGCTCGCGAAACGCCGCCGTCAGCTTCTGCGCTGCACCGCGGGTACGCGCGACCACGATGACGCCCGATGTGTCCCGGTCGAGGCGGTGGCAGAGCCGGGGCTTCTCGCCCTTCTTGCTGGTCCAGGCTTCCAGCATCTTGTCGAGGTGCCGGTGAAGCCCGGAGCCGCCCTGGACCGCGAGGCCGGCCGGCTTGTTGAGCACGAAAACCTTTTCGTCCTCATGCAGCAGCATGCGGGACAGAAGATCGCCGTCGTCGTCGTTCTTGAGGTCGCCACCGCTGATCGGCCCGCCCTTGATGACCTTCTCGTCGATATCCATCGGCGGGATGCGGACGGACTGTCCGGCCTGTACGCGCGCGTCCGTCTTGACGCGGCCGCCATCGACCCGCACCTGGCCGGAGCGCAGCAGCTTCTGGAGCTGGCCGAATCCGAGGCCCGGAAAATGCACCTTGAACCAGCGGTCGAGGCGCATGCCCGACTCATCCGGCTCGACTAGTCTATGCTCAATCCCGGCCATACTTCTTCTTTCAAACGATGAGGTCTCGGCCTAAGCCGGCCTTTTGCCGACGCTTTAGAGCATTTTTCGGCAAAGTGGAAACCGGAATCGTCTCACGGCGACGTTTGTTACGCTTTCCTGACAGGATTGGCGGCCAGAGCGCGCCAGGCACGAAGGAAGAAGACGAGGCGGCCGGCTGCGCGGGTGAAATGTTGGCGGTCCGTAAAATACCACGGGTTTTCTTCAGGGCCTGCCAAGGCGGAGGCGATAGGGTGGCATATCGTTCTCCTTTTGGGTGTCCAGCAATGGTCGAAGTTGTCAACGTTTCCGCCTACATGGCCGCCTGGGCCGCCGATACGGCCAAGCAGCCGACCTTGGTCCCCACCGCGATCGCCCAGCGAACCGCCCGCAAGGAAGCGTTGCGCCGGGAGCGGGACGATGTGGACGACAGCGACGTCGAGAGCATCTCGCCGATCATCCAGGCGACCACCGTCGGCCTCGACCTGATGAACGAAGGCAGCCGGCAGCCGCGATCCACCCTGCAGCACGCTCTGGAATCCTACGCCGAGAACGATTGATCGTCGCGCGTCGGCACAGCGCCCGCGCGGACGTACCGGCACCCGCAGCACGGTCCTCTTTGCCCTCTCGCCGAGAACACCCGACGCGAAAATCGCGTGCTGCCCGACCCCATGAGCGAAGCGACGAAAAACTGCCGGATAGCGACATTTCCGCTTGCCAAGCCAGGCTCGTGAACGATAATGGCAGGCAACCCGATTGGGAGAATCCGGCGATGCCGGTGCCGAAGGAGCAACCGCCCCGGAAACTCTCAGGCCCAAGGACCATTCGGGGGCAACGAACTCTGGAGAGAAGCACTGCCAAGACGGTGCTCGCCGAAGGGATAACAATCTCAGGCGAAGGGACAGAGGGGGCTCATCACCAAGGCGCAATTGCGCCGGATCCATGAGCCCGCGCTTCGAAAGAAGTGCAAACGCCGGAGGCGTCGTTTGACCGAGACAGTTGCCCTGAAAAAGACCGCGCTGCATCAGCTGCACATCGAGCTCGGTGCGCGCATGGTGCCCTTCGCCGGATACGACATGCCGGTGCAATATCCGGCCGGTGTACTCAAGGAGCATCTCCAGACCCGCTCCGCCGCCGGTCTGTTCGACGTGTCGCACATGGGCCAGGTCGTCATCCGCGCCCGTTCCGGCACCTATGAGGACGCAGCATTGGCCCTGGAGACGCTGGTGCCGGTCGATATCCTCGGCCTCAAGCCGGGCCGTCAGCGCTACGGCTTCTTCACCGACGACGCCGGCGGCATCCTCGACGACCTGATGATTGCAAACCGTGGCGACCATCTCTTCGTCATCGTCAACGCCGGCTGCAAGGATGCCGATCTCGCCCATCTGCAAAAGCATATCGGCGATCGCTGCGAGATCACGATGCTGGAGCGCGCGCTCGTCGCGTTGCAGGGCCCGCGCGCGGAAGCAGCCCTGTCCGAGCTCTGGCCGGGTCTCGCCGAAATGAAGTTCATGGATGTCCGCGACGTCAGCCTGCACGATGTGCCGTGCCTGGTATCGCGCTCCGGCTACAGCGGCGAGGACGGCTTCGAGATTTCCATTCCCGCCGATAAGGCCGAGACCGTCGCCAAGTGGCTGCTGGACCACCCCGACGTCCAGCCGATCGGGCTCGGCGCCCGCGATTCCCTGCGGCTCGAAGCCGGTCTCTGCCTCTACGGAAACGATATCGACACCACCACGTCTCCGGTCGAGGCCGGCCTTGAATGGGCCATCCAGAAGGTTCGTCGCAACGGCGGCGCCCGTGCCGGCGGCTTTCCCGGTTCCGCCCGCATTCTTGCCGAACTCGACAACGGCGCCGCGCGCCGCCGCGTCGGGTTGAAGCCCGAGGGCAAGGCGCCCGTGCGTGGCCACGCCAAGCTCTATGCCGATGCCGAAGGCAAGACCGAGATCGGCGAGGTCACCTCCGGCGGCTTCGGGCCGAGCGCCGATGGCCCGGTGGCGATGGGCTATGTGCCCTCGACCAACGCCACCCCCGGCACGCAGATTTTCGCCGAGGTGCGCGGCAAGTTCCTGCCCCTCGTCGTCACCGCCCTGCCTTTCGTCACCCCCACCTACAAGCGCTGAGCGCGACCTTTAAGAGAGGATATCCGCATGTTGAAATTCACCGAAGAACACGAATGGCTGAGCATCGAAAACGGCGTCGCCACAGTCGGTATCACCACCTATGCCGTTGAACAGCTGGGCGACCTCGTCTTCGTCGAATTGCCCGAGATCGGCAGCGCCCTGACCAAGTCCGGCAACGCCGCCACGGTCGAGAGCGTCAAGGCCGCCTCCGACGTCTATTCGCCGCTCGACGGCGAGATCACCGAAGTCAACGAGGCCATCGTTGCCGACCCGTCGCTGGTCAACTCCGACCCGATGGGCAAGGGCTGGTTCTTCAAGCTGAAGCTCGCCAACGCCGCCGACGTCGACACCCTGCTCGACGAAGCGGCTTACAAGGAGCTGATCGCCTGATGAATACGCCGACCGAGTTTACCTTCACCGACTACCAGCCCTACGATTTCGCCAACCGCCGCCACATCGGCCCTTCGCCCGAAGAGATGAAGGCGATGCTGAAGGTCATCGGCTACAACAGCCTCGACGCGCTGATCGATGCCACTGTCCCGGCAGGCATCCGCCAGACGGCGCCGCTGGCCTGGGGTCCGGCCATGACCGAGCGCGAGGCGCTCGACAAGCTGCGCGAAACCGCCAACAAGAACAAGCTGCTCGTCTCGCTGATCGGCCAGGGCTATTACGGCACCATCACCCCGCCGGTGATCCAGCGGACCATCCTCGAAAACCCCGCCTGGTACACAGCCTACACGCCCTACCAGCCAGAAATCAGCCAGGGCCGCCTCGAGGCGCTGCTGAACTACCAGACGATGATCACCGACCTCACCGGTCTCGACGTCGCCAACGCCTCGCTTCTCGACGAAGCGACAGCCGCCGCCGAGGCCATGGCGATGGCGGAACGCGTGTCGAAATCGAAGGTAAAGGCGTTCTTCGTCGACGCCGCCTGCCACCCGCAGACCATTGCGCTGATCGAGACCCGAGCCGAGCCGCTAGGCTGGCAGGTCGTCATCGGCGACCCCTTTACCGATCTCGATCCGGTCGACGTCTTCGGTGCCGTGTTCCAGTATCCGGGCACCCATGGCCATATCCATGATTTCACCGGACTGATCTCCAGGCTGCACCAGACCGGCGCCATCGCCGTCGTCGCCGCCGACATCCTGGCACTGACGCTGCTGAAATCCCCCGGCGAAATGGGCGCGGACATCGCCATCGGCTCGTCCCAGCGCTTCGGCGTGCCGGTCGGTTACGGCGGTCCGCATGCTGCCTATATGGCCGTCAAGGACGTCTACAAGCGCTCGATGCCCGGCCGCCTCGTCGGCGTCTCGCTCGATGCCCGCGGCAACCGCGCCTACCGCCTGTCGCTGCAGACGCGCGAGCAGCATATCCGCCGCGAAAAGGCGACGTCGAACATCTGCACCGCCCAGGTGCTGCTCGCCGTCATGGCCTCCATGTATGCCGTGTTCCACGGACCGCAGGGCATCAAGGCCATCGCCCAGCAGGTGCACCAGAAGGCCGTGCTGATGGCCAAGGGCCTGGAAAAGCTCGGCTATAAGATCGAGCCAGACACCTTCTTCGACACGATCACCGTCGACGTTGGCCACATGCAGGCGCTGATCCTGCGGGCCGCCGTCGCCGAAGGCGTCAACCTGCGCAAGATCGGCGATAACAGGATCGGCATGAGCCTCGACGAGCGGACCCGCCCGGCAACGCTGGAAGCCGTCTGGCGCGCCTTCGGCGGCAATTTCGAGCTCGCCGATTTCGAGCCGGAATATCGCCTGCCGAAGGGCCTGCTGCGCACCAGCTTCTACCTGACGCATCCGATCTTCCACATGAACCGCGCCGAAAGCGAGATGACCCGCTATATCCGCCGGCTGTCGGATCGTGACCTTGCCCTCGACCGGTCGATGATCCCGCTCGGCTCCTGCACGATGAAGCTGAACGCGACGGCCGAGATGCTGCCGATCAGCTGGCCTGAATTCGCCGATATCCACCCCTTCGTGCCCGACGACCAGGCGCTCGGCTACCGCGCCATGCTCGACGACCTCACGGAAAAGCTCTGCGCCGTGACAGGCTATGAGGCCTTCTCGATGCAGCCGAACTCCGGCGCGCAGGGCGAATATGCCGGTCTGCTGACCATCCGCAACTACCACCGCGCCAATGGCGACGGCCACCGCGACGTCTGCCTCATCCCGACCTCGGCGCACGGCACCAACCCTGCCTCGGCGCAGATGGCGGGCATGAAGGTTGTCATCGTCAAGGTCAGCGACGACGGCGACATCGACATGGCCGATTTCCGCGCCAAGGCCGAGCAGCATGCCGCCAATCTCTCCTGCTGCATGATCACCTACCCCTCGACCCATGGCGTGTTCGAGGAAACGGTCCGGGAAATCTGCGAGATCGTCCACGCCCATGGCGGCCAGGTCTATCTCGACGGTGCCAACATGAATGCCATGGTCGGCCTGTCCCGCCCCGGTGACATCGGCTCAGACGTCAGCCATCTCAACCTGCACAAGACCTTCTGCATCCCGCATGGCGGCGGCGGTCCCGGCATGGGCCCGATCGGCGTCAAGTCCCATCTGGCCGCCTACCTGCCGGGCCACCCGCAGACCGACGGACGCCCCGGCGCCGTCTCCGCTGCGGCCTTCGGCTCGGCCTCGATCCTGCCGATCTCCTGGAGCTACTGCCTGATGATGGGCGGCGAAGGCCTGACGCAGGCAACCAAGGTGGCGATCCTCAACGCCAACTACATCGCTGCCCGGCTGAAGGACGCCTATCCGGTCCTCTACACCTCGAAGGCCGGCCGTGTTGCCCATGAATGCATCATCGACACCAGGCCGCTGGTCGACAGCGCCGGCGTGACGGTCGACGACGTCGCCAAGCGGCTGATCGATTGCGGCTTCCATGCCCCAACGATGAGCTGGCCGGTCGCAGGCACCCTGATGATCGAGCCGACCGAGTCGGAAACCAAGGCCGAGCTCGACCGCTTCTGCGCAGCCATGCTCGCCATCCGCGAAGAGGCAAAGGCCATCGAGGACGGCTTGATGGACAGGACGAACAATCCGCTGAAGAACGCGCCGCACACGGTCGAGGATCTCGTCGGCGAATGGGATCGCCCCTATTCCCGCGACCAGGCCTGCTACCCGCCCGGCGCCTTCCGGGTCGACAAATACTGGTCGCCGGTCAACCGCGTCGACAACGTCTACGGCGACCGCAACCTGATCTGCACCTGCCCGCCGGTCGA
>CAZZZI010000125.1:0-13360 GCA_964658415.1 uncultured Sphingomonas sp. | reverse complement strand
TGTATCCGAGGGCGGAACGGGGTGAGTATAGTCCGGAGTGGAAAGGCGGGGATGACTATTTGTAATTTTCATTGATTCCATTGGAAAATCCCAACGGTTTATCCCCCAAGCTGCCGCAATCGCCAAAGCCAATAACGAACCGCACAGCCCCGCCACCCTCATTCCTGCGCTCGTCACAGTTGCCAGCCGCCCAAGTCCTTGGGCGAGAAACTCCTTGCGGAGCCAGTAGAGTGGATTCCTGTGACGTGCACGGGAATGAGGGAAGTTCCGGGGCTTGGCTCTACCGAAGGAAATCGGGAGCCAATTGCTCGGGGTGGACGCAAATTTGCGTAGTCGTCGATTCCGAAATCCCGGCGGTTTTGCCGGCGCGGGGTGGACTCTTGCAGCCCGGACAGTGGGATGGTCGGCGTGGCTTCGGTGCGGGCTTGCTTGATTGCGGCGGCTTCGAGCGGTATGCAGGCGGGCAGGTCGCCCGTCTCAACCGTGCCAGGATAAAGCCATGAAGCCCATTTTCGTCCAGCTGCAATGCGCCCCCGGCAAGACCTACGAGGTCGCCGACGCCATCTACCAGACCGAGCTGGTGTCCGAACTCTATTCGACGAGCGGCGATTACGACCTGCTGATGAAGGTCTATGTCGGCGAGGACCAGGACATCGGCAAGTTCATCAACGACACCATCGCCAATATCCCCGGCATCGTCCGCTCCCTGACGACACTCACCTTCCGGGCCTTCTGAGGCGGTCGAGCCCGCCATCGAAAAATCGCCCCGAGGCAGGATGGCGTTAACCCTCCCGCACCAAACGACGGGGCCCAGACAGCACTTTAGTGGTTCCTTAACGGGCGCGTGATTGGCTGCACCTTGAGAAGACACGACGCGTGTCATGCCGAAGCTGGAGCTTCGGCGCGAAGGTGAACCGATGACATTGGCTCAGGCGCATGGCCGCGATTTCGCAATTCCCTGCCAGGGGCGCCCCCTGATCGTCCATGTCGTGCGCCATTTCCGGCCGGATCGCGATGGCGGGGACGCCGTCGCGACGCTCTGCCGCCAGCTTGCGCGCCGCTACCGCATCCGTATCCTCACCTGCGAGGATAGCGCCTTTCACCCCGGGCTGCCCGCGCAGCAGGGGGCCGACGACATCGAGATCGTCCGCCTCCCATCCGGCACAGGCGTCCATGCCGTGCTGCCCGACGTCTTCCGGCACATCGCGGACGCCGACCTCGTGCATGTCCACGGGCTCGATTTCGGCTTCGACGCGCTGGCCTGGGGCCAGTTCGTGCATCGGCGGCCGCTGGTTGCCACCCTCGATTCCCGCCTCGCACCGGCAACGGCAAGCGAGGCCATCGGCAGGCCGTGGTTCGAGCTGGTGACGCGGCGCTCGGCCAAGGCGTATCGCACCATCGCCTGCACCAACCACCGGGACTACCAGCTGTTCGAAACCATCGTCGGCGACCGCGCCACCCTGCTTGACAACGGCGCCGATATCGCGCGCTTTGCGAACTGCGCTGCCCTCGACGCCCGCCGCCGGATCGTCGCCCTCGACCGGACGTCCGGCGACACGGAGATGGAGCGGCTGCTCGGCGTCATGCAGGTGCTGGCCCCGCGCCATCCCGACTGGCATCTGGACATCGTCGGCACGCCATCCGGTCGCGACAGCCAGGCGCTCGCAGCCGAAATCCGCGCCCGCGGCCTGTCGCGGCACGTCGCCCTGCATGGCGCGGCAGACGACTGCGCCATCCGCAATATCATCGCCCGCGCCTCGCTGTTTGCCTCCACCTCGGACGACGACGGCTCGAGCCTTTCCGTCGTCGAGCCGATGAGTGCCGGCCTGTTGCCGGTGCTGCACAGCAACGAGGCGTTCCGCGCGCTCGCCAGGACCCATCCGGCCCTGATGCTCACCGACTTCTCGGATGCCCGGCAATCGGCCCAGGCCCTGGAGGCTGCCTACGCCCGCCTGCTTTGCCAGGGAGCCGGCATTCGCGAGGAACTGATCGGCACCGCCCGCAGCTATGGCTGGGACAAGGTGGCCGAGCGCTACGGCGCGCTCTACGACAGGGCGCTGCCCCGGCCGGCGCTTGCGCCCGTACTGCTTGGTCGCCGCGAGCGCGCCTAGATCCATCGCCCGCTGTCTTCCACCGGAGCTGCCGCGATGGCGGCCACCCCTGCGATCGTCAGATCGAGACGACCTGACGGCCACCGAGACTGCCGATCCGCACACTCGGAGCCTTGCCGCCGGTGTCGTCTCCCCGCGCAATGAGCCTCACCTGCCGCTTCACGCCGGGTGCCAAGTGAAACCAGTCGTCCTCGGCCCGATATCCCTCCGCCTCGATATGCACGGACTGGGCAAGCCGGTCGGTGGAGAGATCGACGAACCAGCCGCCCGCATCCGCACCAAGACGGGCCTCGATCTCGGCCGCGTGGAACGCCCGCGTCCGGCCGAGCGGAAAATGAAAGGCCTCGGCAAGGACGTCGCCGGCGGCCGAGCGCAGCCGCGCAACCGTGACATCATGCGACGGCGGGCCGAAGCGGAAGGCATAGCCGGTGTCGAAGAAGGCGCCGAACAGGTCGGTGCAGGCGATCTCCTGTTTCGCGCGGGCGTCCAGCGTCAGCGCCCGCCGGCCGCTGACCACGGCTTGGCGGCCCTCGCGCAGCGCCGAGACTTCGATCTCGAGCGCAACGGGTGCTGCGGTCTCGTTGATCACATGCACGGCCAGCCCGTTGGTGCCCTCGTCGGTTAGAAGCACCTGCACGGGCCGGAAGGCCCGGCGCATCGCATACCAGACCGGCTTCGGCAGGCCTGTCGCATCGATGACACCCCAGCCGGGGCCGGGCATCAGGTCCTGCAGCGTCCAGACCAGCGCACCGTTGCAGCCGGAGCCGGTGCGCCACCACTCGCCATAGGTCGCTTCCAGCACCTCGCCGGTGACGGCGCGCGACAGGTCGAGATAGAATTGCGGATCCTCGCGGCGCAGGCGGTCCGGCGCAAAGCCGTAGAGGTCGCGCAGATAGTGATCGCGGACATCCTCGAAATCCCAGGATGCGCCGCGGTCGCGCGGCACGCGGGCCTTCCACTCGGGACTGTGGACGGGCGGGACGGGAAGATGGGCATCGAGCGTCGCCTGCTGCGGCACATGGGCGAAGGCGAGGCTTTCCGCCGCAAAGCGGACATTGGCGCGGCGGGCATCGTCGAGCGGCCGCATATAGGCGCCGACGCCGTAATAATGGGTGACGCCTGTATCGGGCGAAAACGGCATGGCGCCGCCGATGGGAGAGTTGGCGACATAGGGCACATCCGGACGCACGGCCACCGCCACCGCCGGCAGGATCTCCTCCGTCACCGGGTTCAGCCAGACGCGCTCCGGCAGCCCCATCATCGCCGCCTGCTGATACATTTCGCTGCCGCCGCAGAGGATCGCCAGCGACGGCGAGAGGCTGATGGTGTCGAGAAACCCGGTGGCTTCCCGCTCGACATGCGCCAGAAACGCCGCGTCCGATTTCGGATAGTCGAAATTGGCGAACATGAAATCCTGCCAGACGAGAATGCCGAGTTCGTCGCAGAGCCGGAAGAAGTCGGGCGTCTCGTAGACCATCGTGCCGCCGATCCGCACCATGTTCATGCCGGCGTCAGCCGCCAGCCGCAGAAAGGGCTCGTAGGCGGCACGATCGCCGGGCAGCCGGACGATATCGGCCGTCGTCCAGACAGCACCCCGGCAGAAGATCCGCTCGCCATTGACGACCAGCCCGAAGTCCCGGCCATCGTCACCGCGATCGACGGCGATGCGGCGAAATCCGGTGCGACCGGCATGGTTCACCGCGCCGTCGATGATGAGATCGACGTCATGGAGCGCGGGTGCTCCATGGCTGCTCGGCCACCAGAGCCAGACATCCGGAATGGCAAGCGTCGCCGTCCAACGGCCGTTGGCGTCGCGAACAAGGGGCTGCTCGACCCCGGCGCAGCGGAGCACCACGGTGCCGACCGGGCCGTCGATGGCAAGCGAGGCGTGCAGCAGCCCCTCGCCGGCAGCGCTGAGTTCTGGCCGCAGCACGAGATCGCGGACGGCGTTGCCGCCCGGCCGCAGCAGTGATATCGGCCGCCAGGGACCGACGGCGTGGATCTCGGGGCACCAGCCCGGCATGTGGCCGAGCAGCGTCGTGCGGACGGTGCGCAGCCCCTGCGGCACGATCATCTGCGGCCGCCAGCGGGCGCGCGGGCCGGGCTCGGCCAGCTTGGGTGCCAGCGCCCGAAAACACAAGGCCAGCGCGTCGCCGCCGGTGAGTGTCACCGGCAGGTCGAAGCGTTCGAACATGCTCTTCGTGACGAGAACCTTCGTGCCGTTGAGAAAGACCTCGCAGAGCGTCGCAAGGCCCTCGAAGCGGAGCACGGCGTCTCCGGTCTGCCCATCGGCCAGCCGGCAGAGGTACCAGGCATCCCGGTCGTTCAACGGCTTCGGCCGGGTGCGGTCGAACAGGCCGGCCGTTTCCAGCGCCTCGGCGACCGTGCCGGGCACCATGGCCGGAATGAAGCCCGCATCCCGCGCGATGTCGGCGGGCGTGGCATAGGCGCCGGGATCGGTGAGGACCATGGCCCATCCGGCGCTGAGCAGCGTTTCTTCCGCGCCGATGCCGGCCAGCCGTCCCTGCGATGTCATCGACCCGTTCAGACCTGTCGTTCCAAAAGCCCTGTCATGGCATCCCATGCATCCGCGACCGGATCAAGGGCCGTGTGCAGCGGCTCGAATTTCCGCCGCGTGACGGCCCGGGCGATCTGGAACTGCACCGATTTCGCCGTCTCGGAGAGACGACGCGCCTCGGCGCTGGCCGCCGTAAACTCCGGCGACAGCCAGTCGAGATGGCTGCCGGCAAGCTCGAAATTGGCCCCGACCTGGCGCAGCGTGTTGAAGGCATATTTGTGGAAGACGCCGAACGGCCGGTCGGCAAGCGCCTCGACCTGCGCGGCGAAGACCTTGGCGAAGGCGCGGATCGGATTGTCGGTCGGTCGCCGGGCGAAATGGAATTGCAGCAGGCGGCGGGCCGTCTCGCGGATCTCCGCCTCGGCAGGCGGACGTTCGGGGAATTTGGCAAATTCGGTGTAGGGCAGGAAGGGCAGCGCCCCCTCCTCAAGGTTCTTCTGGAAGACGCCGTCGAAATCCTCGCCGGAAAGCCGGAAGAAGCCGCCATTGTGGAAATAGTCGAGCTCCCGCCCGACGGAATCGAGGCGGTTGATGGCAACTGTCGTCTTGCCGTGCTCGCTGCGATAGGCGACGCCCTGCGTATCCGGCAGGTAGAACGAATCCATCTCGACAAGGCAGAGCCGGCCGCGCCCGATCTGGACCGCCAGATGCTGCGCGACATCGTCGTAGATGGCGAGTTCGGTGCATCGGATGCCATAGAGCGCCTCGAGGTCCTCGAGCGGCACCTTGAAGAAGGTGAACTGGTCACCCTCGAAATCCTGGCCCATGGTGAAGCCGAGCATGGCCTCCGGCGGCAGGCCGAGCGTGTTCAGCACCTCGATCCACAGATCGATATAGCAGTTGGTTTCCGGCCACATGCGCTGGCTGTCGTGCAGCGCATGGGCGGAGTACTTGGCCGGATCGAGCCCTGTGAAGACCGCTGGCATCGGCGCGATCAGCCCCACAGGACGTCGCGCACCGAAGAGGGCCACGCCTTGACGTCGAGGCCGTGGTGGTGGAACAGCGCCAGCGCGATGCGCTCCAGGCCGAAACCGACGCAGGCCGTGTGCGCGACCTTGCCATCGGCAAGGTTGAGGCCCCACTTGGTACCGAACGAATCCTGGTGGTAGTTGAAGCTCATGCAGGCCGTCGGGTTGGCGGTCGATGTGATCGGGATCAGCAACTCGAATTTGAGGTTCTGGTCGCGCTGGTTGTTGACCATCATCTTGCCGGCGCGGCCGAAGAACGGATCGTTGGCGACATCGATCACCACCTCGAGACCGACCGACTTCATCATCTCGACGCCGCGATCCATCCAGCTCTGGCGGAAATCGGTGACGTGCTGCTCGGTGCCCATGCAGACATATTCGCGCATGCGGAACAGCTGCTGGCGGGCCGGATCCTGCGATGGCTCATGGCGGAAGCAATAGGACTGCAGGTCGAACAGCGCGCCTTCGGCCGGCAGATTGCCGCGCTTGGCGACCGTCGGATAGAGGGGATAGCAGGCGGCCGGCGTCAGCACGATCTCGGTCGCTTCCTGGCCCTTGGTCCAGTCGTCACCGACTTCCATGCATTTCAGAAGGTTCATGTGGTCCATTTCGCCGCCGCAGAAGCTGTGGACCGTGCCGGCCAGCTGCGGGAAGCTCTTCATGTAACCGCTCTTTTCGAAGATGGCGCGGTTCATGCCCGGCGGGAAGCGCATGGCCTCGGCGCCGTCACCGCCGCCGAACCTGTCGATCAGCCGCTCGAAGGCCGCGATGACGTCCTCGAACTGGCCGCTGCGGCCGTAGAGGCCGTCGACGCCGGTGTCGATCAGCAGTCCGGATTCAAAGAGGCGGTCGAGAAAGGAAACCTGCATGTCCATGGCGCTTACCCCAGCAAATTTGTGTCTTGTTTGTGGACCAGCAGCATCGTCGATGTGTTGGCAAGGATGCGGTCGTTCGAGATCATCAGCTGCGCGGAATGCGCGTCGCGCAGGTGGCGGCCGAGGCTGTAGGGCGTCCCGTTCTTGTAGCCCATGATGCCGCAGATCAGCATGGCGTGGTTGATGATCGGCAGGATGGCCTCGGAGGAGACGATCTTGATATTGTTCATCGCCACGGCGAAGGCCATCGACGACAGCCGGTCGGCATCGAGCTTGGCGTCCTCATAGACCTTGAGAGCGGCAACGACGTTGGACTTCACCATCTGCAGCTGGCCGGAGACCTCCGCCAGACGCAGCGCACCGGGAGGCGGCGTGCCCGGCGACTTGCGGGCGGCTGCGCGCACGAAAGCCTGGGCACGGGCCACCGCATCGGCGGCGATGCCATACCAGAGAGCGCTCCACAGCAGGTGCGAGGTGGCCAGCATCGACTGCGCGGCGATCTCGGCAAAGGGTTTTGGCAGGATCTGCACGGCCGGTGCTTCGCCCTTGAAGACGAAGCCGTCGGAGCAGGTGCCGCGCATACCGAGCGTATCCCAGGTGGATGTCCGCTCGAGCGTGTACTGATCCTTCAGAAATGCCGTCAGCACCTGGTCGGAGGGTGCCGCATCGGCATGGGCGCGTGACGTGATGAGAATGGCGTCGGCATGGATGCCGTAGGAGATGACGGTGGCGTCTTTCTCGAGGAAGCAGGTGTCGCCCTCGACACTGATGGCGCAGATGCTGTTGCGCATGTTGCCGCCGATGCCGCCTTCGGTCGTGGCTGAGGCCAGCAACAGCTGGTCGCGGGCGATGCGGCGCATGAAATCGCGGTGCCAGTCGCTGTCCTCGCCGTGCTCGACCAGGCTCGACAGCTTGATCTGGTGCATGGCGAAGATCATGGCGGTGGCGGAACAGGCCTGTCCGAGCACCGTGCACAGCGCGGCGATGTCGGTGATGGTCGCGCTTTCGCCGCCGAGTTCCGCAGGGATCTGGATCGACAGCAGGCGTTCGGCCTTCAGGGCGGTGACGGCTTCGCGCGGAAACCTCCCTTCCAGGTCGACGGCATCCGCGCATCTTGCGGCAATCGCCGCGACACGGGCGATGCGGGCATTGAGATCATCCTTCGCTATCGCCGCCGCCACACTCATCAGGCTACCTTTCTGTCGCCGAGGATCGCGTCGACCGTACTGGTGATCGCGCCGATGCTGGCAAAGGACTTGCGGTTGAGAAGATTGTCCGGAAACTCGATGTCGAACTCTTCCTCCAGCCCGAGCATCAGCTGCACGGAAGCGAAGGAAGACAGGCCCGCTGCATAGAGGTCGGCGTCATCGGCAATGGTGTCCACGGCCACGGGAAGGCCGCCGAGCCTGGTGAGCAAACCACGGATTGTCTCGTTCATCCAATCATCTCCAGGTGTTTTAGGCGACTGTCCCCGCCTTATCTGGAGTTGTTTTAGGCACAAGAGCCCAACATTCCGCTAACCCTTCTGGTTAAGGAAAGGTTACCGAGGCGTGGCGCGCCTTTGCGATCTGGATCAAACGCAATATGCAATCGACCTAATAATATCGCCGGCTGATGGATTTATAATGGGATCGGGCGAAAAGACCGGAAAAGTGTACCCCGCCATCCCTCAAAAATAATTTCGCGACACCGGCCGGAGAGAAATTTACAGCCCTGTGGCTAGTCCGCAGTGCCGCCAGCAGACGCCGGTGGGTACTCGTGCCATCCGCCGCGAAAGTCGGAGACCGAATAGCAGCCCTCGCCGGTTTCCCGGATGGCGCTCTCGCCGATGTCGGCCTTGCCGTAGCCGCCGGGGATATCGAGGATGTAGGTCGGCTGGCAGAGACCCGACAGCCGGCCGCGCAGATCGGCGACCAGCCGCTGGCCCTCGGCTATCGTCAGCCGGAAATGGCTGGTGCCGGGCGCAAGATCCGGATGGTGCAGATAATAGGGCTTGATCCGGGTTTCGACGAAGCCGCGCATCAGCGACGCCAGCACGACGGGATCGTCGTTGACGCCCTTCAGAAGCACGGACTGGCTGACCATGACGATGCCGGCATCGACGAGCCGGGCGCAGGCAGCGCGCGCCTCCGCCGTCAGTTCGCGCGGGTGGTTGGCATGCAGCGCCACGTAGACGGTCTTGCCGCTGGCCTTCAGTGCATCCACCAGCGCCGCGTCGACCTTACTGGGATCGACGACCGGAACGCGGGTGTGGAAGCGAACGATCTTCACGTGCTCGATGCCGGCAAGGCCGGACAACAGCTCCTGGAGACGCCGAGGAGAGAGCACCAGCGGATCGCCGCCAGTCAAAATGACCTCCCAGATCTCCTCGTGGGCGCGGATATAGTCGAAGGCCGCAGTGAGTTCGTTGGCATCCAACGTGCCGAGCCCCTGCGGGCCGACCATTTCGCGGCGGAAGCAGAAGCGGCAATAGACCGGGCAGACATGCACGGCCTTCAACAGCACCCGATCCGGATAGCGATGGACGATGCCGGTCACCGGGCTATGGGCCGCATCGCCGATCGGATCGGCCCGCTCCTCCGGCGTCACCAGCATCTCGGAGATATCGGGTACGAACTGCCGGGCGATGGGATCGTTGGGATCGGATCGGTCGATGAGGGCGGCGATGGCTGGCGTTAGCGCGATGGCGTAGCGTGCCGCGACAGCGTCCAGCGACGCCGCCTTGTCGCCGTCGACGAGCGACGCGCGCTGCAGATCCTCTACCGTCTTGATCGGCCTGATGGCATTCATCGTCCGAACTCCGCGACGGGTGCCCACAGCACCTGGTCGATGCGCGAGGCCCCCGTTGCCAGCATCACCAGCCGGTCGAAGCCAAGCGCGATGCCGCTGGCCTCGGGCATGATGGCGAGCGCATCGAGAAAATCCTCGTCGAGCGGATAGGTCTCGCCATAGACCCGCGCCTTTTCCGCCATCTCGATCTCGAACCGCCGCCGCTGTTCGACGGCATTGGTGAGTTCGCCAAAACCGTTGGCAAGCTCGACACCGCAGGCATAGAGCTCGAAGCGCTCGGCGACCCTCGGGTCCCGCGCAGAAGGGCGCGCAAGCGCTGCCTCCGACACCGGATATTCGTCAAGGATGGTCGGTCGACCGAAGCCCAGATGCGGCTCGATCTTTTCCACCAGCACCCGGCTGAACATGTCCGCCCAGCCATCGTCCTCGGCGACGCGCATGCCGGTTCGAGTGAGTTCAGCTGCCAGGCGGTCGCGGTCGACCTCGCCATCTGCAGAAACCGAGGAGAGAAGGTCGATGCCCGCATGCTGCAGGAAGGCTGCCGCAACGCTGATCCGCTCCGGCTCGGCGAAGGGATCGCATTCCATGCCCCGGAACGTCAGCCGCGCCGCGCCGGCGGTGGTCGCTGCCAGCCGCAGGATGTCGACGCAGTCGGCCATCAGCCGCTCGTAGCCTTCGCCGACCCGGTACCATTCGAGCATCGTGAACTCCGGATGGTGCAGCGGGCCGCGCTCGCGGTTGCGATAGACATGGGCAAAGCAGGCAATGCGCTTTTCGCCGGCGGCCAGCAGCTTCTTGCAGGCAAATTCCGGCGAGGTGTGGAGATAGAAGGGGGCGGCCTGCCCGTCGGTGGTCAGCGCCTCCGTGGCGAAGGCATGCAGGTGCGCCTCGTTGCCGGGCGACACCTGCAGCGTTGCGGTATCGACCTCGAGGAAATCCGCCGAAGCGAAAAAACCGCGCAGGGCTGCCTGGATCGCATTGCGGCCAAGAAGGAAAGGCCTGCGGTCGGCGTGAACGCCGGGCGTCCACCAGGGAGATGCTTTTGTAAGGCTGGCGTTCATTCCGCGCTTTCTTTAAAGGATGGGTCGCGACGGGGTGGCTATTTCCACCATTTTAGGTTACGTGCGCCCCCAAGAAAACATTGCTGCATCCGGAACACGGGCTTGGGTCCGTCCTCTACGATGCCCAAAGCTGCGTTACAAGGAAGTCTTATGGTCAAGGTTATCGCCTCTTCGATCCGCAAGGGCAACGTGCTCGACGTGGACGGCAAGCTCTACGTCGTTCTGACGGCCGCCAATTTCCACCCCGGCAAGGGCACGCCGGTCACCCAGATCGACATGCGCCGCATTTCTGACGGCACCAAGGTCTCCGAGCGTTGGCGGACGACCGAACAGGTCGAGCGCGCCTTCGTCGAGGACGTCAACCACCAGTATCTCTACGAAGACAGCGACGGCTTCCACTTCATGAACCCACAGAACTACGACCAGGTCGTAGTCGACGTGGAGACCATGGGCGACGACAAGGCCTACCTGCAGGAAGGCATGACCTGCATCCTGTCGATGCACGAAGGCATCGCGCTCGCCATCCAGATGCCGCGCACCGTCACGCTGGAAATCATGGAGACCGAGCCGGTCGTCAAGGGCCAGACGGCCTCGTCCTCCTACAAGCCTGCCATGCTGTCGAACGGCGTGCGCACCATGGTGCCGCCGCATATCAATGCCGGCATTCGCGTCGTCATCATGACGGAAGACAATTCCTACGTCGAACGCGCCAAGGACTGATCCCAGCCCTTCAGCCGGACACGAAACAGAGCCCCGAAGCGCAAGCATCGGGGCTTTTTTCGTTCATACGGCGCTGTCTCTCAGACCGGAGGGGCCGGTTCCTTGCGAAGGGGCACGCGCCTTGAAAGGTTCGGCCGGCGGGCAACGGCGGTCACTGCCTTTGCCGGCGGCGCGGTCGGGTCCGGCGGCACCAGCGCCTGCAGGTGCAACACGCGCGGCGACATGACTTCCAGATAGACTTCGGAACGGCCGATATAAATCATCGTCGTGTCCTTCAGCTCTGCCAGCACCGCGACGAGCCGCTTCTGCAGATCGGGCTCGAGACCCTCGAGCGTTTCGTCGAGGATCAGCCAGCGCGGCTTGGCAAGCAGCGCATGGGCAAAGCCGACGGCCTTCTGTTCGTCGCCATCCAGCATGCGGTCCCAACGGGCGCGTGTGTCGAGCTTGCCTTTCAGCCTGTCGAGGCCGGCTTTCTCGATCGCCATGGCAAGGTCCGTGTCGGGATAGGCATCGCGCTCCTGCGGGAACGTCACGGCCTCGCGCAGCGTGCCGCTCGGCACATAGGCATTGTGCGGCATGAACAGCATGTCTTCCAGCGGCGGCAGGTCGATCTCGCCCTTGCCGCAATGCCATTCGCCGGCCAGCGCCTGGAACAGCAGCTTGCGGTTCACGCCATGGTCGCCGTTGATCATGATATGCTCGCCGGCTGAAATCGTCACCGTGCCCTCGCGAATGCGGAAGCCGTTCTCGACGACATCGTCGGCGATCTTGGTCGAGACCTCGAGGTCCTTCAGCACCAGCATATCGGGCGCGGCGCGGGCGACCTCGATCATGTTCGGCAGATGCTCCTCGACATCCATCTCGACCACCGCCTCGCGGAAATCGGTGACGCGCATCAGGGTCGCCCGCCATTCGGCGATCGGCCCGAAATTGGCGACGTACCAGCGCAGCGCCGTGTTGACCTGGTTGAAGGCGCCGACGACCATCATCAGCTGGCCGATGCTGAGCCCGCCGGAGAAATAGGCGGGTGCGGCCACCAGGATCGGGATGACGAGCACCATCCAGCCATAGCTGGCCGACACCCAGGTCAGGTTGGTATTGGCCATCGCCAGCTTGCGGATGACGCCGAGCACGGAGGAAATATCGCCATTGATGCGCCGGCGCTCGTTTTCCTGGCCGCCGGCGATGGTGATCGACGGCATGTACTCGTTGGCATGCATCAGCGCAAAGCGCAGCTCGGCTTCCTTGGAGTAGCGGTCGGCATTCAGCCGTACCAGCTTGCCGCCGACGAACTGGCTGAGGAAGGAGGCCGACGCCGCATAGATGATCGCCGCCCAGACCATGTAGCCGGGGATGGAGAAGCTGGCGCCGCGGAAATGGAAGATGAAGCCGCTCGACAGCTCCCAGAGCACGCCGATGAAGCTGATCAGAAGGATGGTCGACTGGACGAGACCGATGGCAAGCCCGGTGGTGCTTTCGGCCAGATTGCGGGCGTCCTCGTGGAGCCGCTGGTCCGGGTTGACGCCGATCAGGCCCGATGAGGCCAGCCGCAGGGCGCGCTTCCCCTTCAGCCACTGGTCGACCAGGTCGCGCGCCAAGCCCTCGCGCATATAGAGCGCCGCCATCTGGTTGAGCCAGGCCTGGATGACGTTGAGGACGAGCAGCGTTCCGGCGATCACCCCGAATACGCCGAGCTGCTTGACGAACTCGTCGAGGTCTCGCCGGGCGAGCGAATCGTAGAAGGGCGCGTTCCATTCGTTGAGGAGGACCTGCACGTAGGCGGTCACGAGGATGATGGCGAACAACGATACCACGAGCGAGATGAGGCGGACACGCACCGGCGAATGCCAGAATGCCGAAATCATCATTCTCAGTCGGTAAAGGAGACTGAACTCGTATCCGACGCGGGCATCGCCCTGTACGCCGGGCTTCTCTGTGGTATCAGCGGCCATTCAAAAATCCTGAATCCTCATCCCTCAGATAGTCATGGCCACCGCACATGTCCATCCATGCGCGCCCGAAGCGCCTTGCGCCGGCGGTCCCTGGCCTGGAACCGACCTCCTCCGGCCCCAAGATTGCGCCCCAAACCTTATAAAAGCCTTATACCGCCCTTTGTGGCCGCAGCTTGGCACCGCCCCCTGCTCCCGCGTTCGCCGGTGATTGAGGTTGATTCGAAACCTGTCCAGCGCTATTTAAGCTCGTGTGGTGATTTGGCCGGCCGGCTTGCAGCCACGTTAAACAAGTCGCTAAATCAGGG
>CAZZZI010000124.1:0-13450 GCA_964658415.1 uncultured Sphingomonas sp. | reverse complement strand
ATCCCAGCATCATGCCCAGAGCTTTTTCGCCGAAACCTAAATATATTCAGCTGTGTAAAAAGAGTTAAACTTGGCTCGTGGATGTGGTATTAGCTATGTATCGATTAACGAGGAAATGCATTTCCTCGATTTAGGTAAATTCCGTTTGGAGATATCTCACCTTTCCACGCTGATTTTTTAAATCACGGCTTAAAAGATTCGAAGGCGACTTGAAAGCCGTCACTAAGAATCCCTCCTCTTCGCGTTTGGCCCCCATGTCGTATCTCCAACATAAGCCATCAACGTGTTCCTCGTCGCTTACATATTTCACCCAATGTCAAACTTTATATGTGAAGGTATTACCCAGCCGACGAGCTCGGATCAGCCGGCGGTCTTGGAGGAAGTGGTGCTTGCATTCATTGAACATCAAATAAAACAGGCATGCGCCACAGATCAATTCGAGACGAGAGACAAGGTTTTGTCTTTCGCTTTGCGCATGACCTTTGGGGTAACTTTGATCGCCGATACCTTAAATTTTGTTGCCCACCATCTGCTCGATGCTTTGAAGTTATTACCGTATGCAGTCGGTCCAGCAGTCGCAGTCGGACTAATCATATCGACAGTAGTGGCCTCGTCGCTCACATTTACGATCGTTTATTTTGTTGGGTTAGCCATCCACCATCTATCCATTTCGAGAACTGCTTTCGAGCATCTCAGTCGTACTGACATGCTTTCAGGTCTGCTCAACCGTCGCGCATTCATGGAGGAGGTCGCCAACATGCAGGATCATGCGTCATTGGTCCTGTTCGATATCGATCGTTTTAAAAGCATCAATGACGAATTTGGACACGATGCTGGAGATCATGCAATCATCGCCGTGGCGAGACATCTGATGTCCGCGTTCACAAAACCACATATAGTTGCAAGAATTGGAGGCGAGGAGTTTGCAATTTTGGTGGTTAAGGTCACAGCACCAGAACGTCTAGCTTTGGCGCAGCGTTGCCGTGAGATGATGGCGGTTCGCCCAGTACAAATTAAAGACAAACTTGTCCACATAACTCTGTCTGGCGGCATTGCGGACAAAGAGTCTCATGCTTCGTTCGAAGAGATGTTTAATGCGTGCGATAGAGCCCTCTACATCGCTAAATCCACGGGTCGAAATCAGTTGCTCCATAGTCGTGACGCTATAAGTGATTATTGATGTGATGTAGGAAATTGTAATTTCCGCTAAGTCTCTCGCTATAATTAAATTAATTTGCATATCTCGATACGCCAAACAAGAAAGCGGATTGGCGAGTTTGGCGTTTCGGCATGAGTTGGTTATTTTGATTTCGATAAAGGCCAGTCCTTGAGGAACATTTGGAACTTTCGCTATCCGGCAGTTTATCCCATGTCTCTGACGAGAAAAAACGAGCTGTGGCTCAGCTAACGTAATGATTCAACCCTTCTCCGTGGATATGAGGGTGGATTCGAGGTTGGAAGTTAAACCTTAGCTCGTGCCATACTGTCGCCCTGACCAAGGGCCATTTTTTTGTGTGAAGCAGTATCGTAATAGTCTAAGCTGCCATGTAAAGCCGGGAAGCGGTTAGCTTGACATCGGGTGGCGTGAAACCTTGAACCGGCATTCTAGGAGTTCAAGGTCGAGGCCAGCTTACGGACGCCGGCCTCGACCCGGTCTTCCCATCAGGCGGCTGCCGCCCACTGTGTGGGCTCGTCGTTACCGAACATCCGCTCGAGGTTCAGAAAGCAGACCATGCCTTCGCCCTGGACGATGATGCCATCCGAATAGTCGGTGCCGATATGGGTGGCGGGAGGTACGGGCTGGAGAAGGTCCGCCGGGACAGTCAGAATGTCCGAGACGGCATCCACCAGCAGCCCGACGACACCGTTGCTGACCTCGGCAACGACAATGGCGCTCCGCTCGTTTGCCTGCGTTTCTGTCAATCCGAGCTTGACGGCAAGGTCGACGATCGGAATGACGGTTCCGCGCAGATTGATCACGCCCACCACCTCGTCGGGAGCGCGAGGCAGGGGCGTCACCGGGGCCCATCCGCGGATCTCGCGGATAGACGTGGTCCTAACGCAAAATTCCTGCCCGTGCAGCCGGAAGGCAAGGATCTCGAGGGAGACCGGCGTGGCTGAGTTGTTTGACATCAGAATTCCTCCCAGCTATCGAGCTTGGCTGCTGCCTGCTGGCCCACGGCCCGGGCGACCTGCGCCACCATGCGACGGGCAGGCGAGGGCACCGGCCTCTGCTGCCCGTGGACAACAATCGGCTTGCTCTGGGTCCAGCCCACATTGGCGCGCTGCGTGGCGGCATTGCTCGGGACGGAGCCGATCTGGAACTGCGAAATCAGGTGACGCAGACGGACCGCTTCCGATGCCAGTGACGAGCTTGCGGCGGTTGACTGCTCGACCATTGCGGCATTCTGCTGCGTAACCTGGTCCATTTGGTTGACGGCGATGTTGACCTCGGAAAGTCCGACGGACTGCTCCCGCGACGACACGGCGATAGCATCGAGCTGCGTATTGATTGTTACCACGTGGGATTCGATCGCTTTCAGGGCGTCGCCGGTTGCGCGGACCAGCGTCACGCCATTGCTGACTTCGCCGGCCGAGTTGCGGATCAGCTCCTTGATTTCCTTGGCGGCCTGGGCAGAGCGCTGCGCCAGTTCGCGCACTTCCTGGGCAACGACTGCAAAGCCCTTGCCTGCCTCACCGGCGCGCGCCGCCTCGACCCCTGCGTTCAGCGCCAGAAGGTTGGTCTGGAAGGCGATTTCATCGATCACTCCGATAATGTTCGAGATGCGACTCGAGGACTGCTCGATGCGCTGCATGGCGTCGACGGCATTGGACACCACTTCACCGGACTGGCGGGCAGATTGGTTGGCCTCAATGGCCACATGGCGGGCTTCCTCGGCACGCTTAGACGAGTTGGCGACATTCGTAGTAATCTGATCCAGCGCTGCTGCGGTTTCCTCCAGGGAGGCTGCCTGCTGCTCGGTGCGCTTGGAGAGATCTTCGGCAGCCTGGCTGATTTCCCGCGATCCGCTGTCTATCGCCCCTGTCGCTTCGGCGACGGCGCCCAGCGTTTCGGACAGCTGTTCGACGGCAGCATTGAAGTCCTCGCGCAGCGCTTCGAAATCGGAGGCGAAAGGCCGGTCGAGGCGGCAGTTGAGGTCGCCCTCCGACAGGCGCTTCAGCCCGTCTGCAAGCCCGGACGTGGCCTCGGCCATGTCTTCGGCCCGTTTGCGATCGACATCGGCAACGCGCGCCCGTTCCGCTTCGCTGGCGTTGCGAACGTTCTGGGCTTCCTGTTCGAGTTCCAGCGAACGCAGGCCATTCGTCTTGAAGACCTGGACGGCCTTGGCCATGCTGCCGACTTCGTCCTTCCGGTCCGTTCCGGCCACCTCGACGGAAAGATCGCCGTCGGCAAGCCTTTGCATCGTGTCGACCATGCCGCGAATGGGCCGTACCAGCCACGAACGGATCGCAAGGAAGCCGATTGTCAGTACGATCAATAGGCCGACGACGATGCTGCCGACGGTCATCATGGCCGTAGCGCGGGAGGTGTCGGTGAGCGCCTCACTCTTGTCGTTGGAGGCCTTGTTGAGGTCTTCGACGATCTGCGAGAACTTTGGCGTTATGGCGCGGAATGCCGGCTGGCACTCATCGATGAAGGCCTTCTGGGCAATGGCCGCGGCTGCATCGGTGCGGCTGGCATTGCCGAGCGCGAAGGTGTTGGCGCAGGTCGTGTTCAGGATGCGTAGGCCTTGCGCCTTTATATCGACAAGCTCGGATCGCTGTGGCGCCCCGCCAATGGCGGCGTCCATGTATTTTCCGAAAGAAGCACGCGACGCTTCCACTTCCTGCGCCGCGCTTTCGGTATCCTGGTCGGTACGGGCGATCGTCATTTCCGCGATTGCAGTCCGCCCGCCCTGAAGGGTGCGGTTTGCCCTGGCGAGCGCGATGGCCGCGGCCGCCTCGTTGGAGAGAAGATTGCTGTAGGACGTATCGATACTGAGGATCCGCGTTCCGGCATAGCCGGCGACGCCAAGCGCAAAGGCGCCGAACAGCGCCATGATGGTTAAGAATTTTCCGACGATTGGGAGGTTTTTCATAGGTTTGGTCCAAGGGGGTGAATTTTCGGACCCACAAGTCTTGAGTACTAATCCTGTTCCCAGCACCTTGCGACCGTGCTTAAGAATAGCTTTACGGAAACTTGAAATCGCGTGTGCAAACCCACTGCAAGGACGATCACAAACAATCTCTCCCAGAAGTCCGCGCCTGGATTTTGGCACCAAGCAACATTTTTAGATCCGGTTTCAAAGATACCAGTGGGACTCAGAATCCTGCAATTTCAGCTATTTAGTAGTTTAGGTAACGAAAATGCGGTTCAGATCCCTCAAGGCGGCCGAATTGCATGTTGAATTAAACTTTCAGACACGCAATCTCAAGATCGGCTAAGCCGCATTGTAAGGAGTTCCGGCCAGGCGGCTCTGAGGCCTGCACTCCCTGATCAATGATTTTCGCAAAAATCTCCTTGGCCCCGTCGCCATTCTGGCGCTGTTGGCAAGCTCTATGTGCCTGGATAGAGCGGAAGTCCACGTCGCCAAAGCTGACGCTGCCGGATTTAGGCGAGGCGTGCCGCAATTTTCCAGGCGTCGAATGCTTCAGGCGATGGTAGCGAATTCTCTGTGCGGCGCGCCGGCGGGAGAGCGCAGTACACCAATTGCGGGGAGCGGAGAGCATGGAGACGAACCGTTGCGATGCTCCCGGCGATCGGTGACCCTTCATGGTTCGTTTTCATTTCCGAAACGGCAGATGACTGTCTCTGCGCGGAATTGAAAGCCTTGTGCGACCAATGCTTAAGGCCGGGAGCCCGCACTCCTTTGCAGTCCCGTAGGAGCGGCTTATCGGAGATGATCCGTCTGGGAAGAAAGCCATGGCGCTTCATCAACACCTCCAGCAGGCGCCCGGACGCCCTTTTTTTCACGCCGCTTCTGTGATATTTCTTTGAGAACGGCGCCATGCTGATCAACTACGCGCCAGAGCCAGAACTTCTCGCCTGCGCATTTCACAACGACCTCGTGCAGATAGCAAACATCGCCGCGGCGCACCGGCCGTCTCCGCAGGTTGCGGGCGATCTAGCGTCCGCACTTGGCGACCCAGCGGCGGGTCGTCTCAGATGAAATTTCTACCCCACGCTCGAGTAGGATTTCTTCAACTTCACTAGGGCTCAGGTTGAAGGGCAGGTAAGGACAGACCAAGTGAGAGACGATCTCCGGAGCAAACCGGTGACGCTCAAAACTGATATCGGGTGTATGCAACGCCGAAATCTATGCGCTACACGTCGGGCGGGCAATTCCCGCCCCGCTTGGCGTGACAATACCCTTTCATTTCTTCGTATCAGTATGCGGTAACGCTCTGTTTTAAGCTCTTTCCGGGTGCAACAGCCGACTCCAGGAATCGCCATTTGTAATGGGGTCATTTTTTGCTCGGCCTGACAGCGCTGCGCAATTCGATCAGGCGCTTCAACGATAATGTCCTTTCGCGTGAGACCGTAGCCAGCGCAAGCATGAGCGTTTCAGTGCCAACCATTGTTGAGCCGTGGAGAGCGACATGTTCCGTCTTGGCGCGTGGTATGACAATCGATGCATCCGCATGTCGGCGCAACACGGTGTTGGGCTGTCCGAGCAGCATGACGATGGGGATGCCGAGACGGTTTGCTTCACCGATCGTGGCCATGGCCTCGCGGTGTGGTCGGCCATATGCCATCATAATCAGCGCGTCGCCGTTCTCCATCGAAAGCAATTGCCCGGCAAGCGCGATCCCGGTAGCGTTCAGCGCATAGGACCGACAGCCGTTTCGCTGGAAAAGGCGGGCGGCGTAACTTGCGATGATGCCGGAGGCGCCGATTCCGAATACCCCGATCGCTCGAGCTTTGAGAAGCAGGGGCACAGCCTGTTTGAGGCCCTCGCGCCCGGGGGGTTCCGCAAGCGCCGCCATCGCCTTTCGATGATCGTCGATCACAAAATCGATCGCGGTGTCCGCGCCGCTGTCGAGCGCCTCCGTCGTCGCGGCCATCTTTTCGGAAGGCGAATCCGTTTCGCCGATATGGGCCTCGAGCGTATCCTTGAGGTCGATCAGGCCTTCGAAGCCGAGCGCCTGGATCGCGCGGATAACGGTCGCATCGGAGGTCATGGTCTCAGCGGCAATTTCGAGTGCAGATTTTCCGAGGACCGCATGGCGGTGCTGATCGATGTAATCCACAACGCTGACAAGCCTGGGCGAAAGAGACCCGCGGCGGCTCTTTAATCTTTCGCCAAAGCGATCGATGCGTCGCGGCCTCCTTGTCTTGCGAGGCACCTCGTCTGCTTCTTTTGGCATCGTCTTTCCCAAAGTTGAAGGCCCTTTGGCCGGACCGTCGAGGATCGGCAGAGCGACCTCCCGTCCACCCGCTCCTATTTCAGCGGCATCGGCAGTTGCCGGCCTGAAATCTGTGACTGGACGACAGAGACCATCAGCGACAGTGCCGCATATGAGTTCGAGATCGCTTCTTCCCTCGGCAGGACAACATAGCGGCCTTCGCGGCAGGCAGCGAGGAAGCGGCAATAGTCCGGCAGTATCTTGTTCATGGCCGCGATCTCGTCCGAAGGCGCGCCGCCGATGTCTGATCGGTAGGTATCGAAGATATAGTCTGCATCAAGCTCCGGAAGCCGCTCGGCGCTGACTTCGACGCGGCCGCCCTCGGGAATGCTGTCGATGATTTCAGGGAACCGGAAACCCGCATCGCGAAGGACACGACCGAGCGAACGATAGGTGTGATAGATGCTCACCTTGCCATTCTGAGCCTGCAGCACGGAGACGGTGACCTTGGAGGTATCTAGCAGCTTTTTCAGTTGCTCTATCTGGGCTTTGTAGCGCCGGTCGAGCACTTCAAGCCGGGCCTGGGTTCCCGTGAGGTCGGCGAGCTTCTCATAGATGTGCGGCGCCCCGCCGGACGTATCGTCGATCACGACAGTCGGGGCGATCTTGGCCAGTTGCTCGACGGGGGTGGTGCGCCCCGGCTCGGTGATGACGAGGTCCGGCTTTGCCGCGACCACGGCTTCCATGTCGGCGGTGATCGCGCCAATGTATTGAATGCCGGAATTGTCGAAATCCATCCCGGTGAGTATCTGGCTCGATCGCAGGTACGGCTTGCCGTCTGTACCGGCGCGGCCATGGCTGGCGACAGGAGGGACGCCGAGTTCGATGAGCGGTATCGTGATATCGAGATCGTGCATCGAGACGATCCGAAGCGGCTGCCTGGGCACCTCGACGACCCTGCCTGCGTCGTCCGTGAAGGAGCGCATTTCTGCTGCCTCTGCGGCAGTATACGTGACCATCGACAGAGCGATGATGGCGGCGGCAAATGCGGGAAATCTTTTCATTCTGTCTTTCCTAAAGCTGGTCTCGGCGTTTCCAGAGAAGCGTCAAGAGAACGGGGACGCCGACGATCGACATGACGATGCCGGCCGGCAACTGATGGGGAGCAAATGCCGCGCGCCCGATCGTGTCGGCAGCCAGAACCAGAGCCGCGCCATAGAGCGCGCTTGCACCCAGCAAGGGGCTCTGGCTGCCGGGAACCGTAAGCCGTGCGAGATGGGGGGCGATCAGGCCGACGAAGCCAAGACTTCCGACGAGCGATACGCTGGCAGCGGTGAGCAGTACCGGTGCCGTAAACCGTATCAGAGCAAATGTTTTCAGCGATACGCCAAGCCCCGCCGCTGCCTGCGGTCCGAGCATCGCGGCATCGGCGGAGCCGGCAGTCAGGAACAGCAGGCAGGCGCCGATGCACATCGCGGCAAAGCCGATCGGGACCGCCTCCCAGGACGCGCCGTTCAGGCTTCCGGCAAGCCATACCAGGGCCGCTTGGACATCGCGGATATCGGCAGTCGTCACGATGACGGATACGACTGCGGCCGCAAGCCAGGACATGCCGATGCCGACCATCACGAAGCGCATGCGGGTGACGCCGCGTGCGATCAGAACCACAGTGAGCGAAATTGCAAGCCCACCCGCCATGCCGGCAGCCGTTCGCCCGTAAAGCCCCGCAGAAGGCGCGTACAGCGAAAAGACGATCGCAGCAGCGCTGGCTCCTTCCTTGACGCCGAGCAGGCCAGGGTCGGCAAGTCCGTTGCGTGTCAGCGTCTGCATTGCGGTGCCGGCAAGTCCCAGCATGGCGCCGACCATCAGCGCCAGGAAGACGCGCGGCAGGCGCAGATCCCACAGGATGCGCATGGTCTGATCGCTGAGGCGGCCCGGATCCACGACGAGATCGAAAGCATCCCTGAGGTGTATCGACTGGCTTCCGGCAAGGATTGCAAACAGTGTCAGGCAAAGCGTGCCGAATGCCAGGCCCAGAATGGCGGTCATGGTCGGCACATGCATGCGTCGCGAGAAAAACGGACCGCTGACAAGGATGTGCGGGTTCGGCTTGTCGTGACCTCTCATTTGAGAGCCCTCGACGCAATGGCGATGAAGATCGGCGCTCCCAGCATGGCGGTCATGATGCCGGTTGCCAATTCATACGGCATGAACAGCATGCGTGCTCCTATGTCGGCAGCGACGAGCAGTGCGGCACCAAAGAGTGCGGCAAGCGGCAGGGCAATGCGGGCGTCTCCTCCGGCAGACCATCGTGCGATGGCAGGCACGATCAGGCCGACGAAGCCGATCGGCCCGGCGATGGAGACAGCCGCTCCGGCGAGAACAGCCGTTGCACACAGGCCAACGAAACGCGTCGTCCAGATGGGAACGCCGAGCGCCTTCGCCACGGTATCACCGAGTGCCAGGGCGTTGAGGCTCGGGCCGATGAAAAAAGCGAGGAGTAGCCCAACAGCGATCGGCCCGAGCGCTGCGGCAATGGTGCTGTAGCTGACGCCGGCCAAGTCGCCGGCCAGCCAGAAACGCAGCGATTGCAGGGTTTCCTCATCAAAAAGCAGTATGGCCGAGGTCATGGACGAAGCCAGCGAAGACAGCGCAATACCGCAGAAGGTAACCTTGAGCATGGTGGGGCCGGATCGCCCGGCGGAAGACACGCCGAGGACGAGGATAAACAAGGTGGCGGCACCGACGGATGCGACCAGCGGACGACCGAGGCCACCGGACAGGAAAGGCACGCTGCTCGTGGCTGCGACCGCCAGTGCGGCACCGGCATTGAGGCCGAGGATATGAGGTTCGCCAAGAGGATTGTGCAGCAACCCCTGTAACAGAAGCCCGGAAACGCCGAGCGCCGCACCGACCAAAAGGGCAGCTGCCAAGCGGGCAAATCGCAACTTGACCAGCAGTTGATGATCGAAATTTCCCGGGTCGAAATGGAAGACGGCTTGGAAAAGTGTCAGCGGGGAAACCGCTCTTGCGCCGATGCTGACATGGATGCAGGCCAGCATCAGGATCGACAGCAGAAGTGCACCCGCTACAGCGCCGGCGCGAAGCCGCGTTGACGGCTGATGCCTGGTACCAGGTGACATGACAGAAATCACGTGATCGGTCCCGAGCCAGACGCAGGGACGAAAACCGGTTTGTCGGTCTGCGGATGGGTCAGTCGAACGACTTGCACGCTGAAGACGTCCTCTATGAGCTCGGCGGTGCATGTGCCGGGATCTTCCGCAACGTGCCGGATGGCCCCGTTCTTCAGGAAGACGACGCAATCGGCATACTGCACGGCGAAGTTCAGGTCGTGCAGCACGACGACGATCGTCCGGTCGTGATCCTGGGCGAGGTGCCTCAGCAGTTCCATGACCTCCACCTGATAGTGCAGGTCGAGATAGGTCGTCGGCTCATCGAGAAGGATAACCGGCGTTTGCTGCGCGAGTGCCATGGCGATCCAGCACCGCTGCCGCTGGCCACCGGAGAGGCTGTCCACCGGGCGGTGGACGAGGTCGGTCAGGTCCGTGACCTCCAATGCTTGCCTGACCGCGTGCTCGTCCTGGTCTGTCCACTGCTTCAGAAAGCCCTGGTGCGGATGGCGACCGCGCGACACGAGATCATAGACCGTCAAACCTTCCGGAACGACGGAGCTTTGCGGCAGAAGGCCGAGCTTCCTCGCCACCGACCGCGTCGGCAAAGCGTGGATGTCATGTCCGTCCAGGAGCACGTTGCCGGCCGTTGGTTTCATCAGACGCGCCATGGTTGCCAGCATCGTCGACTTGCCGCAGCCGTTGGGCCCAACCAGCGCCGTCAGCTTGCCTGCACCAATGTCGAGCGAAATTCCGGATAAGACTGTCTGCCGTCCGTAGCCGGCTGAGATGTCATGTGCGGAGAGGGGATGCCCTCGCTCGGCTGCTCGACTGTTCGAGTTCAATCTGTCCGTCATGCCCCGGCGGCCCTGTTTTTCGTAAGTCGACCTCTCCTATCGTCTCGAAACCGCTCGAGGAAGGGAAATCTTGAACGTCATTGTCAATTTTTAGATCCGAAACACTCGGACCGGCATGTTCGGGTTTTCCTGCGTGACCGGCATATCGCGATGCGTCTAGCTCAAAGCGCTTGCCTCAAGCCATTGTTTAAAATGAAATATTTTGAATTTTCCACGAAAAGAATCCGGACCACGACGGGAATGAAGGCCTTCGGCCTCGGCCAAAAAATTCCGGATATCTCAGCAATTAAAGTTGACTATCGTGGTCATGAAATAATATCTGCCAACGGCTCCCAGGCGGGCTCGGGGCAATTTTTGACGAAAATATCCGCAGGGATATGGGGGGCTGACATGAATCAACGGCGCGCTGCGGGACGCTATGGTCACACTGTGTTGCGGGCAACTGTCGTCGCGTTCCTCGCCTGTGCCGCCTATCCGGCATTCGGCGAGGACGCTCAACCTGCGGCGACGGTAGAGACCGATGTGTTGCCCAAGGAGAACCGGATAAAGGGTGACACCGCGCTGAAGCCGATCGTCGTGGGTAAAGGCAGCAACGCCACAACCCAGGGCTATCAACCGATCTCGACCGTTACCGCGACACGGACGGATACACCCCTGCTCGATATTCCGCAGGCCGTGAACGTGGTCAGCCAGGATGTCCTGAGGGACCAGAATGCCCGGTCGCTGGACGATGCACTTGCGAATATCAGTGGTGTCGCGCAGTCGAATACCCTTGGCAGCACGCAAGAATCGATCATTCGCCGCGGTTTCGGGGACAACAGGGACGGTTCGATCCTGATCGACGGTATGAAAACCGCGATGTCTCGCAGCTTCAATGCGACGACCGATCGCGTCGAAGTGCTGAAAGGACCAGCCTCGACACTCTACGGCATCCTCGATCCCGGCGGCATGATCAACGTCGTGACCAAAAAGCCGGAACAGACGTTCAGCGGCAAGACCTATAGCAGTGTCTCAAGCTTCGGCGGCGGATCAGCCGGGTTTGATTTCACCGGCCCGATCGAAGGCACCGATTTCAGCTACCGCGTTGTCGGAGACTACAAACACGTCGACTACTGGCGCAATTTTGGTGTCAACAAGGATTGGGTGCTCTCGCCGTCGCTGACATGGTCCGGCGACGATACCGAAGTGACCGTCTCCTATACGCATGAAGACTATAGTGTCCCCTTCGATCGCGGGACGATCTTTGATCTCGGCACGGGTCATGCCGTCGATGTCGACCCGAAGATCCGCTTCGACGAACCTTACAACATCAGCCAGGGGCAATCGAACCTTGCATCCGTTCACGTCAAGCGCGACCTGAGCGAAGACTGGAAGCTGACATTCGATTACACCTACAGCATCAACACCTATTCGGATAACCAGGCCCGCGTCATGTTCTATGATGCGGCGACCGGGATACTGACCCGTCGTGCGGATGCAACGCAGGGCTCGACGATCTACAATCACGCCGTTCGCACCGATCTTTCCGGTGACGTCGATATTGGCGGTTTCCGAAATGAGCTGCTGTTCGGTACATCCTACGATTACGCGGATACCCTGCGGACCAAACTGATCCGCTGCGCCAATCGCAAGGGGTTCAATATCTATGATCCGACCTATGGCGCGCTGCCGGAATGCACCACTGTGTCTTCTGCCGACAGCGACCAGACCGAGCAAATCTCGACGGCTTCCTTCTATGCTCAAGACGCGTTGC
Source organism: uncultured Sphingomonas sp. (assembly GCA_964658415.1). Taxonomy (GTDB): domain Bacteria; phylum Pseudomonadota; class Alphaproteobacteria; order Rhizobiales; family Rhizobiaceae; genus Rhizobium. The sequence continues at coordinate 1,361 of CAZZZI010000124.1, read as the reverse complement.
ATCTCGACGATCAGTGGATCCTGGTTGGCGGTTTTCGCTATCAGTATTATGACCTGATGGCCGGCAAAGGGCGTCCTTTCAACGAGAATACAGACAGCAATGGCACTTCCTTCGTCCCACGTGGCGGCATCGTCTATAAGGCAACCCCCAACTTCTCGCTTTATGCCAACGCTGCCAAGACGTTCCGGCCACAATCTTCCATCGCCAGCTATTACGGCAATCTCGATCCCGAGGAAGGCGTCGCCTATGAGGTCGGCGCCAAATTCGATGTGATTGACGGCATGACCGCGAACGTTGCGCTCTATACCAGCGGCAAGAAGAATGTCGCCTATTCCAGCGTCGATCCGGTGACTGGCGATACGGTCGTGAAAACGGCGGGCCTCGTGCGGGCAAGCGGCATCGAAGCCGATCTGGCGGGAGAAATTACCGATGAGATAAGTTTTATCGCAAGCTACGGCTACACTCACGCGCGGATCCTCGAAGATCCCGACTATGCCGGAAAAGAGCCGGTCAATGTACCGCGTCATACAGGCTCGCTCTACCTGACCTATGATTTTGGCGAGATCGACAGCCGTGGTGATTCACTAAAGCTTGGTGGCGGAGTTCGCGCCGTTGGACGGCGCGCTGGCATCAACACAAATGCCTACTACCTGCCAGGCTATATGGTCGCTGACGTCTTTGCGGCATACACCTTGATGAACGAACGCCCCTTGACGCTCCAGCTCAACCTCAGGAATATATTCAACAAAACCTATTACACATCATCGATAGGTACCACGGCGTTGGGAAATCAGATCGGCGAGCCGTTCAGTGCGGTATTGTCAGCAAGCGTTCGATTCTGACAGACGATGGAAAGCGAATGCAATCCGTTCGTCTTGGGTTTGGAAGCGTTAGACGGGCGGCGTTTCAAGCAACCATTTCTGGAGCGTAATCAGGCCACAGCGAAGGCATCTGCCTGTGCGTGGCGCCATGGGCCCCACGGTCGATCATCCCGCGCCAGCGCCCAGAAGTCTGCCGGCCTGGCTGGTCATCACCGCGCCCGTGTTGCTGCCAGGTCTGACGGGCGCATTGAGATCGATGACAACACCATTGGAAGAACGATTTAACCCATAGCGTCGAACAGGAAGAATGAGCTATTTGCGGGGCATGATGCTGGAGCGGAGAACTGGGCGACGATCGCCGCGTTGATCGAGAGCTGCAAACTCAACGCGTCGATCCGGCGCCTACCGACTAGGCGATAATTGAAACCCATCGGCACGCTGCGCTGCACGGCACGTGAATGGATGTCGACATGTCCAGCTTCAAATTTTCAAAGCGACAATCAGCGCACGAAGGGCCGGCGGCGTCTGGCGGCGGCTCGG
>CAZZZI010000123.1:0-13553 GCA_964658415.1 uncultured Sphingomonas sp. | reverse complement strand
GCCAGGAGCGCATGCTCATGGTGCTGCAGCCGGAAAAGGAAGACGAAGCCAAGGCTATCTTCGTCAAATGGGGCCTCGATTTCGCGATCGTCGGCAAGACGACCGACGACCTGCGCTTCCGCGTCCTCCACCAGGGCGAGGAAGTCGCCAACCTGCCGATCAAGGATCTCGGCGACCAGGCACCGGAATATGACCGCCCCTGGCGCGAATCCGACAAGCGCGCAGCCCTGCCCGCCAATCTCGTCGCAGCCCCCGAAGACTACGGCCAGGCGCTGCTGCAGCTGGTCGGCTCCGCCAACCAGTCGAGCCGCCGCTGGGTCTACGAGCAATACGACACGCTGATCCAGGGCAACTCGCTGCAGCTGCCGGGCGGCGACGCCGGCGTCGTGCGCGTCGAGGGCCATCCGACCAAGGCGCTGGCTTTCTCCTCCGACGTCACGCCGCGCTATGTCGAGGCCGATCCCTTCGAGGGCGGCAAGCAGGCCGTGGCCGAATGCTGGCGCAACATCACGGCCACAGGTGCCGAGCCTCTGGCCTCCACCGACAATCTGAATTTCGGCAATCCCGAAAAGCCCGAGATCATGGGCCAGCTGGTCGGTGCCATCAGGGGCATCGGCGAAGCCTGCCGGGCGCTCGACTTCCCGATCGTGTCGGGCAACGTCTCGCTCTACAACGAGACCAACGGCGTCGCTATCCTGCCGACCCCGACCATCGCCGGCGTCGGCCTGTTGCCCGACTGGAGCAAGATGGCGCGCATCGGCAGCGCCTCGGACGGCGACCACATCGTCATGATCGGCGTCGACGGCAGCCATCTCGGCTCGACGATCTACATGCGCGACATTCTCGGCGACACCAGCGGCCCTGCCCCGGAAGTCGACCTGTTTGCCGAACGCCGCAACGGCGATTTCGTCCGCTCGGCCATCCGCAACGACCAGGTCACCGCCTGCCACGACATTTCCTCCGGCGGACTGGTGCTCGCCCTGGCCGAAATGGCGATGGCATCGGACAAAGGCCTGGAGATCACGCTCGGCGAATGCCGTGGCCAGCCGCACGCGCTGCTGTTCGGCGAGGATCAGGCCCGCTACGTCCTGGCGGTGCCGCCGGCCATCGCCGACTTCGTCTGCATCAATGCCGAAAATGCCGGCGTGCCGTTCCGCCGCCTCGGCAAGGTCGGCGGCGATGCGCTTGTCATCGACGAGCTGCTGTCGGTGCCGGTTGCCCGGTTGCGCGACGCCCATGAATCGTGGTTCCCTGCCTTCATGGACGGCAGCGCCTTGGCCGCAGCCGAGTAAGGGGAGTAGACGACGATGGCCATGAAACCCGGCGATATCGAAGACATGATCAAGGCCGGCATCCCCGGCGCCACGGTGACGATCCGCGATCTCGCCGGCGACGGCGATCACTACGCAGCGGAGGTCGTCTCCGAGGCATTCCGCGGCAAGACCCGCGTGCAGCAGCACAAGATGGTCTATGAAGCCCTGCAGGGCAACATGGGCGGCGTATTGCACGCCCTGGCGCTGCAGACATCGGTCCCTGACTGACAAGGATTGCCGGCCCCTAGAGAGCCGGCAGTTTCTTCTGGGTAAATTGCGTGAAATCGGACGCAGGCAGCGGACCTGACGTAACAAGCGTGAAGTCGAACGGCGCCCTGACATCCGGCCCCAGCACATATTGCCGGTGCACTCGCAGAAAGTCGCGCCGGATCTTGCGGTAATGGACGTCGCTCAGCATCGCCTTGAAGCGCACGAGAAGAATATCTGCCTGTGTCTTTGCGGGGTGACCGCAGATCTCAACGACCCTGGTCTTGTAGAAGTGGATGGCGTCCGTCAGGCAATGGACTTCGATCCACGCGACATCCGCACAGCCGGCAATCAGCCCGACGCGGGCACGCAGGACGCTTGCCGAGCGGAACAGCGCACATTGCAGGATCGCGCTGCCGAGCGTCAGGAACACCACCCGCTTGCCCTCGAACAAATCCGGCTCCCGCTCCAGCAGAAGACCGATCACCTGGGCAGCGACGCTCGAGCCCATGCTGTGCGACGAGACGAGATATTCGTCGGCGGGTTCGCGCAGCGCCTGGCGCACCTCGGAAGCGCACCGGTCGATCCAAGCCTCGGCATCGAGATCCTTGAGGCCTGCCATCGCCACCGCCATCTCCCAGTCCGAGAACAGGTGCAATGTGTGCAGCCGGTCCCGGCGGGGCAGAAACACGGCGCGGAACAGGAGCGCAGCCAGCGGAGCGCTGATGAGCAGGCTCCAGGCGCCCAGTCCGGCATGATAGGGCGCCACCGCCAGGAACAGGCCGAGCAACACAGCCACGATCACCAGCAGGAACGGAAAGACAAAGAACAAGCCGAACCGCCAGGCATGCCGGAAATAGCCGACCATTCCGCCGCCGGTGACGACGCGCAGGGCTGCGAGATAGCCTGACCCGAGGCGGGTCAGGAGATTGCGACCGTTCAGCCCCGCCACCAGATCGTTGTGGTCGAAAACATGGACCCGGCTGTCTGTGCGCCATTCCCCGCCCGTGGCAACCACATCGAAATGGGAGGCACCGCCGTGACTGTGCAGCGCGCCGACGTCGACACTGTAGCCCCACACATCGGCGCTTTGCTTTGCAGACCGCGCGTAACGCGCCCTGTGCGCTGCGGCGTCGAGCGGTTCGAAACCCGGAAAGTGCAGGACGACCCGCTTCTGAACCTTTGTCATGGACGTCCATCAATGTCGCTTGAGGCGCGACGAACACAAGTTATCGGAAGGCCGTGCAGGGCCCTGAAAAGGCATGCTGCGTGGCGATGGGGTTTGCTAGCCGAAGTCGTCGGATTTTGATAGAAGGGATGTATCGGCAGCGTTCATTTCATCCGTTTCCGCCCATCCATCGGGCGCTAAAAAAGTCTGTGACCCACTATTGCGGCTGGAATTTGAACGACCACATGATATGTAAGACGAACAATCGACGGTGCGGGCCTTGAACCCGCATGTGAAAGGATAATCTGATGAGCGGCATCAACGAATTGATCGACAACGAAGTGAAGAGCAGCGACGTCGTTCTGTTCATGAAGGGCACACCGCAGTTTCCGCAGTGTGGCTTCTCCGGAAAGGTCGTGCAGATCCTCGACTACATCGGTGTCGACTATAAGGGCGTCAACGTCCTTGCCGATGCGGAAATCCGCCAGGGTATCAAAGACTACTCGAATTGGCCGACCATTCCCCAGCTTTACGTCAAGGGCGAATTCATCGGCGGCTGCGACATCATCACCGAGATGTTCCAGGCCGGGGAACTCCAGCAGCATCTTCAGGAACAGGGCGTCCCCGTCCGCGTTGCCTGATCGGTCACCGGGCGCTCGCCCGGTTTCCATTGTCCAGTCCATCCGCTAGGCGCTGCCCCACCGGCAGCGCCTATGCATGCTTTTGGGAATGAAATCCGTGGCGAACACCTCCGAAGCCATGCCCGCCGGCCGCGTGCCGATGGGCAAGCGCGAATTCATCGCGTTGGCAGCCCTGCTGATGGCATTGAATGCGCTGGCGATCGACATCATGCTGCCCGCCCTGCAGCAGATCGGCGCCAGCCTCGGTGTCGAAAACGAGAACCATCGCCAGTACATCGTCTCGGCCTACCTGATGGGCTTTGGCGGCGCTCAGCTTATATACGGGCCGCTATCTGACCGCTTCGGGCGGCGCGCGCCTCTGATTGCCGGCATCGTCATCTACATCGTCTCGTCGCTCGGCATCGCCTTCATTCCCTCCTTCATCGGGCTGCTGACGCTGCGGTTCGTCCAGGGCCTGGGAGCTGCCGCCACCCGCGTCATCACCATTTCCATCGTCCGGGATATCTATGGCGGCCGGCAGATGGCCGAGGTCATGTCGCTGATCATGATGGTCTTCATGGTCGTTCCGGTGATCGCGCCGGGTTCCGGCCAGATCATCATGCTGTTTGCCAGCTGGCACATGATTTTCGTGTTCATCGCCGCCATCGCATCCTCAGTCCTTGTCTGGGTCTATCTGCGCATGCCGGACACGCTGCATGCAGAAGACGTGCGCCCCTTCACAGCCAAATCCGTCCTGGCCGGCTTTGCCATCGTCCTCTCGAATCGTGTCGCGCTCTGCTATACGCTCGCCAGCACCTTTATCTTCGGCGCGCTGTTCGGCTTCATCAACTCCGCCCAGCAGATCTATGTCGGCATCTATAAGCTCGGTGTCTACGCCCCATTGGCCTTCGGCGGCGTCGCACTCTTCATGGCGTCAGCATCCTTTGCCAACTCGCAGCTCGTCGGACGCTTCGGCATGCGACGCCTGTCGCACGGCTCGCTGATCGGCTTTTCCGTCATCACCTTCGTCTGGCTGATGGTGCAGCTGTCCTTTACCGGCCCGATGCCCTTTCCGCTGTTCATCGTCTTCTTCGCGCTGGTCATGTTCCAGTTCGGCCTGATCGGCTCGAACTTCAACGCGCTGGCGATGGAACCGCTCGGCCATGTCGCCGGCACCGCCTCCTCAGTGCTCGGATTCATGAGCACCGTCGGCGGCGCGCTGATCGGCGCTGCCATCGGCCAATCCTTCGACGGTTCGGCGACACCGATGGTTGTCGGCTATTTCACGGTGTCGCTCATTGCGCTCTGCTTCGTCCTGTACGCCGAGCGCGGAAAGCTGTTCCGGGCGCACAACGCCCCGGTTGTGAACGACCCCTCCCTTGCCCACTGATAGGCTTCCCATGACCCAGTCGATGACATCGAAAAACGTGGCGCCGACAGGATCGGAGCGCATCGGGCTCGGACTGGTGGAATTCATCGTCACCATTGCCCTGATGACCGCCAGCGTGTCGCTGGCGATCGACAGCATGCTGCCTGCCCTGCCGAAGATTGGCGCGGCGCTGGGCGTACCCACCGCCAACGACACCCAGCTGGTGATCGGCGTCTTCTTCTTCGGCTTCGGCCTGGCCCAACTCGTCTTCGGCAGCCTGTCAGATACCTTTGGCCGCCGCAACATCCTGCTCGGCGGCCTGGTGTTCTACGTCATCACCATGTTCGCAGCCGCCTGGACCGACAGCTTCACTGTTCTGCTGGCCCTGCGCTTTGCGCAAGGGGTCGGGGCGGCGGCCGTCCGCATCACCACCATGGCTATGGTCCGCGACTGCTTCGGCGGCCGCGAGATGGCACGCGTCATGTCCTTCGTGATGATCGTCTTCATGATCGTGCCCATCGTCGCACCCGCGCTTGGCCAGTTGATCATCACCTTCGCGACCTGGCCATGGATATTCATCGTGCTCGGCAGCGCCGGCGCGGTGCTTCTGGTCTGGGCGTTTTTCCGGATGCGGGAATCGCTACCCCTGACGGAGCGGTTGCCGCTGTCGACCCGTTCGGTGCTGTCAGGCTTCCGCACGGTGCTGACCAACCGCATAACCTGCGGCTACATGGTCGGCATGACGATGTTCACAGGCGTCATCTGCGCCTATGTCATGTCGGTGCAGCAGGTCTTCGGAGAGGTCTTCGGCCTCGGCGAATGGCTGCCGCTGGCCTTTGCGGCCAGCGCCGGCGGCATCGCCATTGCCAATTTCGCCAACGGCTTCTTCGTGCGCCGCTTCGGAATGCGGCGCATATCCCACGCGGCGATGATCCTGTTCACGATCATCGCTCTCGGCGGCCTCGCCTTTTCGCTGGCGCGTCCCCCGAGCTTCCTGGTGACCTACCTGCTGATCTCCACGTTGCTGATCATGTTCGCCGTCATCGCCACCAATTTCACGGCGATCTGCCTGGAGCCCATGGGTCATCTCGCCGGAACCGCCACCTCCATCACCGGCTTCGTTTCGACGACCGGCGGCGCGCTGGTCGGCGGCGCCGTCGGCCAGCTCTTCGATGGTACGACTCGGCCGCTGTTTGCAGGATTTGCGATATTCGGCGCGGTGACGATAGCAGCCGTCCTGTGGGCCGAAAACGGCAAGCTGTTTTCCCATCCGGGCGACGATCCCGTCCTCGATCCCGGCGCCATGCACGGCTGAGACGGCAGCGTCAGAGGGTGAAGACCTCGCGACGCAGGATCTCCCAGGACGCCTTGTCCGGCGTGACGAGCAGCCCGCCGTCGGAATGATGCGGCAGATAGCGGGAACGATCGAAGCGCGCCGCATAGGCACCGGCCTCCTCGCTGATCAGCACGCCTGCCAGATGGTCCCAGGGCAGGATCTTGTTGTACATGAGATAGTGCACGTGGCCGCCCGCGAATGTGCGGTATTCGTGCGCCGCGCAGCGATAGTTGGACGCGAACCGGACCTTGGCGAGATTGCCCATGACTTCGGCACGCTTGCTCTTGTCGATGAATCCAGTTGAGGCAAATCCCGTCATCTGCTCCAGCGCCACCGGCGCTGCCACGGAAAGACGTTCCGCCTCGCCGCTCGGCCGCCGCAGCCAGGCGCCTGATCCCTTTTCCGCCATCACCCAGTCGTCGCCCATCGGATCGAAGATGATGCCGGCGACGGTCTCGCCGCGCACCACCACCGAAGCCATGACGCCGAAGGCCGGCACGCCGGCTGCAAAGTTGAAGGTGCCATCGACCGGATCGACGATGATAGCGAGATCGGCGCCCTCGAGCATGCCGAGCAGATCGGGATCGGCCGCGACCGATTCTTCGCCGATGAACACGGTATCCGGCCACAGCCTCTCGACCTCGCGCTTGATCATCCGTTCGGCCTGCTCGTCGGCCTCGGTCACCAGATCGGTGGCCTCAGACTTGATGCGGATATCGCCCGCCCCGAGGCGGCGGAAGCGCGGCAGGATTTCGGCCTGTGCCGCGTCCCGCAGCAGGTTGGCAAGGACTGTGATGTCGACGGTGGCGGTCATGGCATTGCTCCAGGGTTGGATATCAGAGACCGAGGATCTCCCGGCGGACGGTCTCCCAGCTCTCCCGGTCCGCAGCGGCAATGATGCCGCCGGTCATTTCGCCGGGCGGATGGGCCGAGCCGTCAAAGCGCGCGCTGTAGCCACCAGCCTCGCGGTGGATCAGCAGACCGGCCAGGTGATCCCAGGGATTGAGCCCCGGATGCGCGACGAAATCGACCTTGCCGGAAGACAGCATCCAGTACTCATAGGCCGAGCAATTGTAATAGAAGCTCATCCGGACCTTGGCCATGTTGCCGGCGATGCGCGAGCGCTCCGGCTCGCCCATATGGGCCCAGGCGACAAGGCCGGTCATGGCGGAAACGGGTTTGGGCGCGGCGACCTGCAAGCGCTTTGAACTGCCGTTGCGTCGAGTCAGGTAGGCACCGCCACCGGCAACGGCCGTGACGGTATCGCCAAGGATCGGATCGTGGATGATGCCCGCCACCGTCTCGCCATTGGCGACGACGGCGAGGATCGTTCCGAACATCGGCAGGCCAGCAGCGAAATTGAAGGTGCCGTCGACGGGATCGATGACGAAGGCGAGTTCGGCATGGTTCAATGCCGGAACCACCGAGCGATCGGCATCATAGGCCTCTTCACCGACGATGAGTGCCTGCGGAAAACGCTGCCGCAGGGCCTTGGTGAGGCGCTCCTCGGTCAAGAGGTCGGCCTGGGTGACGAGATCGATGGCCGATGTCTTCTCGGCGATATCGCCATCCACCAGATTGCGGAAACGCGGCATGATTTCCATCTCGCCGGCCTCCCGGACCTGTTCGATCAGAAAGGCGATGTCGTTGTCGTTGATAGCCATGGATACCGGTTTCCTCACACACTGTTGCGCTGCGGCATAACCGCTATGTCACGACGGTTTTGTGACGGCAAGACCGGAAAAATCGAACAGGGCGGGGTCGAGGAGATGCGACGGGTTCACATGCGCGAGCGCCCGCAGCATGGTGTCCTTGCGGCCCGGCATGCGGCGCTCGATATCGGCGAGCATGTCCTTCATCGCATTGCGCTGCAGCCCGTCCTGCGAGCCGCAGAGATCGCAGGGAATGATGGGGAACTGCATGGCAGCGGCGAACTTCGCCAGATCGTCCTCGGCGGCATAGGCAAGCGGCCGCAGCACCATCAGGTCGCCCTCGTCGTTGAGAAGCTTCGCCGGCATCGAGGCAAGCCTGCCGCCGTGGAAGAAGTTCATGAAGAAGGTCTCGAGGATGTCCTCGCGGTGATGGCCGAGCACGAGCGCCTCGCAGCCCTCCTCGCGGGCGATGCGATAGAGGTTGCCGCGGCGCAGTCTGGAACACAGCGAACAGTAGGTGCCGCCGGCCGGCACCTTTTCCTTCACGATCGAATAGGTGTCGCGGTACTCGATCCGGTGCGCCACGCCGATCTTTGCCAGATACTCCGGCAGCACGTGCTTGGGGAAATTCGGCTGCCCCTGGTCGAGATTGCAGGCGATCAGCTCCACCGGCAGCAGGCCGCGCCACTTCAGATCCATGAGGATCGACAGCAGGCCATAGGAATCCTTGCCGCCGGACAGGCCGACCAGCCAGCGCTTCTGGCCCTTCAGCATGTCGAAATCGTCAAACGCCTGGCGGACTTGGCGCAACAGGCGCTTGCGGAGTTTGTTGAACGACACCGAGCGCGGCGCATCGGCAAACAGCGGATGGGCGCCGACCGCATCCTCGATCTCGCCATCGAGTTCATCGACCACAGGCATCGCTATGTTCATCTCAATGTCCCATCCATGCCCGCATGCAAATCGCTCTCAGCCCCATAGCAGACCCGCCCTTACATGGCACGCCTCTCAATCGCCAAACACCGACCAACCGGTGCGCGCGGCAAGCATTTCGAGCGCCACCGCCCCCAGCAGCGAGTTGCCGACCTTGTTCAGCCCGGGCGACCAGACGGCGATGGAGGCGACCCCCGGCGCAATGGCCAGGATACCGCCGCCGACGCCGCTCTTGCCGGGGAGACCGACATGATAGGCAAAATCGCCGGAGCCATCGTAATGGCCGCACATCAGCATCAGCGCATTGATCCGCCGCGCCCGCTTCGGGGAGACGACGGAATGGCCGGTGACCGGATTGCTGCCCCGCGCGGCGAGATAGAGCCCCGCCTTCGACAACTGGCTGCAGCTCATGGCGAGCGCGCACTGGTGGAAATAGACGCCCAGCACGTTTTCGACCGGGCTTTCGATATTGCGGTAGGCCCGCATGAAATTGGCGAGTGCGAAATTGCGAAACCCGGTCTGCACCTCCGAGCGGGCGACCCTGTCGTCGATGAGGATTGATTCGTCATCGGCGAGGTAGCGCATGAAGCGCAGGAATTCGCCGATCGCCTCTTTCGGCTCGTGGCCGGACAGCACCACATCGGTCACGGCGATGGCACCGGCATTGATGAAAGGGTTGCGCGGAATTCCGCATTCCTGCTCGAGCTGGACGATCGAATTGAAGGCCGAGCCCGACGGCTCGCGGCCCACCCGCTTCCACAGCTGTTCGCCGATCTTGCCGAGCGCCAGCGTCAGCATGAAGACTTTTGAGATGCTTTGGATCGAAAAGGCGACATCGGCATCGCCGACGCGGTAGACGCGGCCATCGACCGTGGTGATCGCCATGCCCAGCTGGCGAGCGTCGACCTTGGCGAGCTCGGGGATGTAATCGGCGACCTTGCCCTCGCCCAATCGCGGTAGAAGGTCCGCGTGAATACTGTCGAGGATCGCCTGCACGTCGGTCATCGTTGCCTCCGAATAGAAAAAAGCCGCCCCAGAGGAGCGGCTTTCCAATAGCATGAGTCCGCGTCGATTAACGCGAGTAGAATTCGACGACCAGCTGCGGTTCCATGACAACGGCGTAAGGAACGTCGGTCAGGGTCGGAACGCGGGCGAAGGTCGCAACCATCTTGTTGTGGTCGACTTCGATGTAGTCAGGAACGTCGCGCTCGGCGAGGCTTACGGCTTCGAGAACCGTGACCAGCTGCTTCGACTTCTGACGCACTTCGATGACATCGCCGGCCTTGCAACGGTAGGAACCGATGTTGACGCGGATGCCGTTGACCGTGACGTGACCGTGGTTGACGAACTGACGGGCAGCGAAAACCGTCGGAACGAACTTGGCGCGATAGACGATCGCGTCGAGACGCGATTCCAGCAGGCCGATCAGGTTTTCCGAGGTATCGCCCTTGCGACGGTCGGCTTCAGCGAAGATGGCGCGGAACTGCTTTTCGCGCAGGTCGCCGTAGTAGCCCTTGAGCTTCTGCTTGGCGCGCAGCTGCACGCCGAAATCCGAAAGCTTGCCCTTGCGGCGCTGACCGTGCTGGCCGGGACCGTATTCGCGACGGTTGACCGGCGACTTCGGGCGGCCCCAGATGTTCTCGCCCATACGGCGATCGATTTTGTACTTGGATGATGCGCGCTTGCTCATCGTATTTCCTTATCAAGATGTTCGACCGGTTTGTTGCCAAACCAAATCAAGGAAACACGCCCTCCTCTGAACCCGGGTTTTCCGGGTTCCGACAGGTTCCTCACATTCGCGAACGGAGGAGCCACGGGACATGTCAATTAAAACACCGGGCATTTCTGCCCGGCGTTGGGCGGTCTTTAGGCAGAAGTCATGGAATTGTCAACAAGCGATGACGCTGCAAGCCGCATGTCCCGTCAAAAGCCTGGTAAGCCCAGCCTCCGACCTCAACGGACCGCCGGAATCACTCGGCGGCCGTCTGGGATTCCACGACCTCGTCGGCCGCATTGGCATCGCCCGGCGCCGTCTGGCAATCGATATCGGGAAAGGCGACGACCCGCCTGCCGGAAAAATCGGTGTGGACGACGACACTGCCCTGTTCCTCGAAATAGCTGAGCAGACGCCTTGCGCGCCGGGCAGAATGGGTCCCGTAGGCGCGCGCGATCCGCGCATCTGATGGACAGGGTTCACCGCAGATGGCAGCCTTGGCGAGCATCAGGAAAACGCCCTGGAGATCGTCGGTCACGCCCTTCGACAACGTCATCGCCGTCGCCCAGTTTTCGGTCTCGGCCGTCACGGGATCGACCCCGGAGCGCGAGATCGCAACGCGGTGGCGGAAATCCGGCATCGACAGCGGCGGCCCGGGAATGCGGCGCATCCGCACCCGCACGAGGAACTCCTGATAGAGCACAGAATCGGTCCGGAAACCGGAGGCGGGATCGTCAAGGATTTCCGAGAGCACGGCAGCCAGCCGCTCCTGCCGCTCCTCGGGGCTGACCTCGGCCTGCTTGGGTCTCGCATCCTCGATCGGCGCCATCGCCGGGGGGACGAACCGCGACAGTTCCGCCAGGATATCCGTGGTCGGGCGCGGCGTCGGCGCCACGCGGCGGACGCTGGCGCGCTGGAATTCCTGCGGATCGGGCGTGAAGATCAGATCCTCGACATCCATGGGGGCATCCGGCAGCGGCATCAGCTTCGGGCTCGACGAGCGGGCAGAAGTTTCCACGGTGCCGATGGTGATCGGCAGCGGACGCCGCGACAAGGCCGGCCCGAGGGCGACAAAGTGGCCGCGCTGCAGGTCGCGGAACATTTCCGCCTGGCGCCGGTCCATCCCGAGAAGGTCGGCGGCGCGCGCCATGTCGATATCGAGGAAGGTGCGGCCCATCAGGAAGTTCGAGGCTTCCGCCGCGACGTTCTTGGCAAGCTTCGCCAGCCGCTGCGTGGCGATCACGCCGGCAAGCCCGCGCTTACGGCCACGGCACATCAGGTTTGTCATCGCGCCGAGCGACATTTTTCGCGCATCGTCCGATACTTCGCCGGCCACTGCGGGCGCAAACATCTGCGCCTCGTCGACGACAACGAGCACGGGATACCAATATTCGCGGTCGGCATCGAACATGCCGTTGAGGAAAGCCGCAGCCGCGCGCATCTGCTGCTCGACATCGAGCCCCTCGAGCGTCAGCACGCAGGAGACGCGATGCTGGCGGATACGGGTGGCGATGCCCGTCAGCTCCGCCTCGCTGCGTTCGCCATCGACGATCACATGGCCGAACTTGTCGGCCAGCGTGACGAAATCACCCTCGGGATCGATGATGCACTGCTGCACCCATTGTGCGGACTGCTCCAGCAGGCGGCGCAGCAGGTGCGATTTGCCGGAACCGGAATTGCCCTGCACCAGCAGACGCGTCGCCAGCAGCTCCTCGATATCGAGCTGGGCGCTGGTCCCGCCGGACGCCGTCCCCATGTCGATGCCGACCTGCAATGCACTACCTCGTTCAGTCTAGACTCAGGAAATGTGAAGCTGCCATTGTCCCGCAACGGCGCGCCTCCGTCTATCAGAGAATTCCCGCACGTTCGCCGCCGCGTTTAGGAAACCCACAAGGGATTTGATGGATGGATGCGGGCTCCGACTGAATATGTTATTCTGCGGGAACACTGTTCAGCGTCCGTGAGCGAGAGACCTGATCTTCTGCGTACAGAATGGCAGCGTCGAATTCCTCACCAGACTCAAAGCTACGTCTCGGAAAAATAAACGCTTCCCGTGCTGAGATCGAAACTATCAGGTGGTCAGGCTCGCGCATCACTCTCTTAACCGTGCGCCAGGGAATGACAGTGTTTGCCACAGATGAGAGACTCTGGATGCTCGTCTCATCCATCGTCATGGTGATCGTCGCGTCAGCGGATGCTAAGTGACGATAAAAAGAATACGACAAGATTCGGACCAACCAAGTGTTGGCAACGGTAATCGCCAATAGGAAGATCAGCAGGGCTGTAAAAGAGAGCGTTGAAACTATGCTGCTGGCGACCGTCGCGATCATCTCAATTGGGTTGTAAACATTCGTGTAAAAAAATATGAGACACCAGACCGAGAAAAGCAAAAGCACCAAGGTGCGGAGATTTTTTCGCAGCGGACGTCGCGTGATGGCCGATGTCATCGCTGCATAGTCACGTGCCGTTATTGTGTAGCTGATCTCGAATTTTTTATGCTCAATCATGATAAAATCCTGCATTCGACGTCGGCACAGATGGAGCGCAACCTAACCCACTCGTCTGTACTCAGCACCTTGCACACTACGCCCTCAGTCCAAACCCCGGCATCGGCCGCCATGTCGCAAAATCGTGGTCGCTCGAGGTGAGCACCGCCAAATCGTCCGCTTCTGGGTGGATGGCATTCTTCAGGAACGGCGCGCTTCCGTCTATCAGAGACTTCCCGGGGGTTCGCTTCGGCTTTTTCGGAAACCCGAAATGGATGTGCAAGGCGGATGCGGACCGAAGAACTACGAGAGGATTGCGGCACGCCAAACCTTTCGCCCTAGGCGGCCTTATCATCCAATGGCTTGACCGCCGGATGTTCACGCTTCAAGGCTTGCGCCAGGTCGTAGTTCGACTGCAGACCCAGCCAGAAATGCGCCGTGCTGACACCAGCCATTTCCAACCTGACCGCCAGATCCGGACTTATGGCTCCCCTACCGTTCAGAACGCGCGACAACGATACGCGTGAAATTTTCAAGCGCTCGGCAGCCTCAGTAACCTGAAGCCCGAGCGGCACAAGCACATCTTGTCGCAGCAATTCTCCGGGATGAGGAGGAGATTTCATCATGTCAGCCACCTCTAGTGATAGTCGAGAGTGAACTTCGTTCCGCGATAGCCTCGCACACTAAGCCCTCAGCCCAAACCCCTGCATCAGCCGCCGTGTCGCAAAATCGGGGTTGCCCGAGGTGAACACCGC
>CAZZZI010000122.1:0-13560 GCA_964658415.1 uncultured Sphingomonas sp. | reverse complement strand
TTCAGGGCGGCTTCGGCCAGATGGGCGGCATAGGCCGGCAGTTGCAGCCGGCGGCTGGGGACGGGGCTGAACTCTGCCCGCTCGGCCTCGCTGTCGCCGACGATCTCGGCCACGGCCATGCGGGTCAGCACGCGCTTGCGTGCCGCTTCTGCTGCCTGCAGGTGGCGGTCGGGGCGGCGCTTTTCGGGCAGCTGCGGCAGGGCCACGAGCAGGGCCGACTGGGCAACTGTCAGCCGCCTCGGCTCCTTGCCGAAATAGGCAAGGCTCGCCGCGCGGATGCCCTCGAGATTGCCGCCATAGGGGGCATGGGTGAGATAGAGGTCGAGGATCTCGGCCTTGCTCAGCCGCCGCTCGATCTGGATGGCGCGGGCCAGCTGCAGGAATTTTGCGCCGAAGGTTCGCTCAGGGCGCGGTTCGATCAGCCTTGCCACCTGCATCGACAGGGTCGAGGCGCCCGAGACGATGCGGCCGTGGGTGGCAAACTGCAGGGCAGCCCTGCCCATCGCCACGATATCGACGCCGGAATGCTGGTAGAACCGCCGGTCCTCGTAGGCGACCAGCATCCGGATGAACTGGGGGTCGACATCGGCCGCCGTCGTCTTCAGGCGCCAGCGGCCTTGCGGGGTCGCGAAGGCGCGCAGCAGCTGGCCATCGCTGTCCAGCACCTCGGCAGACGTCACCATCGCCTTGTCGAGCGGCGGCGGATAGGCCTTGTCGGCTGCTTCGAGGCCAAGGCCGGCCGCCAGCGCCAGAAGCAGCGTTGCGGAAGTGCCGATGCCGAGGGTGCGCCAGATCCGCATTATTTCGCTGCCTCGACCTCCATGCGGGAGGTCGCGGTGCGGGCGAAGAACTGCGGCCGGTACATGTCCTCGACATTGGCGCCGGGCATGTCGTAGGTGCCGGGCGTGACGGCGCGCACGACGTAGGCGAGCGTTATCTCGCCCGTTTCGTCGGCAGCGCGATCGACGGCGGCGGCAAAGCGGTCACTGCGGAACTCGACATGGGCCGGATTGACCTCCTGCAGGAAGTCGAAGTTCGACAGCTGGGCGCTGTTGACCAGACCCGGATTGTCGATCTCGAAGCCCGCCGGCAGGAGGTCGGTGATCATCATCTTCGAGGGCCAGCTGTTGCTCTCGTTGACCTTCAGGACGACCACGTAGCGCTCGTTCTGCTTGACCTGGCTGATATTCGCCTCCTCGCCGCCGAAGGTGTAGAAGCTGCGCTCGATCGTGAAACCCTGGCTGCTGGCGGTCAGCGGCTGTTTCGGCGCGGCGATGGTGGTGACGGTGGCGGAGATCGGCTGGGCCGTCTGGTTGGTGACGGTGATCGGGTGGGCCAGCAGTTCGTCGCCTGTCAGCCGTGCATTGTAGGCACCCGTATGGGGGGCGCCGTCGACGACAAGCTTCAGGTCCTCATCGCCGGTCTGCAAGGCGCGGGCGGCGAGCAGCATCCAGGTCTGCTCCTGCGTGCTGGTGTTGCCCTTCTTCTGCCATTCCCGCACCACGAGCTTGGTGAGGTCCGGGACGATCGGCGGCACCGGTCGGGCTTCGGTTGCCAGCGCCAGCACGGCGGCACCGTCGCGCAACGACGAGCCGTAGTCGGAGCGCAAGAAGCTGACCTTGGTCACGGCGTCCTTTTCCGCCATCTGCATGGCATCAAGGAAGGTGTTGCGCGACCGCTGGGCATCGCCGTAGAGGGCGAGGGCGGCCGCGATATGGGCCTTGGCGAGCGGCGTCGGGAAGCTCGAGAGCATCGTGTCGGCGTAATAGCGCAGGTCGCTGATCGCCGCCTTGCGGTTGCGTGCCAGCACATAGACCGCATAGGAGATCTCGTTGCCGTTGTCCTTGATGTTGGCGTCGATGCCGACCGAGTTCTGCAGGTTGTCGAGCGCCTGAACCATGGCGGCATCCGGCACGTCGAATTTCTGCTCGCGGGCGCGGGTCAGGAAGTCGGTAATATAGGCGTCCAGCCAGAGATCGCCGGAGCCGGGGCTCCAGAGACCGAAGCTGCCGGACGAGGACTGGTTGGCCAGCACCTTGTAGATGGCATCCTGGACCCGCTTGCGCACGTCGGGATCGTCGGGCAGGC
Source organism: uncultured Sphingomonas sp. (assembly GCA_964658415.1). Classification (GTDB taxonomy): domain Bacteria; phylum Pseudomonadota; class Alphaproteobacteria; order Rhizobiales; family Rhizobiaceae; genus Rhizobium. The sequence goes on along the minus strand of CAZZZI010000122.1, from coordinate 11,472 downwards.
CTGACTTTTTCGCAAGTTCGCTGAAATAGAGCAGCGGCAGGGCAAGGCTCGTCAGCTGCTCGGAGCAGCCATAGGGATAGCGGTCGAGGCTTGTGAGCAGCGCCGGTATGTCGAAGCCCTGGGCGCGGGCGACGTTGAGACTGACGGCAGCACCCTGCAGCAGGCTGTCGGCCAGCAGCTCACCGTTCACGGTGAGGCTGGCACCGGGGGCAATTGTCAGCGGCCGGGCCACGGTTACGGGCAGGGAGGACGGGCGGACGGGGATGTCGAGCGATTGCTCGAGCGACAGGCCGTTCGGGCCGGACAGCTTGACGGAGATGACGCCCGCACCCGGCTCGGCGCCGGTTAGAGGCATGGTCAGGGCGACCTTGCCGCCGCTCGCCAGTTTCACCGTCTGCGACGCATCCTTCAGGGCGATGCTGACGGCCGGGTTGCTGGTGACCTGTATCTGGTAGCTGCCCTCAGGCGCATCGGTATTGGCGATGTCGAGCCGCAGGCGGCTGGCATCGCCGGGGGCGAGGAATTTCGGCAGGCTGGAGGTGACAACCACGGGGTCGCGGATGACGACGTCGGTGCTTGCATGGCCGACGCCGTGCTTCGACCAGGCGACCGCCATGATGCGGGCGGTGCCGTTGAACTGGGGAATGTCGAAGGTGACGTTGGCCTTGCCGGCCGCATCGAGCTTGACCGGGCCGGAGAAGAAGGCAACCAGCTTTTCGGTGGGAGGGCTGCCCTGCAGGGCGACGGCCGCGCCGTCGCCGCCGGTGCGGATGGTGCCCATGGCCCCGAGCGACCCATCGATCAGGCGGCCGTAGAGGTCACGGATTTCCAGCCCCAGCCGGCGCTGGCCAAAATACCAGCCATCGGGATCGGGAACCTCGTAGCGCGTCAGGTTGAGAATGCCGACGTCGACGGCGGCAACCGTGACATAGGCTTCCTCGCCGATACCGGCGCCCGCAACCTCCACCGGAACGACCAGCGGCTGGCGCGGTAATGTCTTGTCAGGCGGCGTCAGCTTGACCGAGAGCTTGCGGTCGGCGGGATCGACCTTCAGCCATTTGACGCCGATGGCGCGCATCGGCATGTGGCTGTCCTGGGCGTCGCCCGGACGGAAGAGGGTGGTGGTGACATAGGCACCCGCACCGAAGGCAGCGGTGACCGGAATATCGACCTCGCCGCCGCCGGCAGCAATGCTGGCCGTCTGGGTGGAGACCAGGTTCTCGGTGCCGATGGTGACCAGGACCTCGCCGGCAAAGCGTGGCGAGATTTTTAGCTTGGCCGTGTCGCCGACGGCATAGGTTTCCTTGTCGAGGCCGACTTCGAGCGCATCGGGCGTCTCGGTCGAGGACGCCGCGACATACCATCCGGCATCGAACTCGACGCTGGAGGTCGGACCGTCGATGGCTGCCGTTTCGATCTCGAGGCGGTAGCGGCCGTAAGCCACGGGTACCGCAATCTCTGCACCATCTGCAGCCGTCGCATCGATGGTGCCGTTGGCGACGAGCTTGGTCGAGCTGACCGGCTCGTATTTCCAGCCGGAGCCGTCGCGATACCACTGGTAGTTCTGCTCTATGTTCAGGAGCTTCCAGCTGAGGCCCGACATCGCCTGCTTCTTCGCGTCCTTGTCGATGGCAATGACATGGAACTTGCCGATGGCATTCTCGCCGAGACTGCCATCGAATTCCGGTTTGATCCCGATCATCGGACCCTGGGCCTTGACCGGCAGCGTCAGCGACCGCTCGACGGCGCGGCCGCCCGCCTCCTGCATGCGGAGCGTGATGTTGGCGTTCAGCAATTGCGTCGTCGATGGCAGGTTCGCCAGGGCAACGTCGAAGGTCGCGTGGCCCTGGTCGTCGACCGGCTCCAGTCCTTCGAGCGGCACCTTGGTATCCTCGCTCGCCTGCTCGTCGGCAAGACCGAACAGATAGCCCTTGTAGTCGGCGCTCTCGCGGGTCGTCTTCAGCGCGACGTCGCCCTCGATCGTCAACCCGGCAGCCGGCGCGCCATAGAGATAGCGACCGTCGACGGTAACGGTTGCGGGTGCATCGAGGTCGATCGACTTGGCCTGGCTCTTCAGGTCGAATTCGATCCGGTCGGGAACGAAGTCGTCGACGAGAAACTGCTTGTCGCCGATCGCAGCGCCTTTCGGATCGGTGAAGACCTGCATGGTCCAGGTGCCGCGCATGGCGTTGGTCTGCAGCGGCAGATCGATCGTGTAGCCGCCGAGCGATCCGCTGTTCTGGACGATGCGCCGGTCTTCGACGCCGTCCGGCCGGTTGAAGACGAAGGTCAGCGGCAGGTTCTCAACCGCTGCCGAGGTGCTGTCGCGGGCGAGCACCGAGGCGTGCACCGTCTCGCCGGCGCGGTAGATGCCGCGCTCGGTCCAGGCCAGCACGTCGATGGCACCGGGCGTCTTGCGGCCGGTGACGCCGCGATCCGAAAGGTCGAAGCCGGCGCGGGTCATGTCGAGAAAGACATAATCCTTGTCGCCCTGCTTGGCTGTGATGACGGCCGGCGTCATCGCCGCCGTCCCGCGCATCAGGCCGGCGGTGAAGGTGGCATGGCCGGTTTCGTCGGTCTTGGCCGTGCCGAGAATTTCATTGTTCTTGGCGAGCAACTGCAGCTCGATGCCGGGCAGCGGCTTGGCGCTGGCGAGCGAGCGGGTGAAGACGCTGAGGCCGTCGGTGCCGGCATAGGTGGAAATGCCGATGTCTGACACGACGAACCATTGCGTCGCCTTGCTGTCCCATTCCTGGCCGCCGCTGTTGGGCACCGTCGCCGTCATCACGTAGATGCCGGGCTTGCGTTCGGGCAGGGCCTGGTCGACCGGGAAGCTGGTGACCACGTCCTTGTTGAGATCCGTCTTGATGTCGATGGCACCCTGCCAGACGAGTTCGCCCGCTTCGTCCTGCAGTCGCTGCGCGCTGTAGCCGTCGAGCTGGGTCAGGAACTGGGAGCTTGTCAGCAGCGGTGCGATGCCGCGATCGCCGATCCGGTAGAGCTTCAGGTTGGCCGTGGTGGCGTTGACCGAGACGAGCGGGATGCCGTGGCGCACCGTCTGGGGCAGCACGAAATTGTCGCCGGTGAAATGAACCGAGGCGGTGCGGTCCTTCACGTAGACGCTGACCTCGACGGTCTTTTCGAGATTTTCGTCGACGGCGGACGGCAGGCCGGCGCGGAAGGCGAGCTTGTAGCGCTGGCCGTGGGTCAGGCCCTCAACGCAGATCTGGTCGGCTTTCGCCTCCATCGCCTTCGGCGCAGCGCCGTCGATCGTCACGAAGGGTGCATAGTCGGTGCCGGTTTTCACCAGTTTTTCCGAGAACTGCACGCAGGCGCGGGGCGTGGTGCTGTCATTGTCGATGGTGTTGGCGAGGATGCGGAAGCCCTTGCGGCTCTTGAGGTCGGCATAGGCTGCGGCAACGGTCTTGGAATTGACCAGCGCCAGGCTTGCCTTATAGGCGCTGAGCGCCGCGCGGGCATTGTCCGAATTGGCGAGCGACACGGCGAGCACTGCCAGCGCGTCCGCGCGGCTCTCCTTGGTCCGTGTCAGCTGGTAGCCGTTCAGCGCGGCGATGGCGGCCTGGGCGGCGATCTCGGCATTGTCCTTGATGCCATTGGCGGTGCGCGCCGTTTCGATCCACAGGACGGCATCGTCCGGCGTCACTGCCAGGGCGCCCAGGAAAGCCTTGACGGCATCGGCCGGGTTTTGCGCCGACTGCTCGACATGGGCGAGCGCGACGAGGCTCTGGACGCCTTGCGTCTTCTGATCGTCCGTCAGGGCCAGGTTTGCCTTGGCCTGGGCAGCATCGTCGCGCAACTTGTCGCTGACGAAGGGCAGGGCGGGTGCAGCGCCGATGTCCGTGCCGGCACCGGCTTCGACGATCCGCCCGGCGATGGCGCCGGGAAAGCTGTTGAGCTGGTTGAAGTCTGACTTGAGGAAGCACCACTTCACCTTCGGATTGTAGGTGAAGGCGCGGCAGGAGCGATCGGCGATGCAGGTCGCCTCGCATTGCGCGATGGTCTGGTTCTGGACTGTGCGCAGGTCGAAGCCGAAATAGTCACCGTCCGGTGTCGTCTCCACCTGGCGGCTAACGTCTGCGGCCTGACCGGGTGCGGCAGAAAACAAAGCCGAGAGCAAAAGAGCCGACAGTCCGAAAATCGCGCGCCGTGACATAGCCCATACCCCCCAAGCAGTCAGCCGATGCGGCGCACTCTTGAAACATATCCGCTCATTGTCAATCGCGCAGATACGACCGTCCCAAAATGACGCGGGACAGAGCTGCCGTTGGCGGTGCGCACACGAAAATCAAACCGTCTTCGCGCAGTGGACGCCTACGCCCGCCACTGGCCGAACTTTCCATCCAGCGCCCGGTCCAGGTAGAAGGCGGCGCTGATGAGGGCCAGATGGGTGAAGGCCTGCGGAAAATTCCCGAGGAATTCGCCGCGCGCATCGAATTCCTCGGGGTAGAGCTGCAGGTGGTTGCTGTAGAGGAGCAGCTTTTCGAAGTTGATGCGCGCCTCGTCGAGGCGTCCGGCGCGGGCAAGGCATTCGACATACCAGAAGGAGCAGGCGGCAAAGGCGCCTTCGTTGCCTTCCAGCCCGTCCTCCTGCCGGTAGCGCTTGACCAGGCAATCGTCCGCCAGTTGCTCGCCGATCGCATCGAGGGTCTTCAGCCAGGCCGGGTCGGTGGCGCTGACGAAGCGCACCAGCGGCATCAGCAGCAGCGCGCCATCGACATTGTCGGCGCCTCTGCCCTGCACGAAGTGGCCGAGTTCCTCGTTCCAGAAATTGGCCCAGATGTCGTCGCTGATTTCGTTTCGCGTCAGTATCCATTTTTCGAAGGGCGCGGACAGCGAGCGTTTTTCGGCGAGCCTGATCGCCCGGTCGACGGCGACCCAGCACATCAGCCGCGAGTGCAGGTGTTCCGAGGGTTCGTTGCGCACCTCCCAGATGCCGGCATCGGGCAGCTGCCAGTTCTCGCAGACATAGTTGACGAAGCGCTGGACGCCGCGCCATCCGCGATCGGAGATCGCCTCGCCGTATTTGTTGCTGATGTAGATGGAATCCATCAACTCGCCGTAGATATCGAGCTGGATCTGTCCGGCAGCCTTGTTGCCGACACGCACGGGACGCGCACCGCCATAGCCGGCGAGATGGTCGAGTTCCAGTTCCTCCAGGTCCGAGCTGCCGTCGACCCGGTACATGATCTGCAACTGACCATCCCAGTCCTGCTGCGTGCGGGCGCCGGTCCACCGGTTGAAGGCCATCGCTTCCTCCTGGTAGCCGAGCCGCATCAGCGCATAGACCGTGAACGATGCGTCCCTGATCCAGGTGGCGCGGTAGTCCCAGTTCCGTTCGCCGCCTGGCGCTTCCGGCAGGCCGAAGGTCGCAGCGGCGACCATCGAGCCGTGTTTCAGCGAGGTCATGAGCTTCAGCGCCAGCGCCGAGCGGGTCACGGCATCGCGCCAGCGACCGCGATACGTCGAGCGTGCCGACCATTTCTGCCAGTAGCCCTTGGTCTCGAGAATAACGCTCGACACATCGTCGGGCTGCAGGACGACGCCATCGTCGTCTCCGAACGTGAAATCGGCCTGCTCGCCGGCCTTGAGCGTGATTTCTGCATAGACGCCGCCGTCGGCCTCGCGCAGCGGAACGGGCGCGGTCAGGCGCAGGCGCAGATCGTGCGGCCCTGTAAAGACGGCGCCGTCGGCGTCGATGGTGATGTCGGGGATACTGCGGGCATAATCGAAGCGCGGCCAGCATTTGAGGCGAACCGTGACCGTGCCGCGCGTCACGGAAACGCGGCGGACGATCCGGCAGACGCTCTCGCCAGATGCCGTCGGGCTCGGCATCAGATCGCAGATCTCGGCGCTGCCGTCGTCGCCGAGCCAGCGTGTCAGGAGAACGTTGGTCTCCGGGATATACATCTGGATGGTGCGTGCGCCGGCGATATCGGGATACAGTTCGAAGGCGCCGCCCTTTTCCGGATCGAGCAGGGCCAGGAAGACGCTGGGGCTGTCGAAGTTGGGCCAGCACAGGAAGTCGATGGTGCCATCGCGCGCCACCAGGGCCGTCGTGCGCAGATTGCCGATGGTGCCGTGGTCAGCCACGGGGCGTGGGATGGCGGTCAGGTGTTCGACGTTGAGGGGCGGCGGCTCGTGCTTGCCGATGTCTGTTGCAGCGGAGCTCTTGTCGGTCATCGATACCGTCCCTGTCTTTTCGTCACGGCCAATCCGTAACGGCGCAGTCCTGTCGCCGCCGGTCGTCACATCGGACGACCGGCTTTTTCAGGCGACACCAAGCGTGTCGCCTTGGCGGCGAGACTATTGTTCGGATTCGGGGAAGTCGGCGCCGAGCGAGGTGTCGCGCCACTGTTCGATTTCGGCCAGGCTGTCGGACAGCTTTTTCGAGACGGCCTCGACGCCGAAGCTGCCAAGCACCAGGTGGCGCGGCGGATGCTCCAGCTCTGTCACCATCATCATCGCCTTGGCGGCGCGGATCGGATCGCCCTTCTGCTTGCCGCTGCCGGCGGCGGTCGATGCCATGCGCGCGCCGACCGTCTCGTCGTAGTCGGCGATGGTGCTTGCGGTCTGCTGCAGCGAGCGGCCGGCCCAGTCGGTGCGGAAGGGGCCCGGTTCGATGCAGGTGACCTTGATGCCCAGCGGACGGCCCTCGACGGCGAGTGCGTCAGACATGCCTTCGACGGCATGCTTGCTGGCGGCATAGTAGCCGGAGCCCGGGAAGCCCACGAGCCCGGCAACCGAGGTGATGTTGATGATGTGGCCGCGACGGCGCTTGCGCATGCCCGGAAGCACGGCGCGTGTCATGGCGAACAGGCCGAAGACATTGGCATCGAACTGGGCGCGGATGGCGTCGTCGTCGCCCTCTTCGACCGAGGCCTGGTAGCCGTAGCCGGCATTGTTGACGAGCACGTCGATCTGGCCGAAGCGGTCTTCGGCGGCCTTGGTCGCGGCAGCGATCTGCTTCGTGTCGGTGACGTCGAGATCGAGGGCGAGCGCCGTGTCTTCATGGCCTTCGACGAGATCGGCGACCCGCGCCTTGTCGCGGGCTGTGACGACGGCGCGCCAGCCGCGATCGAGCACGAGCTTGGCCAGCTCGCGGCCGAAGCCGGTTGAGCAGCCTGTGATGAACCAGACGGGAGTGGATGTATCGGACATGTTTGCTTTCCAGACTGTTGGCCGGAAACCGCCGGACAGCGATCCCCAGACGTGACATGGACCGGAGTTAGGGCTCGGCCCTGACGCGTCAATGCTGCCCTGGATCACACTTTAGAGTTCGCCGGACTCCTCCCGCCGGCGGCGGTCGAGCTCTTCCGTATAACGCTTCAACGTATGGGCTTCGCTGAGCTGGCCGACGACCTTGCGTTCGATGAGATTGTTGACGACGGCCAGCGCTTCGCTCTCCGTCTTGTCGAAAATCGCCGCCGCCTGCTTGGCGTTCATCTGCGGCTGCAGGAAATCGTTCTTGTAGCGGATGAACTCGTCCAGCCCACGGTCGCCGTCGTCCTTGTCTACAGGGCTCGCATAGATCTCCGGCACCAGCACCATGCCGGCATATTTCTCGGCCTCGTCGAGCAGCACGACCCGCTGGGTCGAGCCGATCGGGAAATCGTGGCGGAAGTCGGCGATGCTGATGTTGACGTTGGCGCTGCGCACGTCCGGTCGCATCATCCGGGCGACGGTCAGGTTGCGGATCCAGCCGACATCGTGGGCGCTGCGGATGCTCTCGCCGCGCAGGTGGAAGCGCCAGGTGGCAAAGGAGTAGCCGAAGGTGGTGCGCACCACGAGCGACGAGGTGATGACGGCGGCCAGCACCAGCGCGGTGATCGGGAAGTCGCCGGTGATTTCCAACGCCAGGAAGGTCATCGTCAGCGGTCCGCCGATGACGGCGACGGCCAGCGAGCTCATGCCGACCACGGCATAGATGATCGGCGTCAGCGTTGCATGGTCGAAATAGGGGGCAGAATAGGCAAAGATCTTGCCGAGCAGGGCGCCCATGAACAGCGAGGCGAAGAACAGGCCGCCGCGGAAGCCGGAGCCGATCGAGATCGCCGATGCCAGCGACTTCAGCAGCAGGATACCGATGAGCGCCGGGATGGCGATATCGCGCCCGAGGTTGAGATGCAGCGCCCCGTGGCCGGCCGACAGCACCTGGGGCGAGACCAGCGCCAGCATGCCGACGACGATGCCGCCCAGCGCCGGCCGGACGAATTGCGGGATCGCGCTCTTGCGCGCCATTTCCTCGACGAAGGAGACGCCCTGCATGAGCAGGATGCCGCAGCCGGCGCAGACCGCGCCGAGCAGAACGGCAGGGATATAGTCGGCCGGCACGACGCTGCCGAAATCGCCGATATCGATCATCACGTCGCTGCCGGCCAGCAGCCGGGCGACCAGCGTTGCGACAAGGGCGGAGACCACGACCGGCGTCAGGGTGACGATGGTATAGCTGCCGATGATCAGCTCGAAGGCGTAGAAGGCGCCGGTCAGCGGGGCGCTGAAGGCCGCCGCGATGGCGCCGGCGGCACCGCAGCCGACCAGCGTGCGAAGGTCGCCCCGGCGCAGCTGCAATTTCAACCCGAGCTTCGAGGCTATGCCCGCCGCGATCTGCGTATAGCCGGCTTCCAGCCCCACCGATGCGCCAAAGCCGTTGGAAATGAGGTTCTGGATCGACACCAGGATACTGTCGGTCAGAGACAGCCGGCCGCCATGCAGGGCATTGGCTTCGATCGGGTCGATCATCGGTTTTTTGCGGGTCTTGGACAGTATGAACAGCATGAGCCCGAGCAGAACGCCGCCGGCAATCGGGGCCAGCAACAGCAGCAGGCGGTTTTCGATGACGGCGCTGCTCAGCCGGCCATCGTCGCCGACACCGTAGATCAGCATGTGCATCTGGCGGGAGATCAGGCTCATCGCCGTGACGGCGAGACCCGAGGTGACGCCGACGAAGGCGCCAGCGATCACCAGGCCGACTTCGCTCTGTCGCAGGAGTGCCCGTAGTCGGCCGACTTCGAAGAGCGTTCGCAGGGCGCCGAAGCGGGGAGCATGAAATCGTTGTAGCATGGCGATACGCATGAAAGAGGAGCGGTTGTTGGTCTCGGACGTCTTTACACCGGCAATTGCGACAAAAAGACCGACGATGCGAATGATTCCTGCGTCGTGCCCGCATATATGTGGCAGAAAGCAAAAACGTCGATCAGTTGACTTGGATAAGGTGAAAGCCTAATCCTGACACCATAACGGAAGGTTCCTGCGCCGTGAGAACGGTATGGGATCAAAAGGGAATGTGACGGGGCGGACCCATCCAGGGCGCCCTTATCACAGCCGACCCCGCGACTGTAGAACGGTCAGGGTCTTTCGTCCGGTGTTCGGGCGCGATGGGGGATGTCCTGCAATGGTGCGGGCGGCCCTTTCGCCGAAGGCAGCGGAAAAGCCACTGGCGTGGCAGCATGATCTACCGGGGTCGGACGCCTCCTTATCTACGAATCGTCCGCCTTTTCATGTTGATCTGCCGGGAAGGCGAGAAAGATCCGTGGCCTCCGACCGGGACGATGCACGTCGTTCCGGTCGGAGGACCGCAACCGTGAGCCAGGAGACCTGCCATCCGTGCCGGGCGAAAAGCCCAACCCAGGGACGTCGTCCCACTGCCAGCACGGAGGTTGTCATGGCTGAACACTCGACTTCGCGCGTCCATGCGACACGCTTCTCCGATCCTGTGACACTCCAGGATTGCGGCCTTGTGCAGACCCGCGCGAGGCTCGGAACGGCCTGATGACATCCCCATCCCACGGAACCTCCTTCGTGCTCGGCGGCGCGCGCTCCGGCAAGTCAGCCTTTGCCGAGCAGCTCGTCACAGGCTCAGGCCTCGATCGTCATTACATCGCCACCGGCCGGGCCTGGGATGCGGAGATGACCGATCGCATCCAGAAGCACCGCGTGGATCGTGGCGAGGGCTGGACGACCCACGAGGAACCGCTCGATCTGGTCGGCACGCTCAAAGCTGTCGATGCGCCCGGCCGCGCCATCCTGGTCGATTGCCTGACGCTCTGGGTCACCAACCTGATGATGGAGGAGCGTGACATGGCCGGCGAGTTTGCGTCCCTCACCCAATTCCTGCCCAGCGCCCGGGCGCGCCTGGTCTTCGTCTCCAACGAGGTCGGCCTCGGCATCGTGCCGGAAAACCGCATGGCGCGCGATTTCCGCGACCATGCCGGCCGTCTCCACCAAATGATCGCAGCGCTTGCTAGCGACGTCTATTTCGTCGCCGCCGGGCTGCCGCTGAAAATGAAAGGCTGAACCATGCAACAGAAAATCCCCGCCACTGTGATCACCGGCTTCCTCGGCGCCGGCAAGACCACCATCATCCGCAACCTGCTGCAGAATGCCGGCGGCAAGCGGATCGCGCTCATCATCAACGAGTTCGGCGATCTCGGCGTCGATGGCGATGTGCTCAAGGATTGCGGTGCCGAGAACTGCTCGGCCGACGACATCATCGAGCTCACCAACGGCTGCATCTGCTGCACCGTCGCCGACGATTTCATCCCGACCATGACGCAGCTGCTCGCCCGCTCGCCGCGCCCGGACCACATCATCATCGAGACCTCGGGGCTGGCATTGCCGCAGCCGCTGGTCGCCGCCTTCAACTGGCCCGATATTCGGACGCAGGTGACTGTCGACGGCGTGGTCACCGTCGTCGACAGCGTTGCCGTCGCTGCCGGCCGGTTTGCCGACGATCACGATGCCGTCAACGCGGCGCGGGCCGAGGATGCCTCGCTCGACCACGACAACCCGATCGAGGAACTGTTCGAGGATCAATTGACCTGCGCCGACCTGATCGTCCTCAACAAGACGGACCTGCTCGACGCTGCCGGCATTGCCGCCGTGCGCGCCGAAGTGTTGTCGCGGACGGAACGCAAGCCGGCCATCATCGAAGCCCGTAACGGCGAGGTTTCGGCCACCGTGCTGCTCGGTCTCGGCATCGGCACCGAGGACGACGTCGGCAACCGCCTGTCCCACCACGAGATCGAACATGCCGACGGCACGCCGCATGACCATGACGAGTTCGACAGCTTCGTCGTCGATCTCGGACCGATTGCCGAGCCGGTCACCTTCATCGAGCGGCTGAAGGTGGTGATCGGCCGTCATGACGTGTTGCGCCTCAAGGGCTTCGTCGATGTGCCGGGCAAGCCGATGCGGCTGCAATTGCAGGCGGTCGGCAGCCGCGTCGACCATTATTTCGACCGCGCCTGGGCGCCGGGCGAGGTCCGGGCCACCCGGCTGGTGGTGATCGGGCTGCACGACATGGACCATTCGGCCGTGCGCGGCGCCATCGAGGCGCTTGTTTGATGCAGTATTCCGTGGCTTACCCCCCTCTGTCACTGCGTGACATCTCCCCCACAAGGGGGGAGATCGGGAGGCTGCGGCTGATACTTTCTCGTCCAAATGAGCCTATTG
>CAZZZI010000121.1:0-13563 GCA_964658415.1 uncultured Sphingomonas sp. | reverse complement strand
GAAAAAGTCCTTCCAGTTCCTGACCGGCCCCTCGGGCGCCGGCAAGACGACGCTTCTGCGCCTGCTGTTCATGTCGCTGCAGCCGACGCGGGGCCTCATCCGCATGTTCGGCCGCGATATTTCCTCCATACCGCACAGCGAGCTGCCATTGCTGCGCCGCCGGGTCGGCATCGTCTTCCAGGATTTTCGCCTGCTCGATCACCTGACGACCTACGAGAATGTCGCCCTGCCGCTGCGGGTGCGCGGCAAGGACGAGAGCTCCTATCGCAACGACGTGCTCGAGCTCCTGAAATGGGTCGGCCTCGGCGAGCGCATCAACGTCTTGCCGCCGGTGCTGTCGGGTGGCGAGAAGCAGCGCGCCGCCATTGCCCGCGCGCTCATCGACCGCCCGGAAATCCTGCTGGCCGATGAGCCGACAGGCAATGTCGATCCGCCCATGGCCCGCCGGCTGCTCAACCTCTTCCTCGAGCTCAACCGTCTCGGCACCGCCGTGGTCATAGCCACCCACGACCTGACGCTGATGGACCAGGTGGAAGCGCGCCGCATGATCCTCTCCGAGGGGCATCTCGATATCTATGATTGAGCCGAAACGCCCAAGCAACAAGGCGCCCCCGGAGGCGCAGGCGCCAGCCGAAAACCGGCGGCCGGCGATGCGCGTGCGCCCGACCGGCCCGATCGTGCCGTCTTCGAACATCCAGGGCAATGCGCTGATGGTTGTCATCGCCATCATGGCCTTCCTCGCCTGCCTGACGCTCGGCGCCGTCAGCATGGTGCGCTCGACGGCCGCCAGCTGGGAAAGCCAGATCGCTCGCGAGATCACCATCCAGATCAAGCCGGACGACGACCTCGACATGGAAAAGGCGCTGGTCAAGGCGCGCGACATCGCCATGACCTTCGTCGGCACCAAGACCGGACAGATCGTCGATGAAGCCGCGACCGCGCGGCTGCTGGAGCCCTGGCTCGGCTCGGGGCTCGATCTCAAGGAACTGCCGGTGCCGAGGCTCGTCATCGTCACCATCGACGAGAGCCATCCGCCGGATTTCGACGCGATGCGCACATTGCTGAAGGATGCGATCCCGCAGGCCTCGCTCGACGATCACCGCACCTGGGTCGACCGTCTCGTGTCGATGGCCCACACCACGGTCATGATCGGCACCGGCATATTGCTGCTGGTGTTCACCGCCATGGTGCTGACGGTGGTCTTCGCCACGCGCGGCGCGCTGTCGGGCAATCGCCATATCGTCGAGGTGCTGCATTTCGTCGGCGCGGAGAGCGCCTTCGTCGCCAAGGAATTCCAGAAGCATTTTCTCAAGATCAGCTTCAAGGGCTCGGCCGTTGGCAGCGCGCTGGCAGCTCTCTTCTTTGCCGCCGCCGGCCTCCTGCAGAGCCACACGATCGCCACGCCACAGACCGACCAGGCCACCGCCCTGTTCGGCACCTTCTCGGTCGGCTTCCTCGGCTATCTCGGCATTTTCGCGACGATGGTGATCATCGCCCTGCTGACGACGGTCACCGCGCGGTTTACGGTGATGCGAACCATCTACGAGATCGACCAGATCAGATCCGACCCCGGCAGGAGCGACAATGCGACCTGAGCATAAATGCATGCCTCGTCTGCCATCAAACGGCCCGGACACGGCCCTAATCTGGCGGGACTGACGTTTGGCAACCATGGAACAGATGACACGCAACACTCTCGATCCCGCGACGACGCATCGGGCTGCAGGTGGTGAAAACCCGCCGCGCCGCAGCGTTTTCAGGCGGATCATGCGTTGGACGGGCTTTGCCACCATCCTCAGCGGCGCCATCCTGTTTGGCGGCTTCTTGCGCTTTGCTGATTCGGTCACCACCCTGCGTCCGCCCGTCGACCCGAAGGCGGATGCGATCGTCGTACTGACCGGCGGCTATCAGCGCATCGATCAGGCGATCGAACTGCTGCGCAGCGGCGCCGGCAACCGGCTGCTGATTTCAGGCGCCTATCCGGCGACCACCCGCAAGCAGATCGCCAAGGCGACGCAAACGCCGCCGGATCTTTTTGCCTGCTGCGTCGACATCGGCTACGACGCCATCGACACGATCGGCAATGCCAGCGAAACGGTGAAGTGGATCCACGCCAAGGGCTACAAGAGCGTGCTTGTCGTCACCAACAATTACCACATGCCACGCAGCATCGCCGAGTTGCGCTACGCCGATCCGGAGATGGATTTCATCCCCTATCCCGTCGTCAATTCGGACCTCAAGACCAAGGCCTGGTTTACCGACCCCAATGCCCTGCGCACCATGCTGTCAGAATATGCCAAGGTGCTGTTGACCGGCGGCCGCAACCTGTTCGGATTCTCCCGTCCCGCAGGCCTTCGTTCGCAGGAGCCGGAAGACGCGCAGCGCAGGAGCTAGCTCTCGAGCCTGCCGTCTTTTTATTGAGACCGATATCGTGTAGGCACGGGTCCAGACGCCGTCGATGGGCGTTTCGGGACAGCTTCATGATCATCCTTCGTTCGATCCTCTTTAACACCGCCTTCTATCTCAACCTGATCGTCCGGATGATCGTGCTTTCGCCGATCTATTTCCTGATGCCGCGCAAGGCCGGCTACGCCATTCCCAAGGCCTGGGCCTCCTCCAGCACCTGGCTGATGGAAAAGATCGTTGGCACCACCTTCGAGATCGAAGGCCTGGAGAACATTCCAAAGGGAGGATACATCTTCGCGCCGAAGCACCAGTCCTTCTGGGATACTTTCGCGCTGCTGCCCTACCTCGACGACCCCGTCTACATCCTGAAGCGGGAACTCCTGTGGATTCCGCTGTTCGGCTGGTACGCCAAGAAACAGCAGATGATCCCGGTCAACCGCGGCGCCCGCGGCAAGGTGATGGTCGAAGTCTTGAAGCGCACCCGTGCCGTGCTTGCGGCCGGCCGCCAGCTGATCATCTACCCGGAGGGCACGCGCCGCCCGCCCGGCGCCGAGCCGGTCTACAAATACGGCATCGCCCGCATGTATCGCGACCTCGACGTTCCCGTCGTCGCCGTCGCCATGCATCCCGGCCTGTTCTGGCCGCGCCGCAACTTCCGCCGCTATCCCGGCCATTTCAAGGTACGCATCCTGCCGCCGATCCAGCCCGGCATGGATCCGGATGCCTTCTTCGCCCACCTGATCAAGGTCACGGAAGACGCGAGCGACCAATTGCTGCTCGAGACCGTGGCCAGCAATCCGCATCTGCCCCTGCCGCCCACCGCCGTCGCGCGGCTGGCGGCCCTGCGCGGGGCGCCCGCTGCCGAAGCCAGCGGCTGACCTCAGGCGGCGCCACGCAGCCGCAGCACCTCGGCATTGACACTTTCGAGCCAGGCATCGCGAATGCCGGTCTCGCGAAGATGGGCGAGCGTATTGAAGACATAGGCATCGTTCGGCCCGGACTGACCGACGGAGACATCGACGATGCGGGCTGCCGTTACGGGATCGAGCGCGCCGGCATACTGGTGATGCCTGCGGTCGACGACATAGGCCACCGCCGTCACCCGCCGACCGTCGGCAAGCCGGATCGGCGCCCGGCGCTCAAGATAGACATTGGTCACCAACTCCCGCTCGCGCAGATAGGCGAGCACAGCGTCCCGGTCGGCATCGGCAACCTGGAAGGCAACGCCACGGCAGGCGCCGCCGCGATCGAGACCGAGCACCAGCCCGGGATTTTCCCGGGTGCCGCGATGCACCCAGGAGTAGACGCAGAGCGAGCGGCGATAACCGAAAATCACCGCATCCGACTGTTCGACAAAGGCGAAACCCGGATTCCACATCAGCGATCCGTAGCCAAACACCCAAAATTCGTCCATATCCAAGACCATACTCAAATCACCGTTGCGCCGCACCATTGGAGAACATCATGTCAGCGTCAAGCCAGAGCGAAAGATCCGGCCGGGGCTTCAGGGGGATGTTCATCCTTTTGGGGATCATCGTCATCATCGCCGCCGTCTATACCGGCGGCTGGTTCTATGCCGCCTCGGAGCTGAAGACCAATGTGCTGAGGGCGCTGGGAAAGCAGGACGCGGCAGGCTTTACCGGCCAGTGCACCGATCTCAACCAGCAGGGCTTTCCCTTCCGCATAGGCCTCACCTGTTCCAAGGTTCAGGTCGACGACCATGTCCGGGGTGTCTCGGCCGTATTCGACAACCTCAGCGCCTCCGCCCATGTCTACGCGCCGGGTAACATCGAGTGGCAGCTGAATTCGCCTGCCGAGATCCGCACCTCGCAAGGGCTGACGATCTCGTCGGAATGGGCGGCGCTGCAATCCACCCTGGTCACCCGTGGCAACGGCATCGAACAGGGCGCGACGACGATCAACGGCCTGAAGACGGCGGTGGTCTCCTCGGCCACCGGCCAGACGGTGAATTTCACCGCCGACAAGACCGAAATCCATGTCCGCCAGAACGGCCAGGACCTGGAAGCCGTCTTCGAGGTCAAGAATTCCAACGCCATCATCCCCGATTTCCCGCAGCTTCCGGCGCTCGGGTCTGTCGTCGACGTCACACTGACCGGCAAGGCGGGCCTGCTCGACGGCAGCGAGAAGGACGGACGTGGCCTGTTCGGCGCTTCGGGCATTCTTCGCAAGGTGACGGCCGACATCGGCGACGGCCGCATCATGACCCTGTCCGGCCCGTTTTCATTCGATGACGACGGCTTTCTGTCCGGCCAGTTCAAACTGCAGATCCAGCAGATCAGCCGTTGGCGCGACAGCATCAAGGAGGCCATTCCGGCCGCCAAGCAGACGGTGGACATGGCGGGCAAGCTGCTGAAGGCGCTGGCCGCCGGCGATGACAAGGTGTCGGTCGATCTCACCGTCGATCATGGCGCGGTGACGCTCAGCGGCTTCATCCCTGTCGGCAAGATCCCGCCGCTCTGAGGCAGGCGGCCGCAGACGCCGCATGCCTGAGGCTCACGGCGCTTTCGGGTCGAGGGCGTGGCGGCCGAAATCGGGTGCGTCGACATCCTGGCCGGCTTCGACGATCGAGCGGCGGACAGCGCGGGTGCGCGTGAACAGTTCCATGATCTTGTCGCCCTCACCCCAGCGGATCGCCCGCTGCAGATAGGCGAGATCTTCGGAGAACCGCGCCAGCATCTCGAGGATGGCATCCTTGTTGTGCAGGCAGACATCCCGCCACATCGTCGGATCGGAAGCCGCCAGGCGGGTAAAGTCGCGAAAGCCGGAGGCGGAATACTTGATGACTTCGGACTGCGTCACCGTCTCCAGATCGGCAGCCGTGCCGACGATGTTGTAGGCGATGAGGTGCGGCAGGTGCGAGACGATAGCCAGCACCTTGTCGTGATGTTCGGCATCCATCTCGTCGACCTTGGAGCCAAGCGTCTCCCAGAAATGCCGGAGTGCCTTCAGCGCCGTCTGGTCTGTGCCATCGACGGGCGTGAAAATGCACCAGCGTCCCCGGAAAAGCCCGGCGAACCCGGCATCAGGACCCGACTTTTCCGTACCCGCCAGCGGATGGCCCGGAATGAAATGTACGCCTTCGGGAATATGCGGCAGCATCTGTGCGATGACGGAGGCCTTGGTCGAGCCGACGTCGGTCACGATGGCGCCCTTCTTGAGATGAGGGGCGATCTCGATGGCGACGCTCTCCGATGAGCCGACCGGCACGGAGACGATGACAAGATCGGCGTCCCTGACCGCCTCGCCCGACGACAGCGTATAGCGGTCGCCCAACCCCAGTTCCTCGGCCCGCTTCAGCGTCGCCGCGCCGCGGGTCGCGATGACGACCTCGCGGGCAAGACCGAGCGTACGGATATCATGGGCCAGCGACGAGCCGATCAGTCCAATGCCGACGAGCGCGATCCGGTCGAACTGAACCTCGCTCATGCCGCCCGTCCCATGAATTCGCCGAGCGTCTCGATGACACCACGATTTGCCTCTTCCGTGCCGATGCTCATCCGCAGGGAGTTGGTGAAGCCATAGCCGCGCACGGCACGCAGAATGTAACCACGACTGGTGAGCAGGTCGTCAGCATCGGCCGCGCGCTTGCCGTCGACATCCGGGAAGTGGATGAGAACGAAATTGGCAACCGACGGAGTTACCTTGAGCCCGATGGCTTCAAACGCCCCGGTCAGCTTGTCCAGCCACATCAGATTGTAGGTGACCGCCGTTTCTACGAAAGCCTGGTCGCGCATGGCGGCAGCGCCGGCGGCGATGGCGGGAGCATTCATGTTGAAAGGTCCGCGAATGCGGTTCAGGGCGTCGACGATCTCGGCGGGGCCGAACATCCAGCCGACGCGCAGCGCCGCAAGGCCGTAAGCCTTCGAGAAGGTCCGGGTCATGACGACATTGGCATTGGCCGAGACAAGCTCGATCCCGGCCTCGTAGTCGTTGCGACGGACATATTCGGCATAAGCCGCATCCAGCACCAGAATGACATTCTTCGGCAGTGCTGCATGCAGCCGTCTGATATCGCTGACCGGGACATAGGTGCCGGTCGGATTGCCGGGATTGGCGATGAAGACCATCTTGGTCTTGTCTGTCACGGCTGCGAGGATCGCGTCGACGTCGACGGTGCAATCCTTTTCCTTGACCGTGACAGGCGTTGCACCGGCGCCCATGATCTGGATCCTGTAGACGAGGAACCCGTGTTCGGTGATGACGGCTTCGTCGCCTGGTGCCAAGTAGACGTGGCAGAGCAGGCCGAGCAGTTCGTCGGAACCGTTGCCGCAAAGGATGTTGGCCGGATTGAGCCCGTTGACGTCGGCAATCGCCTGCCGCAGCGCCAATGCCTGGCCGTCCGGATAGCGTTCCAGCTCATCCGCCGCCGTCTTGAAGGCCGCAATGGCCTTTGGGCTGGCGCCGAGCGGCGTTTCGTTGGACGACAGCTTGAACACGCGGGCGACGCCTGGCGCGCCCTCCTTGCCCGGCACATAGGCAGCGATGTCGAGAATACCGGGACGCGGGGCGGGCTTGCTGATTTCGCTGCTCATGGGATCGACCTCTGACAAGGGCCGGCATATCCGGCTCCAAACATCCCGTGGCATTAATCCGGAATGACGATTTTGTCGAGTAAGAAGCCGGTCGCGCTTAGCGCTTCGGCTGGCTTTCCTCGCGCGTGGTTGGCACGCCGCGCGGTGCCAGTACGGGCACGAAGACGCGGCGGGAGGCCCGTACGGCCACCGGCAGACCCTGGTACAGCCGCTTCTGCGCCTCGACGATGATGACGCCCGAAAAGGCCGGCCATAGCGTCCGTCCGATGCGCTCGAATGCGCGGCGCAGCCGGAGGATGGTACGCAGCTTGGAGGGCGGGAAGAACAGAGCCTCCGCCGTTGCGCCGGGCGTGAAATTGGTCTCGCGCAGCAGCGCCGTCAACTGGCTGCGGGAATAGGGGCGGCCCGATCCGAACGGCGTATGCTCCATCCGCGCCCAGACGCCGCGCCGGTTCGGCACCACGATCACCAGCCGCCCGCCGGGCGCCAGCACCCGCCAGAGCTCCTTCAGCGTCTCGCGCGGGCTCTCGGCATATTCCAGCGAATGCACCAGCAGCACGCGGTCGATCGAGGAATCCGGCAAGGGCAGCTCCTCGTCGAAGATCAGGGCCGTCGAGGACGCCGACCCCATCGGCCAGTTCACCGCCCCCTGCCCTGCCGGCATGAAGGCGAAGGTGCGCTCGGTGTCGGCGCGAAACCGGTCGAGATAGGGCACGGAATAGCCAAGACCGACCAGCCGCTCCTCCGGCAGCCGCGCCCAGAGAGACGACAGCGCCATGGCGATGGATTGCTCCGCCAGGCGTCCAAGCTCGGAATGATAGAATTGGCGAAGGTCGACGATATCGGCATGCATGGGGGAATCTTATCAGCCAGCGGTTGGACTTCAAGGCCGCAACCTCTACATTCGAGGAGACTGACCAAGGATAGGACATTTAAACCATGCAGCCTTTGGAACTCGAAGTATTTTCATGCCGAACCGATAATTACGGCGTGCTCGTCCATGATCCGGAGACCGGCCTGACGGCCTCGATCGACGCGCCCGAGGCCGTCGCCGTTGCCGACGCCGCAGCCCGTCGCGGCTGGACGATCAGCCACATCTTCACCACCCACCACCACATGGACCATGTCGAGGGCAACCTCGCGCTGAAGGAGCAGTTCGGCTGCCAGATCTTCGGCCCGCGCAACGAGGCGATTGCCATTCCTGGTCTGGACCATGCCTACGGCGATGGCGACAGCTTCAAGTTCGGCAGCCACACCGTCAACGTCATCGAGACCCCCGGCCACACGGCAGGGCATATCTGCTACCACTTCGAGGACGACAAGCTGCTGTTTGCCGCCGACACGCTGTTCGCGCTCGGCTGCGGCCGGCTGTTCGAACGGCCGGCATCCGACATGTGGGCCTCTCTGCAGAAGCTCGCCGTGCTGCCCGACGAGACGGCAATCTATTTCGGCCACGAATACACGCTGGCCAATGCCCGCTTCGCGCTGACGATAGACCCCGACAACGAGCGCCTCAAGGCCCGCGCCGCCGATATCGAGGCGATGCGCGCCGAAGGCAAGTTCACCATCCCGACGACGCTGGCGATGGAGAAGGAAACCAACCCCTTCCTGCGCCCCGCCGACCCCGCCATCCGCCGCAATCTGCTGATGGAGAGCCGCACCAACGAGGAAGTCTTCACAGAAATCCGCAAGCGGAAAGACAACTTCTGATGCGGCCTGAGGACATTATCCGCGAATTGGGAATGCAGCCGCATCCGGAAGGCGGCTGGTACATCCAGACCTTCCGCGACAGCCCTGGCGATGCACGCGGCCATTCGACGGCAATCTACTACATGCTCGAGGCCGGCCAACGCTCCCACTGGCACCGCGTCCGCGATGCCGCCGAGGTCTGGCACTATTATGCGGGGGCGCCGCTGGCGCTGCATGTGTCGGAGGACGGCGCAGGCAGCGAAACGATCCGGCTGGGGACCGACCTCGTCAACGGCGAGCGGCCACAGGCGATCGTGCCCGCGAATTGGTGGCAGTCGGCCGAGACGACCGGAGATTATACCCTGGTCGGGTGCACCGTTGCCCCAGGCTTCGAGTTTTCCAAGTTCGAGATGGCACCGCCGGACTGGGCCCCGTCGGCCGGCTGATCGCTACTCGGCGATCGCGGTGGTGGCTGCTGCCGGGCGTCGCAAAATCATCTTGTGGGCGGCCAGCACCGCGCCGCCGGTCACCAGCAGGCAGGCGCCGGCGATGCCCCAGCTTGGCGCGGCAAAGCCGAACAGCGTCAGGATGAGGGTCGACAGCAGCGGCGCCGCATAGCTGGCGGCGCCGAGGATCTGGATGTCGCCGTTCTTGACGCCGTAATCCCAGGCATAGAAGGCGGCACCGACCGGGAAGAGCCCGAGGCCGACGACGGCTGCCCACTGGAAGGAAGTCTCCGGCCAGACGGTGGTTTCAAGGCCGAGATGGCAGAGGAACGACAGGACGGATGTCGCCAGGCAGAAGCCGGTGACGACATCGGTGGAAACAGCCTCGAAACGGCGCGTCAGCAGCGAATAGCCCGACCAGGTGAAGGCGCAGAGGAAAGCCGCGCCGTAGCCGAGCCCATAGGCGGCATCGAAGTGAAAGCCGTTGCGACCGACGATCAGGACCGTGCCGGCAAGACCGGCGACGGCGCCTGCCACGTGATACCAGCGCAGGCGCTCGCCCGGCAGCAGCGCCGAACCGACGACGATCAGCAGCGGCCAGAGATAGGCGATCAGCCCGGCCTCGACCGCCGGCGCATTGCGCAGCGCCGTGAAATACAGGAAGTGATAGCCGAACAGTCCGGCAATGCCTGTCACCCAGACCTTGGCCGGCTGCCTGAGCAGCTTTACCCGCTCCGGCCTGAGGATGAGCACGACGATGCCCGGGATGCTGCCGATGGCAAAGCAGATGGCGGAAAGCTGGAAGGGTGGCATCGTTCCCGAGGCGGCCGTGAACAGCGCCAGAAACGACCACATGAGAATGGCCGAGAAGCCGATCAGGGTTGCCCGCAATGTCATTCAGCTGCCCCTCAGGCGTCGTCCATCCGGGTGTCGCCAGATACTTCGCCGCTAACCGCCGTATTTGACCGCGGTGATCGTCACCGTTCCGTACTTGGTCGGGATACGGACATAGACCGGAGCATATACCTTCATGGTATCGGCCTTGGCAAACCAGATTTCCATGTCGTTGCTCTTGGCCAGATAGTCGAAATCGGTCCGGCTCTTCTTGTAGCCGCCGAGCGCCGTGAAGCGGACGCCGCAGACGATGGCGTTGCCCTTGAAACCCTCGGTCGAGAAGGGCTTCGACCCTTTCGGCGACAGCTTCAGGTTCATCCGCGTCTCGCCGTCGTAGATCGGCAGGGTCTGGGCGCAGACATTGGTGTTCGCCGAAAAGATCAGGCCGGAGACCGGATCGAGCACCGACTTCAGGTCGCCGTCTGCAACCGGGATCCAGTTCTGCGGACGATGCGGCTCGGGCGTTGTCGTCGTCGAGGTGACGTTGCCGTTGTTGTAGACGACGTCGTAGGTGTGGTTCTTCTTGCCGCTCTTGTAATAGAGCGTGTAGCGCGACGCCTCGAGCTTCTGCGGACCGACGACGCCGGCGACATCGGCCTCCGCCGAGATCGTCGTGACCAGGTCTGCAAGGCCGGAGGAATTGACCTTGCCCTTGATGGTGAAATGCTTGTCGATGACCTCGGTCTTGAAATCGGCGTGCGCGATCGGCAGACCGGCCAGCGCCACCCGGTATTCCGTCTCGTGCCGCATCTCCTCGGCATGGGACAAGGCCGGCAGCGATCCGGCGAGAGCGGTGGCGAAAAGCCATTTTCCAAGATGCGACATCGTGATTGCCTTCATATGAGTGTTAGTACCCTATATAGACACTCTGTTGATGTCTGCGATGGCAACTAGCACCAGCTTTTTGGCGGAATTGCGGGAAATGCCAAGGTTTGGCTTGACTGCCACGCCTGCGCTGACTATAGAACCGCAACTTTCCAATCATGGCCTGTTGGATTGCCTATCCGGTTTTGCCGGTAAGCTATCCGATGGCAGACAAAAATAAAATAGGTGTACCATGTCCCGCATGTGCGAATTGACCGGCAAGGCCGTCCTGACGGGTAACAATGTCAGCCACGCAAACAACAAGACGAAGCGCCGGTTCCTGCCGAACCTGTGCCAGGTAACGCTGATCTCGGATTCGCTCGGCCAGCGTTATCGCCTGCGCGTTTCTGCTGCAGCGCTGCGCACCGTCGAACACCGTGGCGGCCTCGATGCCTTCCTGCTTAAGTCCGACGAAACCACGCTCAGCCAGCGCGCCCGCCTGCTGCGCCGCCAGATCGTCAAGAAGACCGCTGAAGTTTCCGCAGCACCGGCTGCCTAAGACTTTATCGATCTGACACTATACGTTCTTTCAAAGGCTTGACGGGTATCACCCGCTCAAGCCTTTGCTTTGACCGGCCCATCCCTCCAACTGGTGGCATCACCCAGGATAAAAAAATGCCTAACCCGCGCTATCTGTTGATCTATGTCGCCCTGATGACGCTGGTCGTCGTCGCCTCCAATTTCCTCGTCCAGTTCCCGGTGAACGGCGAGATCGCCGGCATCAAGCTCGGCGATATCCTGACCTGGGGCGCCTTCACCTATCCGGTCGCCTTCCTCGTCACCGATCTCACCAACCGCCAGTTCGGCCCGACCATCGCCCGCCGCGTCGTGCTCGCAGGCTTCGTCGTCGGCGTCACCATGTCGTTCTTCTCATCGGTGCCGCGCATCGCCATCGCCTCGGGAGCCGCCTATCTGGCCGGACAGCTGCTCGACATCGGCCTGTTCAATCGCCTGCGCTGCCAGGCCTGGTGGCGCGCGCCCCTGGTCGGCTCTCTACTGGGTTCGATGCTCGACACCGTGCTGTTCTTCTCGCTGTCCTTCGCCGCCTTCTTCGTCTTCCTCGGCGACAACATGCCCTTCGCCCTGGAACAGGCCCCGATCCTCGGCATCTTCGCCATAGAGGCCCCCCGCTGGATCTCCTGGGCCATCGGAGACTTCACGGTCAAGCTGATGGTCGGCCTGGTGATGCTGCTGCCCTATGGGGCGCTGATGAACGTGCTGAAGCCGGTGCGGGCGGTGCAGGCTGGCTAGTAAGGCGGCCGCCTTGAGTTAGGTGAAGTTTATATCGGCTAAATAGCCAGCATCTATAATGCAACCATGTTATGATTCTGCCTCTGAGAAGAGGTGCTCCATGACCGCATTCTTATTGAACTTCCCAACTTTACTTGCAGCGACGTCGCTGTGCCTTTCACTTTTTACTTTGTGGATGACACAGCTGCGCCGCGGTAGGTTAAAGATGACGCAGCCGGCACTTATATCTCTCAGCCGCGAACAACCTTCTGGACGATATAAGTTATTCGTACGAACATTGCTGTATTCAACTGCAATCAGCGGCTGCCGCGTCGAGCAAATGTTCGCCACGATCAAAACGGGTTACGGGTTGTATCTTTTCGATTTTTGGGGGCACACAGAAAGTGGCAAGTTGACATTGGGCAGTGGCTTGTTTGTCGGACAAACTGGGATTAGCGCTGACCATCATTTCAACCCACGCCGCGATGCGGGCGAGTTTCTATTTTGCGATGGCAAATATCATATCCAAATCTTCGCAAAACTCGTCGGCTCGAAGAAGCCGAAAAAGCTTAAGGAATTTGAGTTCACAATCGATGGGCTACAGTCGGCTAGCCTGATCCAGATATTGGATACGGAGCTTTTTCTCTATTGGAACTCCACCACCGGAATATACGAGAGCGAATTGCGACGGGGTGACCGGCCGTTCCTACTTGAGCATCCCCGTTTCCCTTCTTGGTTCGACCCTCGCGGCGGAGATACCGCAGAACACCGACGGGCCCCTTAAGGATCTCTCACCGCAGCAGCCGGAACTCCAGCATCAAATTTCGCTGCAGGATCGAGTGGTTGTCGTCGGACACCATGATCAGGTGGATGCTGCCGTCATCGGCGCGGAAGGCGTCGATGCCTTCCATATTGTCGATCTGGTAATCCGCACCGGCCTCGAAGATTACCCGGCCATCGACGACAGCGCCCGGCTTGATGTCGCCGCCGGCGATGCGGCGCAGGCGCATGCCGATGCCATGGGCGAAGTCGAAACGGCGCTCAAGCAGCAGAAGGTCGCCATCCGGCAGAAAGGTGCCGTCGCTGACATCGTAACCGTCGTAACGGCGGACGGTGAAGCGGCCCTTCAGCGGCCCGTCGAGGACGGCCGCCAGCATGTTGCCATCCTTGTCGAGGCTGCGCTCTGTCACCAGCACCGCGTTGCCGGCCAGCGGACTGCCCGCAGGGCCGACCATCAACGCCTCGAGGCTCTGGTTGCCGCGCAGGGCGTTGCGGGTCATGAGGATGGGGAGAGAAGCAGTGGGCGGCGATGTCTCGAAGCCGGGATCGGGATAGACGTCGACACGCGGATTGGACTCGAAGCCGACAAGCACGGTGTCGCCGCGCAACGCCAACCCCTCGGCATCCATCGCCCCCTTGCCCTCATGGGTCTTGCCGAACCGATCGATCATCGGCGTGATCCGCGCCTCCGATATACCCTG
>CAZZZI010000120.1:0-13656 GCA_964658415.1 uncultured Sphingomonas sp. | reverse complement strand
CCATGGACAAGTTCGTGAAGCTGACGGGTGTCGCGGCACCTCTCCCGGTCGTCAATGTCGATACCGACATGATTATCCCGAAGGACTATCTGAAGACCATCAAGCGCACCGGCCTCGGCGTCGGTCTGTTTGCCGAAGCCCGCTACCGGGATGACGGCACGCCGAACCCGGATTTCGTGCTCAACAAGCCAGCCTACCAGAACGCCAAGATCCTGGTCGCCGGTGACAATTTCGGCTGTGGCTCGTCGCGCGAGCATGCGCCGTGGGCCCTGCTCGACTTCGGCATCCGCTGCGTCATTTCCACGAGCTTTGCCGATATCTTCTACAACAACTGCTTCAAGAACGGCATCCTGCCGATCACCGTCTCCCCCGAAGACCTGGAAAAGCTGATGGACGACGCCTCGCGCGGCTCCAATGCGGTTCTGACAGTCGATCTCGAGAACATGACGATTTCAGGCCCCGACGGCGGCTCGATCACCTTCGATCTCGATGCCTTCAAGCGCCACTGCCTGCTGAACGGTCTCGACGATATCGGCCTGACGCTGGAAAAGGGCGCGGCGATCGACCGCTTCGAAAAGGCCAATGCCGCCGTTCATCCCTGGGCGTGATCTTAAAACCAGATTTGCTTCGAGCCGGGCCTTCGTGCCCGGCTTTTTCATGCCTTGTCGATTGCCGGTCCCTCGCCGGCCGATGCGCCTGGCTCATTTCGATACAGTCGGCCCCGATTGCGGCTCCTGGTAGCTTAACGGTTTCTTTGCCCGAATCCCTTACCGGTCCGCAGACGGATAGCTGTGCGTTATCGGGAATAAAAAATGAGCAGTTCCAAGAATTTTACCGGCTGGGCCCTCGATCGGGCCGAAGCGATCGTTGCGGATCAAGGATTCGATATCATCGAATCGACCTGCGACCACCCGCGCTGGACCAAAGAACAAAAGATTGTGCGACTGACCCTGGCCATCATCGAGGCACTCGTCGACGCTCACAATTTCGGCCGCGAAGACGAAAAGCCGGACCGCGGACTTCATTCCTGAGAAAGCCAGGAACCATCCGATAGATGATAGCGAATACACCAGTCCGCGCATCGCGGTAGCGTCATCGTCGTCGCTACAATCTGGTGGTAATTTAGTTATGCCTTAATGGTTGCATATTAGGGTCGCCGCTCCACGACAACTCCGGGGCTGGCCATGGACGAGGAAGAGATGATTCCGCCAGACGTATTGGCTTCCATGCTGATGCGGATGTTCGAACTGGCACCCATTGCCATGGCAATCACCACCAGCGACACGCGTACATCCAGCTATGCGAAGGTCAACGACGCCTATCTTCGCCTGACGGGGCTCACCTGGAGCAAGATCAGTGGGAAACAGCTCATTTCCGAAGGATCGGCCATCGACAGTCCCGCCCGCGACCGTCGCCATCGCCTGCTGGCGGAAGAAGGGAGCTACGTGCTCGAAGAGGTCGATATCGTCCATGCCGATGGGACGACGATACCGACGCTGATCTCTGCCCAGCGCACGGTCGTCAAGGGCGTCTCCTTCGATGTCGAAGTCATTGTGGACGTGTCGTCGCGCGTCCGGCAGCAACGCGAGATCGAAAATGCCCTGAAGGCATCGGCCCAGACGGATGCTTTGTCAGGGTTGCCGAACAGGGCCAGCTTCGATGCCGAAATCGCCCGACACGTCGACAACGAAAATCCGACCAGGAGCATGCTTGCCCTCGCCTTTATCGATCTGAACGGTTTCAAGGCTGTCAACGATAAGCTTGGCCATGGCGCCGGCGACGAGGTTTTGCGAATCATAGCCGCCCGTTTGCGGGAGCATTCGCGCGCCAACGACTTTATCGCCCGCATCGGCGGCGACGAGTTCGCAATCCTGATCGAGGCCGATCTGAGCACTGCGTCCACGCTGCCGCAGACAATCCAGGAAACCATGGAGCGCGTCTTCAAGCCGATCGCCATAGAAGGTCATGTCACCGATACCGGCGCGGCGGTCGGCATCGCTTTTCTCAATGCCGAAGACGATGCCGCCTCCTTCGTGAAGAGGGCCGATGACTTCATGTATCTTGCCAAGACGACCGAGCGCCGCGTGGCGGTCGTTTGCGCCGGCGAGCTTCTGACGCCCACGTCGCCAGCGGCCCGTCCAAGGTAGCAGGCTTTGCCTTTTCAGTGGCCACCAGCCGGCGCGCCGCCGGTCAGGTCGATCTTGCGCAGGATCAGCGCCAGCGGAATGACGCAGAGCGAAATCACCATCAATGTGTGGAACACATCGATATAGGCGAGATAGCTCGCCTGATCATGCACCTGTGTACCGATCCAGGCCAGCGCGCGCGATTGCGCATCCGCCAGGCCGGAGCCGCGATCGACGAAATACTGGGTGACCGACTGCAAGGTGCTGGTATAGCCGGGATCCGACGGAACGACCCCTTCGACCAGCCTGCTCTGGTGGAATTGCTCCCGATGCGCCAGGACGTTGGAGGCGATCGAAACGCCGATGGATCCGCCGGTGTTGCGGGCCGCATTGATAAGAGCGGACGCCTGGTCCGTTTGATCCGGTCGCAATCCGTCATAGGAAGCCGATGTGATCGGTATGAAGATCAGCGGCAGTCCGAGCCCGAGATACATGCGCGACCAGACGAAAAAGCCGAAGTTGAGATCGCCGTAGAGACGCGTCAGGTCCCACATGGCAGCGGCAATGATGCCGGCGCCGATGGCGATCAGGTATCGCGGCTGCACTTTCGTCGCGAGCCGCCCGCAGACGAACATCATGATCATCGTGACGAGGCCGCCGGGCGACAGCGCGAGCCCTGCCCAGGTGGCGGTGTAGCCGTAATTCTCCTGCAGCACCTGCGGAATGAACTGGGTGGTGGCAATCAGGATGGCGCCGGTTGCCATCATGACGATGAAGCAGGAGCCGAATTGCCGGCTGGCGAGCAGCCCGACATCGATCACCGGGTTGCGCTTGGTCAACAGCCAGGGAATGGCGGCGACCAGCGCCAGCACGCAAATCGACGTGGCAACGACGATAAAGCTCGAATCGAACCAGTCTTCCGTCTGGCCGCGGTCCAGCACCATTTCGAGAGCGCCGAGAAACGTTGCCAGAAGCAGGAAGCCGACGATATCGAAGCGAACCCCCTTCTTGCGCATCTCGGCCCGCTCCTTGCGCAGCTTGTCGGGCTCCTGGACCAGCATGTAGACAAGGATAATGGCCAGCACGCCGACCGGCCCGTTGATCAGGAAGCACCAGTGCCAGGACAGATTGTCGGACAGATAGCCGCCCAGCGTCGGACCGACGACAGGGGCAACGACGACCGCCACGCCGAACAGCGCGAAGGCCTGGCCGCGTTTGGCGGGCGGAAAGGAATCGGCCAGGATCGATTGCGAAATCGGCACCATGCCTCCACCCGCAAAACCCTGGATCATGCGGAAAAGCAGCAGCGATTCGAGGTTCCATGCCAATCCGCAAAGGATCGAGGAAATGGTGAAGATGACCAGGCAGGCGAGGTAAAAGCGGCGACGCCCGTAGCGCTTGGCGATGAAGCTGCTGGCCACCAGCACGATGGCATTCGACACCAGATAGGTCGTCACCACCCAGGACGCCTGGTCCGAGCTGACGGCAAGGCCACCCGAGATGTAGCGCAGTGCCACATTGGCTATCGTCGTATCCAGCACCTCCATGAAGGTGGCGAGCGACACCACCATCGCGATGAGCCAGGGATTGACGACCGGAGACAACTTTTCCGTTGCCCCGCCGGCAGTGGCAGCGCCGCTCACCGTCAGGTCCTCGGCCGAACGGTAACGACGGGGATGACCGACATGCCGGGCCCGATAGAGACGTCGGCCGGCCAGCTGTCGACGACGATCTTGACCGGCACGCGCTGGGTGACCTTGACATAGTTACCGGTGGCATTTTCAGCCGGCAGCAGCGAGAAGGCCGTACCCGATCCCGGCTGCACCGACGCGACCTTGCCGCGCAGCACGTGATCCGGATAGGCATCGATCGTGACATCGACCGGCTGGCCCGGACGCATATCGGTCAGCTGCGTCTCCTTGAAATTGGCTGTCACCCAGATTTCATCTGGGACGAACATCGCGACCGCCTGTGCCGCCTGGACATACTGCCCCTTGGAGCCGCTGAGACGGACGATACGGCCGGGCTGAGCCGCCGAGATCGTCGTATATTTGAGGTTCTGCTCGGCCGTCTCGACCTGCGCTTCGGCCTGGTGGAGATCGGCAACCGCGCTGGCGCGCTGGGCCTCGGCTGCGAGCCTGTTCTTGACGGCCGAGGTGACGCTGGCTTGCGCCTGGGCGAGGTTCGCCTCGTTCTGGCGCAGCGTCGAGGTTGCCTGCTGCTGGGTCTGCTGCGAGCCGGCGCCGCTTTTCAGAAGCTGATCCTGGCGAGTGGCCTCGTCCCGGGCAAACTGCAGGGCCGCTGCGGCGGACGCCTGCTGCGCCTTCTGCTGGTCGATCGATGCGGCGCTGGCGGCGATCTGCGCGTCGGCGCTGGCAATCGCGGCATTGGACACGTCGATCTGGCTTTTCGCCTGGTCGAGGGCGATCTGGTAGTCGCGCGGATCGATGCGCAGGATCACATCTCCGGCATTGACATGCTGGTTGTCTGTCACCGGGACGTCCGACACGTAGCCCGAGACCTTGGCCGCCACCGAGAAGCTACGCGCGTCGACGAAGGCATCGTCCGTCGTTTCGTAGGGATGCACATAGATCAGCCAGTATACATAGCCGCCGATGGCAAGCAGCACGACGGCAACCGCCACCAGCGCTACAGCGATGGGATGGCGTCGAAAGACGGATGGTTTTGCCGGCTCGTCCGCCTGTTGCTCGTCATGCTGCCGCGTATCGTCGGTGGGCTTCCGGCGGATCTCGCCGTCTTCGACCTCACCGTTCGTGGCGCGGTCTGTCGGGGCGTGCGGATTGTTGTCCAAGGTGAGATCTCTGAAATGGTGGAGAGTGGACACCAAACGCGGACAAATTAATTAGGTTCCCAATCGAGATCCTGGGGCCAGCCTCACTCGGTCTCGAAGAACACGAAAGACCGGTCGGCAGCTTCCAGCAGGGTATCGGCAATCGCACCATAGGACAGCCGATCGCCGGCACGCCGGCTGACGCCGAGAACGATCAGGTTGTAATCGCCCTTGCGCGCATGCCGCAAAATCGAAAGTTCGGGTGCCGCCCCCTCCTGAACGATCTTGCGCACCTTGACGCCGTTGTAGAGAGCGATCTCGTCGATCTTCTTGAAGGCGGCCACATGGGCATTGCTGGCATCGCTGACGCGTGGCAGCGAGCGGATCTGCTGTGGCTCGCGAATGTAGAGCACCGAGATCTGGCACTCCGTCGCCTTGGCGATGACAAAGGCCAGTTCCGCGGCCCGCGTCGAGCGCTCGGTGCCGCTGATCGGCACCAAGATGCGCAGGTTCTTGTCGACCGTCAGTTCGCCGCGCGAGGACACGATCGCCGTCGTACCGCGGAAGGCGGATGTCATCACCGAAAGTTGCTCGTGGAAGCCGCCGGCGGAATCGACCGTCGGCTCGACGCCGATGAACAGCAGGTCATGTCCCTTTTCCGCACCCTCCCCGAGGATCTTGCGCAGATTGGCATCCTTGATCTTGGTCGTGATGTGGATGTCGGTTGTTTCCGGCTGCGTCTCGTCGGCAGTCGCCGCGACTGCCTTGTCGGCAGCAGCCTTGACCCGCTCGGCGCCCTCCTCGGCGCGAGCGACCGCAGCTTTCGCATTGCCATCGGCAACGGCCGTTTCGACCTTTGCAGTAGGCGTATCCTCGCCGACGATATCGAGCACCGTCACCGGCGTCTTGCGGACAGCTGCGAAGTGGCCCGCGATACGCGCCGCCAGATGGCTGCTTGCGGAGACGTCGATTGCCAGCAGGATGCGCTCGAACTTCTGCAGGAAGCTGCGATCCTCGAATTCCTCCTGCTTCAACCTCTCGCGCTCCTCGTCGCGCATCGGCAGTCGGGACAATGCCCAGCGCAAGCTGGGCGGCATGGCCATCGTGGTAACGACAGCCATAGCGACGATGACCGAAAACAGCCGCTCGTCGAGGACGCCGACCGAGAGGCCGATGGTGGCAACGATGACCTCCGTCGAGCCGCGCGCATTCATGCCGCAGCCGAGCGCCATGGCTTCGGCATTGGAGAATTTGCCGATCTTGGCACCGGCAAAGGCACCGCCGAACTTGCCGAGGCTGGCGATGACGATCAGCCCGACGGCCAGCAACAGCGTCGAGGGATCGGCCAGCACGCTGAGGTCGGTATGCAGCCCGGTCAGGCCGAAAAATACCGGCATGAACAGGGCCGTAGTCAGCGCCCGCAGCTGCTCGTCGATCTGGCGCGTCAGGATCGGCGATTCGCCGACCAGGATGCCGGCCACGAAGGCGCCGAGCACCGTGTGGACACCGATCGCATTGGTGATGATCGCCATGCCGCCCATGATGGCGATGATGGCGCTCAAGACCGGCAGGTCGCTGCGGAACCGGTCATTGGTAAAGCGGATGATCTCGAACACCAGCTTGCGGCCGATGGTAAAGCTGAAGGCCATGAAGGCGAGCGTACCGATGACGGCCTTGGCGAGCGTCGGCAGGTCGACCGCCCCCTTCTCCGCCAGGCTGAAGGTCACCGCGATGATCACCCAACCGACGGTGTCGTCGATGATTGCCGAGGCGACGATCAGCTGACCGATGTTGCGGCGCATGAAATCCATCTCGCGCACCACGGAGGCGACGATCTTGACCGACGAGATCGACAGCGCCGTGCCGAGGAACAGGGAAGTCACCAGCCGCTTGTCCGGATCGGGCAGGAAATCGGTCGGGATCAGCTCGCCGAGCGCAAAGCCGAAGGCGAAGGGCACGGCAATGCCGGTCAGCGAAACGCCGAGCGCCGCGCGCCGCAGGCGTTTTGCGAGGCCGAGGTCCGTTTCCATGCCGGCCAGAAGCAGCAGGAACAGGATGCCGAGCTGTGCCACCGCATCCGTCATGCTTTTCTGCTCGGGAGAACTCGGGAAGATATGGGCCTGGGCATCCGGCCAGATCTGTCCGAGGATCGACGGGCCGAGAATGATGCCGCCGATGATCTGCCCCATGATCGACGGCTGCCCGATCCGCACCATCGCCTCGCCGAGAAGGCGACCGACGACCACGAGGATGACGATCTGGATCAGAAACAGGCTTTCCGACGCGCCGCCCTTGGCGCCCTCCTCCGCAAGGGCCGTCACCGGCGCCAGGCAGAAGCAAGTGGCAGCTGCCATCTGCAGAGCGCGATTGCGCGAGAGCTGAAAAAATCCGGAAAATCGCATCAGTAGGAAAGCCTCGTTACATCGTGTGGCAACGTCGGATGAGACACCGCGTTCCCTGGCGCTTTAGCCGTGCAGATGGGCTGCATCCAGAAAAATCAACCCGGCGGACCCTCGAACTTTCCGCACCGCCTCAGCCGGCTGCCACTGCGGGACCACCGCACCAAGCAGGATCCCGACGCTGAAGCGGAACGGTGCACCCTTGCATAGAGGCCGGTCGAAGCATAAATCGGCGCTTGCACAGACAGGATCGGAGACCAGATGAACCCGCTCACCAAGCCGCAGCGCGAGGGAAAGTATCGCGACAGGGATATCGATTGCCAGGAGGCGCTGGAGAAGGCGTTCATGGAGATCGCCGGCGTCCAGTCCAACACGGTTGTTGCCGCCGCCGGCGGCACCATGTCCCCGGCGCTGGCTGCGCTCGCAAAGCGCGCCGAAGCGGTCGGCTGGTCGCTGGAAGAAGCGGAAGTCGCGATCAGCGAACTCGCGCAGAACCTGCTGGACGAGGATGCCGCCGGTGAGGGTGACGACGAATAAGGGGGTGGGGAGAGCGACGGCGTCAGCCGGCCAATAACGCATCGGCTTCTTCCGCACTCATCTCGAAAACGGCGTTGCCGATCGAAAACCCGAAGCCGTTGCGCGCGAGTGCCGAGAGTTCCTTGGCCTTGCGCTTCTCGTCCGCCTCGCCCCGCCGGAACGGACCGAATCCCCGTTTGCGTGCAAAGACCACTGCGGAATAGAGGTCGTCGGTATCCTGCAGGGCGCTGGCGGCCACTTCGGCATCGACGCCCTTGGCCGAGAGCGCCTGCGCGATGAAGCGCTTCGACTTGCCGTTGCGGATTGCCGACTGGGTTTTCTGGCGGGCATAGGCACCGTCATCCAGCGCCTTCTGCTCATAGGCCAGCGCCACGGCCGCTGCCGACACCGCCCGCAACTGCTCGTCCGTGATATCTTGGAATTTAGTCTTGGCATTCTTGACGATCGCCTCGCCGAGCTCTTTTTCCGTCATCATACGGCGCTCGAGGCGGGAGAGGGTCGCGTTGCGCGTCCAGGCCAGCATCCGGGGCGTAGGGGCGGAAGCCCGCTCCTCCTCGCTGACTTCGGGCGGACGGGCCTTTGCCTTCGGGAATTCGATCAGAATCGCCGCAGACCCCATTCGCGCTCGAATTCGGCGTCGGCATCGATGTCCTGGGCCACTGGTGCCGGGCTGCGCTTCTGCTGCACGGGGGCCTCGACCTTCGGTGCAGGCGCAGGTGCTGCCAGCATCACCAGGTTTTCGGCGAAAACCTTGCCGTTCTTGTCGCCCAGCGTGTATTCCAGCGATGTGCCGGGCTCGAGCGGCGGCAGCTTGGCCTCCTCGATTTTCCGCAAATGCAGGAAGACGTCAGCGCTGCCATCGTCCGGCGTGATAAAACCGTAGCCCTTGGTTACGTTGAACCATTTCACCTTGCCCGTGGCCAAATCCCGCTTTCCTCATTCACTGCAAATCATTTAACCCATAGTGGCACTCCGGCCGGCAAAATTCAACGCCATGACCCTTTGAAGGCCGAGGCAACGGCGAATATTGTTGGTGTCAGACACACAAGACACGTCGGCGGCAGGCGCACGGTCGCCGCTTCGTGACTGGTCCTCCGTCGGCGCTGGCCTATAATGCGTGGCACACCGGCAGGATTGCCCGCCGAACCATCGACGATGAAGAGGAACCACCGTGAGCAAGAAGCGTCCCGAAGGCATCGAAACCTATGACGCACCGGCTGGCGGCTGGGGCGCGTTGCGTGCCGTCGCCAAGACGCTGTCCCAACAGCAGGTGGTGGCGCAGGGCACGACGACGCTTCTGAAGGCCAATCAGCCTGATGGCTTCGACTGCCCGGGCTGCGCCTGGCCGGATCCGAAACACACCTCCTCCTTCGAATTCTGCGAAAACGGCGCCAAGGCGATCACATGGGAATCGACTGCCAAGCGCGTCGGGCCGAACTTCTTTGCCGACAACACCGTCAGCGACCTCTGGCACTGGACCGACCACAAGCTGGAAGATGCCGGCCGCCTCACGCACCCTCTGGTCTACGACCGCGACAGCGACCGCTACGTGCCGATCGAGTGGGACGAAGCTTACCGCCTGATCGGCGCTGAGCTGAACAAGCTCCCCGATCCGCACATGGCCGAATTCTACACCTCCGGCCGCGCCTCGAACGAGGCGGCGTTCCTGTTCCAGCTATACGTTCGCGCCTACGGCACCAACAATTTCCCCGACTGTTCGAACATGTGCCACGAGGCCACCAGCGTCGGCCTGCCGAAATCGATCGGTGTCGGCAAGGGGACGGTGACGCTGGACGATTTCGATCATTGCGATGCGATCTTCTCGTTCGGCCACAATCCCGGCACCAACCATCCCCGCATGATGGGAACGCTGCACGAGGCGGCCCGCCGCGGCGTGCCGATCATCGTCTTCAACCCGCTGAAGGAGCGGGCACTGGAGAAATTCGCCTCGCCGCAGAGCCCGGTCGAGATGGCGACATTCTCCTCGACGCCGATTGCCTCGGCCTATCACCAGGTCCGCACCGGCGGCGACCTGGCAGCGCTGAAGGGCCTGATGAAGGCGATCTTCGAGCGCGATGCCGCCGATCTCGCCGCCGGCGGCACCGGTGTACTCGACCGCGACTTCATTGAGACCCACACCGTCGGCCTCGAAACGCTGAAGGTCGATATCGATGCCACAGGCTGGGACGATATCCTGGCGAGCTCCGGCCTCACCCGCGCAGCGCTCGAGAGCGCCGTCGACGTCTATCTCAATGCCAGGAAAGTCATCCTCTGCTACGGGATGGGCATCACACAGCATGCCAACGGCACGGCAAATGTCCAGCAGCTTGCCAATTTCCTGATGCTGCGCGGCAATATCGGCAAGGAGGGCGCTGGCATCTGCCCGTTGCGCGGCCACTCCAATGTCCAGGGCGACCGTACCGTCGGCATCACCGAGATTCCCACCAAGCCGCTGATCGACGGCATCGAGCGCGCCTTTGGCTTCCGCCCGACCATGGACAAGGGCCACAACGCCGTCGAAGCGATCGAGGCGATCGCCGATGGCCGCTCGAAGGCGCTGATCTGCCTCGGCGGCAACCTTGCCGTGGCGATGCCCGATCCCGACGCCACCTTCGCCGCCATGCGCAAGCTGGACCTCGCGGTTCACATCACCACCAAGCTCAACCGCTCTCACCTGCTGCTCGCAAAGACCTCGATCCTGCTGCCCGTGTTCGGCCGCACCGACCTCGACACCCAGAAATCCGGGCCGCAATCCGTCACCGTCGAGGACTCGATGTCGATGGTGCATGCCTCGCGCGGTTTCCTCAATCCACCGAGCGAACACCTGCGCTCCGAACCCTCCGTGGTTGCCGGCATGGCCAAGGCGACGCTGGGCGGCCGCCACGGCATCGACTGGGACGGGATGGTCGACAACTACGACCGCATCCGCGACAAGATCGAAGTCGTATTTCCGGATTTTCACGATTTCAACGCCCGTGTCCGCGTCAAGGGCGGCTTCCGCCTCGACATTCCTGCCAGCGAGCGAAAATGGAAGACCGAGAGCGGCAAGGCGACCTTCCTCGTTGCGCCCGGCCTCGACGAGGATCCACGGCTCTCGAACGACGACGTCCTGGTGCTGACGACGCTGCGCAGCCACGACCAGTACAACACCACCATCTATGGCATGGACGACCGCTATCGCGGTGTCTTCGGCAGGCGCGACGTGGTCTTTATGAACAAGGACGACCTGATGGCCCGCGGCCTATCGGACGGCGACAGGATCGACATCGTCGCGGCCCCCTACCCGAACGAAAGCCCGGCCGCCGCAAAGACGGTGCGCGGCTTTACCGTCGTTACCTACGACATCCCGCGGGGCTCCGTCGCCGGCTACTATCCGGAAATGAACAGCGTCATCGCGCTCGGACATTACGATCGGAAATCCGGGACGCCGGCCTACAAGGGCGTGCCGGTCGAGGTGCGCGCCGCCCTCTGAGGGTGGCCTGGACCGCGAGAGGCCGACAAAATAGTCGCTGGGGAAAAGCGAAAGCACGGGCTCCGCTATTGTCTGCAGAAAATCTCCTTCGATGGAATCGCAGGTAGAGCTTAAAACTGTGATCTGCACTCCCTATATGGAGGGCTGGACAATTCGTGCCTCACAGGAGAAGCAATGCCCGCCTCGCGTTTCGCCAAAATCGCCCTTATTGCCGTCGTTTCCGTGGCGAGCGTCTTTGCCACCATGGGTGACGCGGCCGCCCGGCGCGCCGGCGGCGGCATGAGCTTCGGCAGCCGGGGCACCCGCACCTATTCGGCACCGCCGGCGACCAGCACAGCGCCGACGACGGCAGCTCCGATCGAGCGCTCGATGACGCCGCAGACCGCGCCGCAATCGGCCCCGCAGCCCGGTATCAACGCACCGCGCACAGGCGGCATGTTCGGCGGGTTCGGCCGCTCTCTGCTCGGCGGCCTCGCCATTGGCGGCCTGCTCGGCATGTTCCTCGGCAACGGCTTCGGGGGTGCTGCCGGCTTCCTCGGCATGCTGCTGCAGATTGCCGTGATCGGCGGACTGATCATGCTCGCCATGCGCTTCTTCGCCAACCGCCAGCAGGGCGCGGCGGCCAGCCCCTCGGCACGCAATGCCTATGCCGGCCCGTCGCCGATGACCCCGTCCTTCCGCATTCCGACGATGGGCGGCTCGGGCAATGCTGCTCCGCGCGCCGCTGCCAAGCCAAGCGACGAAATCGGCCTGTCGCCTACTGACTACAGCCGTTTCGAAGCGCTTCTGACCAAGATCCAGACGGCCTATGGCGCTGAAGACTACGGCGCCATCCGCGCCCTCACGACGCCGGAAGCGATGTCCTACCTCGCCGAAGAACTGGGCGAGAACGCCACCAACGGTGTCCGCAACACCGTCTCGAAGGTGAAACTGCTGCAGGGCGACGTGTCTGAAGCCTGGCGCGAAAACGGTGTCGACTACGCGACGCTCGCCATGCGCTACTCCAGCATCGACGCGATGGTCGACCGCAACACCGGCAAACGCGTTGACGGCGACGACCGCAACCCGAGCGAATCCACCGAACTCTGGACCTTCACCCGCAGACCGGGCACCGAATGGATCCTGTCGGCTATTCAGGGCACGGAATCAGCCCGGCACTAGTCGGCCGAAATGACTGCGGCTGGCGAAACAGCCTGCCGCAGTCGCGGTGACGTCGCGCTCCAGGCGAGCCTTCTCGGTTAGAATTCCTCGGCAACAATCCTTGCTACATCCGCGAGAACAGCTTCCTGGTCCGCGGTTTTCCCCGGCGCCTCTCCGAGATAAGCCGCGACCACGATCGGATCGCGACCGGGCGGGAAGATAACCCCGATGTCATTGGTGGAAACCTCGTCCCAGGTTCCCGGTTTATTCGCGATCCGCCATCCCTTTGGCAAGCCAGCACGAAGGCGCCGTGTCGCCGCATCTTTTGAATCGATCATCCAATCTTTTAGCGCAATGCGAGACGGCGACGACAATGCATCGCCAAGGACGACCCGCCGCAGCGTTCCGACCATAGCGCGTGGCGAGGTGGTGTCGTGGGTTTCCCCTGGCTTTACGACATTCAACGCCGGCTCGACCTTATCGAGACGGGTGACTGTATCACCCAAAAAGCGGAGATAGGCGGTAAGCGCGGACGGGCCGCCGAAACTCGTCAAAAGCAGGTTCGCCGCAGTACTGTCACTCACGGTCATTGCGGCCTCGCACAGTTGCTCGATCGTCATTCCGTCCGCCAGATGAGGCTTGGTCGCCTTGAACGGCATCACCAGGTCGCGCTCGGTGAAGAAAACGCGCCGATCGAGCTGCCCTTGCCCGCGATCGACACGCGCGAGAGTGTATGCAACCGCCAGTGCCTTGAACGTGCTGCACATAGCGAATCGCTCGTCGAGGCGATTTCCGACGACATGACCGGTTGCTGTATCCAACACGGCGACGCCAAGGCGTCCTCCGCTGCGCGTTTCGACATCCTTCAATCTCGACGCGATGCCTTTGCGGCTGCTCTCCGCCCACGCGAGAGGGCAAGACAGCCCCGCCAGGGCAATTATCGGCGTTATGATCGCCCGCCGGCGCGTAATCAGTGAAGGCATGTCGTCTCAATTCCGCGATCTGATCGCCAGCAGCTTAGACCGGAAAGAAAGCCGAATCATGAATCAGGCTGGCGTGAAGAACCTTGGCACCCCGACAGACGGCCCTGCAACGTGCGGACCTCATGGGCTCAAGGGGACATCACTAAATCAGGGAATGGCGGAGAGGGTGGGATTTGAACCCACGGTGCCCTTGCAGGCACGCCGCATT
>CAZZZI010000119.1:0-13840 GCA_964658415.1 uncultured Sphingomonas sp. | reverse complement strand
ATCGGCACGCCGGAGACCATCGTCAAGGAAAAGCGGTCCTATACCGGGCAGTTCCTCAAGGAACTGCTGGAACGGCGGCCGGTGAAGAAGGCTGCGGCAGCCGCCGAATAATTTTCCGGAGCCGGGGCAATCCGGATTGCAGCACTGCGCTAGAGGGACATGACCATATGACATCGTCGGGAAGCATTCGCACTGGCATAGGCGGCTGGACGTTCGAGCCCTGGCGCGGGACCTTCTTTCCCGACGACCTCAAGCAGAAGGACGAGCTGCGCTATGCCAGCAGCAAGCTCAAGGTGATCGAGGTCAACGGCACCTTCTACGCCACGCAGAAGCCGGCGACCTTTGCGAAGTGGGCATCGGAGGTTCCGGACGGCTTCATCTTCAGCCTGAAGGCCGTGCGCTATGTCACGAACCGCAAGATCCTGGCCGAAGCCGGCGAGTCCATGGAGCGGTTCCTCAACTCCGGCATCAGCGAACTGGGCCATCACCTCGGGCCGCTGCTCTGGCAGTTTGCGCCGACAAAGAAGTTCGAGGCCGAGGATTTCGAGGCATTCCTGAAACTCCTGCCGGCAAAGCAGGACGGCTTGCCGCTGCGACATGTCGTCGAGGTCCGCCATGACAGCTTCAAGGTCCCTGAGTTCGTCGAGCTTCTGGCAAAGTACGGGGTTGCGCCGGTTTGCGCCGAGCACCACGACTATCCGATGATTTCGGACGTGACTGCCGATTTCGTCTATGCCCGCCTGCAGAAGGGATCGGACGAGATCCCGACATGCTATGCGCCAACGGATCTGAAGGACTGGGCTGCGCGGCTCGAAACCTGGGCAGAGGGCAAGGTGCCCGACGATCTGCCGCTCATCGCACCAGATCGCAAGGTGAAGGTGCAGCCCCGCGACGTCTTCGCCTTCATGATCCACGACGGCAAGGTCAATGCGCCGCAGGGCGCCATCGCGCTGCAGGGCGCGCTCTCCGAGTCCTAGCGAACGTCAGAGCGGCCTGACATGGCCCACTAGATCTTCCGCAGTTAGGCCCTTGCCTGCCCGGCTGCCGGCCTCGCCGTGCAGCCATACACCGGCCGCAGCAGCCTCGAAGGCCGGCATACCCTGCGCCAGGAGCCCGCCAATAATCCCCGCCAGGACATCGCCTGAACCGGCTGTCGCAAGCCACGGCGGCGCGTTGCTGTTGATCAGCGCCCGTCCGTCCGGTGCGGCGATGACGCTGTCGGCTCCCTTGTAGACGACGGCAGCATGGGCACGCCGCGCAGCGGCCAATGCCTTGTCGACTTTCCCCAACGTCTCATCCGCCGCGATGTCCGGAAACAGGCGGCTGAACTCGCCCTCATGCGGTGTTAGCACCAGATGCGTCGGCCCCGCCGCGAACGCGTCGAAGAGCGCTCCCGGATCATCCTTGAAGGAGGTGATGCCGTCCGCGTCGAGCACGAGGTGCCGGTCCGCCAGCGCGCCCACGAACTGCCGCGCCTTTTCGCCCGTGCCGAAGCCCGGCCCGAGCACGAAGGTCGACAGGCGTGCATCGTCGAGCCATGCCCTTAACGCGGCGCTGTCGTCGATTTCCCGCAGCATGATCGCCGTCAGGGAACCGGCATTGACCGCAAGCGCCGATCTGGAAGAGGCGATCGTCACCAGCCCGGCTCCTGCCCTGAGGCCCGCCATCGCTGACATGCGAGCCGCGCCGGTCGCCGTCTCGCTGCCCGAAAACACGACGAGATGACCGCGCTTGTACTTGTGGGTCTCCATCAGCGCCGCCGGAATGGCCGAGCGCCATTGCTCGGGCCCGTTTTCCGCGACACGACCATCGGCGTTCGCGCGAACGAGGCGCGCCGGAATGCCGATGTCGACGATCTCGAGCGCGCCGCAAAACTCCCTGCCCGGCATCAGCAGATGACCGGGCTTTCGGGTCATGAAACTCACGGTCCGGTCGGCCCGGAATGCCGCCCCCAGGACGCGGCCGTCGGCGCCGTTGATGCCGGATGGCAAGTCGACGGCAATGACCGGTATGGAGGCCGCATGGATGCGTTCGATCGCTGCTGCAACGGGCTCAGGGACCGGCCTTGCGAGCCCGGCGCCGAAGATTGCGTCGATGACGACATCGCCCGCCCGCGGCAGGTAGGTCCGGAGCGGCGCACCGGCGACCGGACAGGCGGCAAAGGCGCGTGCCGCATCGCCCTTCAGCGCCGCCGTATCGCCGAGACTGTAGACATCGACGACGGCACCCGAGTCCAAGAGCGCCGAAGCGGCGACATAGCCATCCCCGCCATTGTTGCCGGGGCCGCAGAGAACGACGTAGCGCAGGCATTGCGGATAGATTTTCAAGGCCGTTGCCGCCACCGCCTGCCCCGCCTTCTGCATCAGACCAAAGGAATCGATGCCGGAGGCGGCGGCGGCCCGGTCGACGGCCGCCATGCAATCGGGCGTCAGGAGGAGTTCGGCTAAGGCTTGTGTCATGCGTCACCATGACCGCAATGAGCTCGAAAAAACAATAACCAAATTCGCTATCGAAGCGCCTTAAATTTGGGCAAACGCATTATCTTTAATCAATCCTCCGGTACCCATCTTAACGCCTGGGGTGCCGGTAGGGGGCATTAGTTCAGCGATCTTGCAAGAATTTCGTCAACAGCGCTGCCATTGGCGGCAAGATATATGAAACATCTCTGTATCAGCTTGAAAATTGGTCAAAACCGCAAAATTTGCCGAAACAAAGCTGGATAATCTGGCATGATACGTGCATCAACAAGGGCGAGCGGGCAATGTCCGCTTTAACGGGAGAAGCGGAGAGACATTTTCTCATGAAAAAGATCGAAGCGATCATAAAGCCATTCAAGCTGGACGAAGTGAAGGAAGCCCTTCAGGAAGTCGGCCTGCAGGGCATCACTGTCACGGAAGCCAAGGGTTTCGGTCGTCAAAAAGGTCACACGGAACTCTACCGCGGGGCTGAATATGTCGTCGACTTCCTTCCGAAAGTGAAGGTCGAAGTAGTATTGGCAGACGAAAATGCCGAAGCGGTTATTGACGCGATCCGCAAGGCGGCGCAGACCGGACGAATTGGCGACGGAAAGATCTTCGTTTCCAATATCGAGGAGGTCATCCGTATCCGTACGGGAGAGACGGGCATAGATGCCATCTAAGGCCTTGCCGCCGGCTAGGACATATTCGTCATAAAAACCGAGGAAGCATTCCATGACGACCGCAAACGAAATTCTCAAACAGATCAAGGATAACGACGTCAAGTTCGTCGATCTGCGCTTCACCGATCCAAAGGGCAAGCTGCAGCATGTGACGATGGACATTGCCTGCGTCGATGAAGACATGTTCGCCGACGGCGTCATGTTCGACGGCTCTTCTATCGGAGGATGGAAGGCTATCAACGAATCCGACATGGTGCTCATGCCCGACACGGAAACGGTCCACATGGACCCGTTCTTCGCCCAGTCGACGATGGTCATCCTTTGCGACATCCTGGACCCGGTTTCCGGCGAGTCCTACAACCGCGATCCGCGCGGCACAGCCAAGAAGGCCGAAGCCTACCTGAAGGCCTCAGGCATCGGCGACACGATCTTCGTCGGCCCCGAGCCGGAATTCTTCGTGTTCGACGACGTGAAGTACAAGGCCGACCCCTACAACACCGGCTTCAAGCTGGATTCCAGCGAATTGCCGTCGAACGACGACACGGATTACGAAACCGGCAACCTCGGCCACCGTCCGCGCGTCAAGGGCGGCTATTTCCCGGTTCCGCCGATCGACAGCTGCCAGGACATGCGCTCCGAAATGCTGACGGTTCTCGGCGAAATGGGCGTCGTCGTTGAAAAGCACCACCACGAAGTGGCTGCCGGACAGCACGAACTCGGCGTGAAGTTCGACACGCTGGTGCGCAACGCCGACAAGATCCAGATCTACAAGTACGTGGTGCACCAGGTCGCCAACGCCTATGGCAAGACGGCCACCTTCATGCCGAAGCCGATCTTTGGCGACAACGGCTCGGGCATGCACGTGCACCAGTCGATCTGGAAGGGCGGCAAGCCGACCTTCGCCGGCGACGAATATGCCGGCCTGTCGGAATCCTGCCTCTACTATATCGGCGGCATCATCAAGCATGCAAAGGCCATCAACGCCTTCACCAACCCGTCGACCAACTCCTACAAGCGTCTCGTGCCTGGATACGAAGCACCGGTGCTGCTGGCCTATTCGGCCCGCAACCGTTCCGCTTCGTGCCGCATTCCCTTCGGCTCCAACCCGAAGGCCAAGCGCGTCGAAGTTCGCTTCCCGGATCCGACGGCAAACCCCTACCTGGCGTTCGCCGCCATGTTGATGGCCGGCCTCGACGGCATCAAGAACAAGATCCATCCCGGCAAGCCGATGGACAAGGATCTGTACGACCTGCCGCCGAAGGAACTGAAGAAGATCCCGACCGTCTGCGCATCGCTGCGCGAAGCACTGGAAAACCTCGATCGGGACCGCAAGTTCCTGACCGCCGGTGGCGTCTTCGACGACGACCAGATCGACGCCTTCATCGAACTGAAGA
This sequence comes from uncultured Sphingomonas sp., assembly GCA_964658415.1. GTDB lineage: Bacteria > Pseudomonadota > Alphaproteobacteria > Rhizobiales > Rhizobiaceae > Rhizobium. The sequence continues at coordinate 9,307 of CAZZZI010000119.1, read as the reverse complement.
TGGTGGAAGTCATGCGCTATGAAATGACACCGCATCCGGTCGAATTCGACATGTACTATTCGGCCTGATCACCCTTCGAAAAAGCCCCGCCAATCTACTTGGTGGGGCTTTTTTTTTCACTGCCTGGCGCGCAAGGGTGTCCGCCGTTCCGTCTGGCCTCCTCCCGCGACTGTGGCGGCGACATGGGGCAAAGGCGGCAAAGGCTTGAAAAATGTGGCGCATCGACCCACATATTAGCGTGAAAGGAAGTCGCGCCATGAAACAAAAAGATGCAAAGTTCAATATCGGCGAAGTGGTCCGGCACCGGGTCTTCCCGTTCCGAGGTGTCGTTTTCGACGTCGATCCCGAATTCTCCAACACCGAAGAATGGTGGAATGCGATCCCGACCGAGGTCCGCCCCAGCAAGGATCAGCCGTTTTACCATCTGCTGGCCGAAAACGAGGAGACCGAATATGTCGCCTACGTGTCGGAGCAGAACCTCGTCAGCGACGAGAGCGGCGAACCGCTTCGCAATCCGCAGGTCTACCAGATCTTCGACCAGAAGACGACCGGCGAGCTCAAGCCCAAGATGAGCTTCGCCCACTGATCACTGGATCATCCACTTGAAGAAGGAAGCCCGTAAAACGGCTTCCTTTTTTTATGGCAAAGCGGCACGCGGCAACAAAAAAGCCCGGCTGATGAACCGGGCTTTTATCGACTGTCGAGCCAGCAGATTACTGCGACTTGGCTGCCTTCTGGGCGTCTTCCAGCTTCTTGCGGGCTTCTTCAGCCTTCTGTCCTGCAGGCTGCGCTGGCTTTCGGCAAGCTTGGTGTCGGAGATGGCCGGGCCGTCATAGGCTGCGCCGAAGCCGGTCAGGGAAACCTTGATCGGGTTCGGGGCGCGGCGGAAGTTGATCGATGTGAAGGTCACGTCGGTGCCCTTCTTGAGGGATGCGATGGTGGCGTCCGTCAGCGGGATTTCAGCCGTGCACTTGTCGGGCAGGCAAACGGCGTAATCGACCTTCTGGCCCTTGCCGCCGTCGATCTGCATGGTGATGCCAGGAGCGATCAGGCGCGCCGTCGGCACGGAGATCTGCAGGATCTTGCGGTTGACCTTGCCATCGATGGAGATGAGGCCAATTGCCGTCACCAGCTGGCCGCTATTGGCCATGATGAGGTTCTGGACGATGCAGATGTCGTTGTCTTCCTGCTTTGCACAGGTTTTGTACCAGCCGAGACGCGGGGTCTGGGCGCCGCCATCGGCCGGGGCAGCCGGTGCATCCTGCGCAAAAGCAGGCGCAGCTGCGCCCATGACGAGCGCGAGAGCAGACAGAGCCGCGCGAATTGTGTTGTCAGTCTTGAACATCATAGCGAAATCCGCCTCCTGAAATCCGATGCGAAGCAGCCTTCTGCCACCTCATGCCTCTCGGGTCAAACTGCTGCCCACCTGTCGAAACATTAAGGCAAATGCATGACTCCGAACTGTGGATCACCTGTTACATGGCGCTGCTGCGGATATCCAGCTTTTCTTTGCGGGTTTTGGCCGCAGGATCGACAAATCCTTAGCCTATGTGCCGGGTTCGGAAGGCCATGGTAAGGTCCCCCTCACGAATCATGCCCCGATGGGAAAGGAAGCCATGCGAAAGCTCGGTGTCGCGATTTATCTTGCTGCGGCAATGCTTTGCACGACGGCCCAGGCGGAGCCACTGCATGGGCTTGCCATGCACGGCGATCCCGCCCTTCCGGCCGACTTCAAGGCCCTCCCTTACGTCAATCCGGCCGTCAAGAAAGGTGGCCGCATCAGTTACGGAGTGGTCGGCACCTTCGACAATCTCAACCCGTTCATCCTGAAAAGCATGCGCACGACGGCGCGCGGCATGTGGGACCCGGACTTCGGAAACATCGTCTACGAGACGCTCATGCAGCGGTCCCGCGACGAACCTTTCACGCTCTACGGATTGCTGGCCGAGACGGCGGAATGGGACGACAAGCGCACCTACATCCAGTTCAATCTCAATCCTGCGGCAAAATGGTCCGACGGGCAGCCGGTAACGCCGGAAGACGTGATCTTCAGCTTCAACATCCTGCGCGACAAGGGCCGTGTCCCCTTCGCGAACCGGCTGAACACCGTTGCCAAGATGGAAAAGGTCGGCGAGCACAGCGTCCGCTTCACCTTCAACGACAAGGCCGACCGCGAGACGCCGATGATCCTCGCCAGTTCGACCCCGATCCTGCCGCAGCACGCCATCGATGCGGACAAGTTCGACCAGACGACGCTTACCGCGCCGATCGGATCGGGCCCCTACCGGGTGAAATCGGTGAACCCCGGCGACAGCATCGTCTTTGCCCGCAATCCCGACTATTGGGGCAAAAATATTCCGTCCAAGGTAGGGACAGACAACTACGACCTGCTGACGGTTCACTATTTCCTGCAGGAGAACTCCCTGTTCGAAGCCTTCAAGAAGGGCGATGTCGATATCTACCCGGATGGCAGCCCCGGTCATTGGGCGAACGCCTACGATTTCCCGGCGGCCCGCTCCGGCGAGGTCGTCAAGGACGTGTTCAGGCCGGAATTGCCGAGCGGCATGTTCGGTTTTCTGTTCAACACCCGCCGCCCGATCTTTGCCAATGCGAAAGTTCGCGAGGGGCTGTCGCTGGCCTTCGATTTCGAATGGGTCAACAAGAACCTGTCTTCCGGGGCCTATACGAGGACGGAGAGCTACTGGCAGAATTCCGACCTTTCCTCCCTCGGCGTCCCCGCAGACACCCGCGAACTGGAATTGCTGGGGCCGATCAGCAAGCGCATCGATCCCGCCGTCCTCGATGGCACGTACCGCCTGCCCGTCACGAATGGCTCGGGCCGCGATCGCACGGTTCTGCGAAAGGCCGTGGATCTGCTGCGGGAGGGCGGCTACACGATCAGGGACGGCAAGATGGTCGATGCCGGCGGGCATCAGCTGGCGTTCGAGATCATGACGCAGAATGCGGATCAGGAAAGGCTGGCCATTGCCTACCGCAGGACGCTCAACCTGCTCGGCATCGAGGTGGCTATCCGCACCGTCGACGATTCGCAGTATCAGCGCCGCACCATCAGCTTCGATTACGACATCATCATCAAATCTTTCACCTCGTCGCTATCGCCGGGCATCGAGCAGGTGGGACGATGGGGTTCGGTTGCCCGTGACCGTCAGGGCAGCGAAAACTTTGCGGGCGTCGCCGACCCCGACGTCGACACGCTGATCGCCCATATCCTGTCTGCCCGGGGCGTGGAAGATTTTCGCGACTCGGTGCGGTCCTTCGACCGGCTGCTGATCTCCGGCCATTATTTCGTCCCCCTTTACCATATCGGCCAGCAATGGGTGGCACGCCACAAGCGGATCGGCCATCCCGACAAGCAACCCCTGTACGGCTATCAGCTGCCCACTTGGTGGGATCAATCGGTGCAGTGAGGCATTTCCCTTTGTTGCCCGGTTGAAGCCGGGCGGTAAACGGCTTATTTCCATTGTCGAACAGGAAAGGGCAAAGGCCATGGAACGCATCACCATCGATATCGTCTCTGACGTCGTCTGCCCCTGGTGCTATCTCGGCAAGGCGCGGCTGGAGCTGGCGATTGCCGAAGTGCAGGACGAGGTCGGCGTCGACATCAACTGGCGGCCCTACCGTCTCAATCCGGACTATCCGCCCGAAGGCGTCGACCAGAAGAAGAAGCTGGCCGAGAAGCTCGGCGGCGCCGACAAGCTTGCCAGCGCCCACGCCATGCTGACCGGTCTCGGTCGGGAGGTAGGAATCGCCTTCGACTTCGACGCCATCACCATCGGCCCGAACACGCTGGATGCCCACAGGCTGATCCACTGGGCGATCACCGAAGATCGTGAACTGCAGAACAGGGTCGTTGACGGGTTGTTCAAGGCGAATTTCGAGCAGGGAAGAAACATCGGCGATCATTCCGTGCTGCTCGATGTCGCGGAAGCCGCCGGGCTTGATCGCGCCGTTATCGCCGCCCTGCTTGCGTCCGATGCCGACCGTGACCTTGTTGTTGCGGAGATCGACTCGGCGCAGCAGATGGGGGTCACCGGCGTCCCGTTCTTCATATTCGACCAGCAATATGCAGTCAGCGGCGCCCAGACGCCCGATGTGCTCGCCAACGCCTTGCGTGACATTGCCAAGACGAAGTCCGAGGCCCGCGCGGCAATGAACTGAGGCGTCGGAGGTGGTTTTTAGGGCCACCCCGGATACGCCGTTTGTCAATGGACACGGCACCCTCTTCCTCGTCTTCCTCGGGCTTGTCCCGAGGATCTGCAAATGCTCGATATCGGCTGGAGATTGGATCCTCGGGTCAAGCCCGAGGATGACGAAGTGTTGCGTATGACGCTATCTGGAGAGGCGTCCTACGTGACGTCCCAGACGGAGGCCCACGCTTCGACGAGCTGAGGCGACGGACGCCCTCAAACGAATAAGAATCCCTTTCAGCAAAACCGCGAAACGGCGCAACCGCCGCCGTCATCCTCGGGCCTGTCCCGAGGATCTGCTAGTACTCGATATCGCAGGCAGATTAATTCCTCGAGCCAAGCCCGGGGATGACAAATTCCGTCACTGACGGCGGTCAGAGCTAGCCCGAGAGCGGCTTCGGATGAAAATCAGTCTGCCGCTGGATCGCCGATTGATCGAAGGCGCCCGCTCCGAGAATCACCTTGCCGACACCCAAATGCAGCTTTCGCGCTGTGCCGACGCCTTTGAGCACGGCGCCTCGCAGGTCCGGATCTGGGTGAGTGAAATCCTCCCCGCCGGCCAGGACACAATCCGTGGCGGAAATCATGCCTAGAATCTGCGTACCGTTGCCAAGCTCGGAGGTACCGTAGACACTGGCGCCGGAGTTGTAGCGTCCCCTGTTGCGGATGACGATGAACGCGCCCGCCCTATCGGCGCGAACCGTGAAACCACCATGACCGAATGTATTGCGGTCGCCGACGAGGATCGAGCCGCCTGACTGAGCTTCCATCAACGTGGTGGAATGGAAAGTATTGTCGCTGCCAATCTGTAAGGTCGAACTGCCGTCAGCCCGCAGAATAGTGCCCGGGTAGAACACGTTGCCGGAGCCGATCTGCATGTGGCTTGAAATCAGCGTTGAAAACGGATCATAGATGACATTGCCGCTGTGACGGAGGTTCACTGTCTCCCGCAGCGACAGGAAATCGCCGTCACGTCTGACGTCATCAAGCGCCGCCATCAATTCCAGACGCTCCATCCCTATCTCCTACGCCTTCGCCAACTCCGCCAGCTGCGTCATGACGACAGCGGCGCCGGCGAGCCGCTTGGCGGGCGTCGGGAGGTCGCGGGTCAGGAAGACGCTGTGGTCCTGGCGGATCTTGGCCATCGAACCCTGCTTGGCGATGAAGCCGACCAGCGCTGCGGGGTTGGGGAACTCCTTGTGGCGGAACTGCACGACGACGCCCTTCGGGCCGGCATCCAGCTTCTCGACATGGGCGATGCGGCAGAGCGACTTGATGTAGACGATCTTCAGCAGATGTTGGACCTCTATGGGCATAGGGCCGAAGCGGTCGATCATCTCGGCGCCGAAGCCGTCGATCTCCTTGAGATCGGTGATCTCGCCGAGGCGGCGGTACAGCGCCATGCGCAGGTGCAGATCGGGGACGTAGTCGTCGGGGATCATCACCGGCGTGCCGACAGAAATCTGCGGCGACCAGCCGGTGTCCTGGATCTCGTCGACCCCCTTCACTTCGACGACGGCCTCCTCCAGCATCTGCTGGTAAAGTTCGAAACCGACTTCCTTGATATGGCCGGACTGTTCCTCGCCGAGCAGATTACCGGCGCCGCGGATATCGAGATCGTGGCTGGCGAGCTGGAAGCCCGCACCCAGCGTGTCCAGCGACTGCAGGACCTTGAGGCGCCGCTCGGCGGTGGAGGTGAGCACCTTGTTGACGGGCAGCGTGAACAGGGCGAAGGCGCGCACCTTGGAACGTCCGACGCGGCCGCGCAGCTGGTAGAGCTGGGCCAGACCGAACATGTCGGCGCGGTGGACGATCAGCGTGTTGGCGGTGGGCACGTCGAGGCCGGATTCGACGATGGTCGTCGACAGCAGCACGTCGTAGCGGCCCTCGTAGAAGGCATTCATGATGTCTTCGAGCTCGCTTGCCGGCATCTGCCCGTGGGCGACGGCGACCTTCAGTTCCGGCACATCCGATTGCAGGAAAGCATGGATGTCGGCGAGATCGGCAAGGCGCGGGCAGACATAGAAACTCTGGCCGCCGCGATAATGCTCACGCATCAGCGTCTCGCGGATGCCCAGCGAATCAAAGGGCGAAATGAAGGTGCGCACCGCCATGCGGTCGACCGGTGGCGTCTTGATCAGGGAGAGCTCGCGCACGCCCGTCATGGCCAGCTGCAGGGTGCGTGGGATCGGTGTCGCCGAGAGGGTGAGGACGTGGACGTCGCTCTTCAGCTCCTTCAGGCGCTCCTTGTGCTTGACGCCGAAATGCTGCTCCTCGTCGATGACCAGCAAGCCGAGATTGGCGAACTTGATGCCGTTGCCGAGCAGCGCATGGGTGCCGACGACGATATCGGTCTTGCCTTCGGCCACTTCCTTCTTGGTGAGCGCCAGCTCCTTGGACCCGACCAGCCGCGAGGCCTGCTGGACGCGGATGGGCAGGCCACGGAACCGCTCGGAAAATGTCTTGAAGTGCTGTCGGGCCAGCAGCGTGGTCGGAACCACGACCGCCACCTGGGCGCCGTTCATCGCGGCAACAAAGGCAGCGCGCAACGCCACCTCAGTCTTGCCGAAGCCGACGTCGCCGCAGACGAGGCGATCCATCGGCCGGCCGGCGGCGAGGTCGTCGCGCACGGCGTCGATGGCGTTCGCCTGGTCTTCGGTCTCGTCATAGGGGAAGCGGGCGGCGAACTCATCGTAGATGCCATCCGGTGCGATCAGCGCCGGGGCGTGGCGGGTCAGGCGTTCGGCGGCGATGCGGATGAGGCCGTCAGCCATATCCAGCAAGCGCTTCTTGAGCTTTGCCTTGCGCATCTGCCAGGCGCCGCCGCCGAGCCGGTCCAGCTGTGCGTCGCTGGTTTCAGAGCCGTAGCGCGACAAGAGATCGATGTTCTCGACCGGCAGGAACAGTTTTGCATCGTCCGCGTAGAGCAGCTCGAGGCAGGCATGCGGGGCGCCAGCGGCCTCGATGGTTCTGAGGCCAATGAAGCGGCCGATCCCGTGTTCGGCGTGGACGACGATGGCGCCCTCGTCGAGGCCGGCAATTTCGGAAATGAAATTGGCGCCGCGCTTGCTGCGCTTGGAGCGGCGAACCATCCGGTCGCCGAGAATGTCCTGCTCGCCGATGACCACGAGGTTGCCGGTCTCGAAGCCGCTTTCGAGGTTGAGGACGGCCGCAGCGGCCTCGCCCTTGGCAAGCGCGTCGACATCCTTCATCGCCTCGAGGGTCTTGACGCGCTCAAGGCCGTGCTCGGCCAGCACCTGCAACAGGCGCTCCAGCGAGCCCTCGGTCCAGGCAGTGACGAGAACCTTGCCACCGGCGGCGCGACGGTCGGCGATGTGCTTCACGACCGCGTCGAACACGTTGACGCGCTCGGCATCGACCTGTTCGGTGGCGTTGCGCGCCCAGCGTGGTCCCTGGCGCGCGTCGACATTGACGACCCTTCGCGCCTCGCCCTCGTATTCGTTGAACGGCGACAATCTGATGGCGTTGAACGCATCGAGCGTTCCGGCAAACATCTTGCCGTCGAGGTAGAGTTCGCCGGGTGCGACCGGCTTGTAGGGCGTCCCTTGGTTCATGGCGCCCTTGCGCTGGTCGCCGGACTGCTGGCGCGCCTCGTAGTAGTCCCGCACCAGCTTCGAGCGTTCCTCGGCGGCCTCGCGCACCGTATGGTCGGTGATGAAGCGGAAGCCCTTCAGGTAATCGAAGATGGTGTCGAGCTTTTCATAGAAAAGCGGCAACCAATGTTCCATGCCGGGATAGCGCCGGCCTTCGGACACGGCCACATACAGCGCGTCGTCGCGGGTGGCGGCACCGAAGGTCGCGAGGTAATTGGTGCGGAAGCGGCTGATCGTATCCGGTGTCAGCGTCACTTCGCTCATCGGATTGAGATCGAGCGAGCGCACCTGGCCGGTGGTCCGCTGGCTTGCCGGATCGAAGCTGCGAATGGATTCCAGCGTATCGCCGAAGAAGTCGAGGCGCACGGGCTCTTCCGAACCGGGCACGAACACATCGAGGATGCCGCCGCGTACCGCGTACTCGCCGACCTCGCGCACGGTCGCGACGCGGTCGAAACCATTGCGCTCCAGGCGGCCGGCGATATCGTCCATGCGCAGCTGGTTACCGGGCTTGGCAGAGAAGGCGAGGCTTTCGATGACGTCCTGCGGGGCGACCTTCTGCAGCAGGGCGTTGACGGTCACGAGCACGATCGCCGCATGCGGCTTCTTGTGATAGGCGATGAGCCCGCCCAATGCCGCCAGCCGGCGCGCTGACGTATCGGAGCTCGGGGATACGCGGTCGTAGGGCAGACAGTCCCAGGCCGGCAAGGTCAGCACAGGGATGTCAGGCGCGACGAAGCCGAGCATCTGCTCGAGATCGGCCATGCGCTGACCGTCCGACAGCACGTAGGCGACAGGCTCGCCGGATCGCGCCAGTTCGGCAATGATGAAGGGATCGAGGCCCGACGGCACATTGCCGATGGTCAGCGGCACAGGTGCGGCTGCAAGCTTCCTGACGTCGAGGCCTGCGATCATTCGGAGATCCTGCGCAGGTCGGCGGTCATCTGTTCGAAGTCCGGGGCATAGGCTGCGATGCGCTCGAACAGCGGCGTCTGGAAGCGCTCCGGCACCGGCAGCGTGCCGAGGATCCAGCGGTTCAGATCATTGTCTTCCTCGTCCATGATGGTCTCGAACTCGTCGAGCTCGGTCTCCGACAGGGTCGGCAGCTCGGCGTCGGCGAACTGGCCGAACACCAGATCCATTTCCCGAAGACCGCGATGCCAGCAACGAAACAAAATCCGCTTGCGGCGTGGATCGAGGAGCGCGCTGCTCAGTGTTACGCCTGTCATCTCACACACCTTCTTGTTGCTGCGTCTCTATAAAGCATCGCTGCGAAATGTGGGAACCGGTTTTTCGGAAAAAAGACATGGCCAAGGATTTTTCCGGGAGGATGATGAGAACTGTCGGTTGAACGCATGATCCGGCCTTGCCAAAGCGGTGTCCGCCGTCGCATTTTGCCGCCATCATGCGCCCTGCCATTCTCGATCCGCTGTTTGCTTCCATTTCCTCGCTGCCGGGCGTCGGGCCAAAAGTGGCCGACCTGCT
>CAZZZI010000118.1:9101-13963 GCA_964658415.1 uncultured Sphingomonas sp. | reverse complement strand
GGCCGAGGAGAAGAAGCGAGGTGAAGGCGCGCGAGTTGTCACGCAGGGCGATGCGGCCGCGTGCAATCTGGCTTGAAATTTTGGCGCCTGTGGACTTCATGAGTATTTCTATACCGTCGGCGCAAAAAAGAAGCAAGCCCTGCTCAGGACTTGCGCATCTGCACCAGCCGCTGCAGCACCAGCATCAGCCCACCGGCGATCAATCCCCAGAAGGCGCCCGAAATGCCGCCGAACGATACGCCGGATGCGGTTACAAGAAATGTGACCGCTGCGGCTTCGCGCGTTTCCACCTGCTGGAAGGCCGCCATGGCCGAGCCGGAGAAGGCGCCGATCAGCGCAAGGCCGGCCACCGCCTCGATCAGGATGGGCGGCGCCAGCGCGACGAAGGCGGTGACCGCGCCGGCCAGAAGCCCGAAGACGATGTAGACGATGCCGGCGACGACAGAAGCCCAGTAACGGCGCTCAGGATCGGCATTGGCATCCTTGCCAGCGCACATGGCGGCCGTGATCGCCGCAAGATTGACCGCGTGGCCGCCGAACGGCGTGCTCAGCAGCGAAAACAGCCCGGTCACCGCAAACAACGGGCCGGGCTTCGGATCGTACTGGTTGACCTTGAGCACCGCGATGCCGGGAATATTCTGCGACGCCATGGTGACGATGAACAGCGGCAGCGCGATCGACACCAGGCCGGCCAGGCTGAACAGCGGGCGGACCAGTTCGACGCGGGGTATCAGCGACTGCTCGAGCGACGACAGGGCACCGGCCGGCATCTGCACCCCGAATGCCAGCACAGCCACGAAAGCAGCCAGTGCGGCCGGCACCGCCCAAAGCCGCCGGAACGCCCCGACGACCACCCAGGCGAGCACGATCGGCAGGCCGAGCAGCGGATTGAAGGCAATCGCCTTGACCGGCGCAAAACAGAGGCCAAGCAGCACGCCGGCAAGCATTGCATTGGCAAGCGGCGCTGGAATGGATGCCACAGCCCGCCCCAGCGGCCGGAACAGACCGGCGACGATGATCAGCACCGCACAGAGGATAAACCCGCCCACCGCCGCCTGGAACCCGCCGGCAATTGCCCCGGAGCTCGCCAGCAACGCCGCACCCGGCGTCGACCAGGCAATGCTCACCGGCAACCGCGTCGTCAGGCTGAGCACGATGGCACAGAGCCCCATCGAGATCGACAGCACCGTCAACCCCGAAGCCGCCTGCCCCGCCGTCGCCCCCACCGCCTGCAGCCCATGCAGCACGACGGCAAAGGAACTGGCAAAGCCGACGAAAGCGGTCAGGAAGCCCATGAAGATGGCCTGGGCGGAGAGATCTTTGAGCATGGCGGCGGTAATGACTCGTGGGTGCTATTGAGAGCATGGAGCATTAGCAGCAGCACTGGCGCAAGGTCACGCAGGCGAAATTTGTCGCAACGCCTGCTGGTGTGAAAATTATACCGGCAGGCCGCTACGCCGGTTTGAATTGGTCCGGAAGAACAGGACCAGACAGTCCGCAAAAAACAAAAAGCGCCCCCGCCCGCATTCAAGCAGGCAGGGGCGCTTCGTGGCAAGCTGTCAGACTTCGCTTTGCGAGGTCACGATGCGGGAAACCAGACCGTAGGTCTTGGCGTCTTCGGCCGAGAGCCAGTAGTCGCGGTCGGTGTCCTTGGCGATCTTTTCAAGCGGCTGGCCGGTGGCGGCCGCGAAGATGCGGTTCAGGCGCTCGTTCATCTTGATGATTTCGCGCGCCTGGATTTCGATGTCGGACGCCATGCCGCGCGTGCCGCCGGAGGGCTGGTGCAGCAGGAAGCGGGTGTTCGGCAGGCAGAGGCGGCGTTCCTTGGGAACGCTGACGAAGATCAGCGCGCCGGCAGAGGCAACCCAACCAGTTCCGATGATCCAGACCTTCGGCTTGATGAACTTGATCATGTCATGGATCGAATCGCCGGATTCGACGTGGCCGCCGGGCGAGCTGACATAGATGCGGATGTCTTCGTCGCTGGCGGCCGCAAGTGCGACCAGCTGCGAGCAGACCTTCTGGGCCAGTTCCTGGGTGATGCCGCCATAGATGAAGATCGAACGCGACTTGAAGAGATTCGCCTCCGTTTCCTTGCCGAGCGGCAGTTCCGTCTTCTTGTCTTCCTGTTCGTCGTCGTTCATGAACAACTCTCCACCGTGATTTGTCGTGTGCCCGACATAATGCTGTTCCATGCGTAAAACAATGCGGGAAAAAGACAAGCCACGGAACGGGTGAAGATATCCTTGACGCCCTGCCCTTACCGAAATGTAACCTCGCAGGGCTTTGAAAAGCCGAAATCCCTACCTACGTCAGGTCATGCGATAAGAAATCGCGTCAAAGTTTTCATGGAGCCATCATGTCGCCCGAAGAACGTCAACTGCTTAGCTCTCTCTTCGACCGCGTCAAAGCCGCAGCGGCGTCGCCGCGCGATGCGGACGCCGAGGCCTTCATCACCCAGTCGGTGCGCGACAACCCCACCGCGCCCTACCTGCTCGCCCAGGCGGTCATCGTCCAGGAGCAGGGCATGAAGGCTGCCGCCGACCGCATCAAGCAGCTCGAGGATCAGGTCAAGGAACTGCAGGAAAATGCCGATCGTCCGGCCCCGGCCTCCCAGGGCGGCGGCAGCTTCCTGGGCGGCCTCGGCTCGATCTTCGGCAGCAGCAGCCAGCCTGCCCCGCAACAGCAGCGCCCCGCGCCGTCCCAGCAGGGCTACGGACAGCAGCAAGGCTACGCCCCGCAGCAGCAAGGCTATTCGCAGCCGCAGCCCGGCCCCTGGGGACAGAGCCAGCAGCAGCAACCTACTGGCCCGTGGAGCCAGCAGCCGCAGGCACAAACCGGCGGAGGCGGGTTCCTGCGCGGCGCTCTTGGCACCGCAGCCGGCGTTGCCGGCGGTGTCATGCTGGCGGAATCGCTGAGCAGCCTGTTCAGCCCGCATATCGGCGGTGCTGCCGCAGGTCTTGGCGGCCTCGGCGCTGCAGCGGCAGCCCCGGCAGCGCCTGCCGTCGAGGAAACGGTCGTCAACAACTACTACGGCGACAGCAACGACAATAACAACGACAAGGGCGGCAACGACGACAATGCCAACGACCAGAACCTCGTCAGCGACGACAGCGACAACGACTTCGACAATTCCTACGATGACGGCGGCGACGACAGCTTCAACGTCTGAGGCCTAACCGCATCCTGATCGAGCCGCGCTTCCCCCGAAGCGCGGCTTTTTCGTGCCCTTTAGCCGCGACCGCGATAGGTCGGCACGCCCTGGTCGGGCAGCCACAGGCCTTCCGGCGGCTTGCCCGTCTGCCAGAAGACGTCGATCGGAATGCCGCCGCGCGGATACCAGTAGGCACCGATCCGCAGCCATTTCGGCTGCAGCAGGTCGACGATCCGCTTGGCGATATAGACGGAGCAGTCCTCGTGGAAGGCGCCGTGATTGCGGAAGGCATGCAGGAAGAGTTTTAGCGACTTCGATTCCACCAGCCATTCGCCGGGCACGTAGTCGATGACGATATGGGCGAAATCCGGCTGGCCGGTCATCGGGCAGAGCGATGTGAACTCCGGCGCGGTGAAGCGGACGAGATAGTCGGTGCCCTGATGCGTGGCCGGCACTTTCTCGAGAACGGCGGTCTCGGGGCTCAAAGGCGTTTCTGTTTGGCTGCCGAGCATGGACAGGCCGGAAACATCGGTGTTGGGCATGGCGTCAAGCCTCCTTCGTCATGGGTCGCAGGCGCAGGAAATTCACGCTCCGGGCGTCCTGGTTGATTGTTTTGCTGCTCGCATGGCTATCCCCTACGGCATCTTTGAGGCAATCGCAAACCGGCTGCATCTGGAGGAAGGTGCGAGAGACCCATGCCAAACCGCCTCCCCCGCGCCGCCAATCCGGACGATACGCGGGTCAGCCAACGGCCATTGCGAAAATTAGATTACCTGTTATATAACATGCATTGGAAAAAGGAGGAGCGGGTCTTGGTGGAGGACATCGTCAGGGCATACGGTTATCTCTGCCTCGGCAGCCGCTTCCGCCGTATCGGCGAGCGCCTACAGGCGGACACGCAGGAGATCATCTCGGAGCTCGGCGTTCCCATCCAGGTGGGGCAGTATCCCTTCCTGGCGACCCTGGACCGGGCGAGCCCACTTGCCATCGGCGAGCTGGCGGAGTCGGTGGGCATCACGCAACCGGGCGCGACGCGGACGCTGGCGCAGCTGGTCGATCTCGGCCTCGTCGAAATGCGGGCGTCCGATGAGGACCAGCGCCGCAAGCTCGTCTCGTTGACACCAGCCGGCCAGGCGCTTGTCGACCATTCGAAACAGCAGGTCTGGCCGAGGATCGAGGCTGCGGTACGCGAGATCTGCACAGACCTTGCGGGACCGCTTCTCGGACAGCTCGATGGCATCGAGGACCGCCTTGCCGCCATGTCGCTCCGCCACAGGGCACAGAACAATGCGGAGGAAAAGCCGTGACGCACATACTCGATAGGCCCGTCTGGAACACGCTGCACACGTCACATGCGCCGCTCGCGCTTGGGGGACCGTTGGCTGTGCGCTTTCCGCCATCAATCGTGCCCTTCGCCGCCGCAGCGGACGATACGCCCGAGAGCCTCGCCGCCCTGGCGGCGCTACCCGGCCCCGGCGAAACCATGATCCTCGTGGAGGCCAATCCGATTGTCCTTCCACCGCAGCTTGCCGTGGTCGCAGAAGGCGAGCTCGTCCAGATGACCGCCGACCGGCCCCATGAGCGGATCACCGATCCGCGGATCGAACCGCTCGACGACAGCGACGCCGCAGACATGCTGGCACTGGCGCTGTTGACCAAGCCCGGGCCATTCACCCTCGGCGCGCAGCGGCTCGGCCAGTTCTGGGGC
>CAZZZI010000118.1:0-9001 GCA_964658415.1 uncultured Sphingomonas sp. | reverse complement strand
GACCAAGCCCGGGCCATTCACCCTCGGCGCGCAGCGGCTCGGCCAGTTCTGGGGCATCAAGGTCGACGGTCGGCTGGTGGCCATGGCCGGCCAGCGGATGCGCGTGACCGGCTATGGGGAACTGAGCGGGCTGTGTACCCATCCGGATTTCCAGGGGCGCGGCTTCGGAACCCTGCTGTTTAGCTTCGTCGCCGGCGAGATTGCCGCCCGGGGCGAGACGAGCTTCCTGCATGCCTATGCCAGCAACACGCCGGCCGTCGGCCTCTACAGGGCCCTCGGCTTCAGCATCCGTTCCGCCATGAACATGCGGGCCGTACAGCTTCCCTCGTAGAATATCAATACAGACGGCGGGCCTGACCCGCCGTCTGTATGCCGAAATCAGGCCGCCTTGGTCTTGGCCCGTCGCGCCAGATTGGCCACGACATTCTCGATCATCCGCATGCCGGCATCGCCGCCGAGCGTCATGATCGATTCCGGGTGGAACTGCACCGCAGCCACCGGCTCCTTGGCGTGCTCGATACCCATGATCGTGCCGTCCTCGCTTTCGGCCGTGATCATGAAATCACGCGGCAGGGTCGAGGGATCGGCGAAGATCGAGTGGTAGCGGCCGACGGTCACTTCCTTGCCGAGACCGGAGAACACGATACCGGGTTCGAGGACGCGGATGCGCGAGGGCTTGCCGTGCATCGGTATCGCCAGCTGCCTGAGGTCGCCGCCATAGGCTTCGGCCAGCGCCTGCAGGCCGAGGCAGACGCCGAAGATCGGCAGGTTGCGCGCCCGTGCCTTCTTGATCGTCGCCTTGCAGTCGAAATCCTTCGGATTGCCTGGCCCCGGCGACAACACCACCAGATCGGGGTTGAGACGGTCGAACACCTCTTCCGGCACCGGCGTGCGCACCGTCGAGACGGTGGCGCCGGTTTGGCGGAAATAGTTGGCGAGCGTGTGGACGAAACTGTCCTCATGGTCGATCAACAGGATGCTGACGCCCTTGCCGACCGAGGCGACATCGCGCTTGGTCTTGCCCGAGCCGGCAGCCTTGGCATCGCGGATGGCAGACAGCATGGCGGACGCCTTCAGTTCGGTTTCGGCTTCTTCCTCTTCGGGAATGGAGTCGTTGAGCAGTGTAGCACCGGCCCGCACCTCGGCAATACCGTCCTTGATGCGCACGGTGCGCAGCGTCAGGCCGGTGTTCATGTCGCCGTTGAAGCCGACCATGCCGATGGCGCCGCCGTACCAGGCGCGCGGGCTCTTCTCGCGGCTCTCGATGAACCGCATCGCCCATAGCTTCGGCGCACCGGTGACGGTGACGGCCCAGGCGTGGGACAGGAAGCCGTCGAAGGCATCCATGTCGTCTCGCAGCCGTCCCTCAATATGGTCGACGGTATGGATCAGGCGCGAATACATCTCGATCTGACGGCGACCGATGACCTTGACCGAGCCCGGCTCGCAGACGCGGCTTTTGTCGTTGCGGTCGACATCCGAGCACATGGTGAGTTCGGATTCGTCCTTCTTGGAATTCAGGAGCTTCAGGATCTGCTCGCTGTCGGCAATCGGGTCCTCGCCGCGCTTGATGGTGCCTGAGATCGGGCATGTCTCGATGCGGCGGCCGGAGACGCGCACGAACATTTCCGGCGAGGCGCCGACCAGGTATTCCTGATGGCCGAGATTGATGAAGAAGGAATAGGGCGACGGATTGATCGCCTTCAGCCGCTTGGAAATATCCGACGGCTTCGAATCGCAGCGCTCCATGAATTTCTGCCCGGGAACGACCTCGAACAGGTCGCCCTTGCGAAAACTTTCCTTGGCCTTGGTCACCAGCTCGGCGAACTCGCCCGGCCGATGATCGCTCTTCGGCGGAATGGTGGCGGTGTGCTCGAAGGGTCCGGCCGGAATGTCGCCCGCCTTGCCTTCGGTGGTCAGCCCGCCCTTCTCGAAATCGTAGCGGTCGATCCAGGCCTTGGCGGCGTAGTTGTCGACGACGAGGATTTCATCGGGGAGGAACAGCACCATGTCGCGCTGATCGTCCGGCCGCTTCAGCTTCAGGTCGATGGAATCGAACTGGAAGGCCAGATCGTAGCCAAAGGCGCCGTAGAGGCCGAGCGCTGCATCGGCCTGGGAATAGAACAGATCGGTGACAGCCCGCAGTACCGTGAAGACCGTCGGCATCTTCGAGCGTTCTTCTTCGGTAAACACCCGATCCGGCGCCTTGACGGTGAGATCCAGGCGGCGCGGCGTCGAGGCGCCGAGCGCCAGTTCGCGCACCGTCTGCAGCCGCTCGGCGATGAAGCCGAGGATCACCTCGCCGCGCTCGTTATAGGCTTCGATCCAGACATTGCGGCCGAAGCAGGAGATGCCGACAGGCGGATCGACGACGGCGGTGTCCCAGCGGGTATAGCGGCCCGGATATTCGTAGTTCGATGAAAACACCGCGCCGCGTCGCTCATCGAGCTTCTCGATGTAGGACGAAACTGCGTCCTCATAGGGAATTGGCCGACGCTGGCGCGTCACGCTGATTCCGCCCTTGGTCTCGTAGATTTCCGCACCGTCATCCCGCAGGATCGTAACCATGACCGTCTCTCCGCTTCATTCTTGCCCGGGACGACAGGCGCTTAAATACAAAAAAAGCCGCCTGAAACTCTCGGGCGGCTTACTCGTCGTCTTTGAACACGATGGGTCGAGGCCGCTGTTAGCGAGCCCACCACCACGATGCAATGTTCGAAGACATGTTCATAGCCAAATTGTTAGCGCGGGACGCGGCGATGCGCAAGCGGCAATCGGAGGGAAAATTTCGGGCGGCCGGCCGCCGCCCGAAACCTCCAATCTCAACCCTGCAATCTCAACCGCGCACTCTCAACCCGGCAGCCGTGCCGCGGTGAAGAATGCCTCGGGATCGTCGACCTCGACCAGCCGTTTGCGAACGACCTGCCAGAAGCGGTTGCCGACCGCGCGCACGAAACTGCGATCGTGCGAGACCAGCAGGCAGGTGGAGCCCTCCGCCAGCAATTCCTTCTCGAGTGACTCCTGCCCCTCGATGTCGAGATGGTTTGTCGGCTCGTCCAGGAGATGGAAGTTCGGCTGCTGCAGGTGGAGCACCAGCATCGCGAGCCTCGCCTTCTGGCCTCCGGACAGCCGGCCGGTCGCCCGCCCCTGCATTTCGACGCTGATGCCGGCACCGGCGAGCAGGCTGCGGGCCCGGGGTTCGGATAGCGCAAACAACCGCGTCACCGTGGCAAGCGGCGTATCGCCATCGGCAAGATGGGACAGCGACTGGTCGCTGTAGCCAAGCACCAGCGAAGGCGTGGCCCGTATGGCAGACACACCGTCGCCTGACGTCTCGATCGCGCTGCGGATCATCTCCATCAACCGCGTCTTGCCGGTTCCGTTGGCGCCGAGCACGACGATACAGTCGCCCTGCCGGATCCACAGCTTGCCGGTTTTGAACAACGGCGTGCCTTCGGGCGTGGAGACGGTGGCGTCGTCCAGGGTGACGAGGATTTTCGCCTGGCTGGTGCTGCTGCCGAGCCGGATGGCACCGGCTGGACGCTCGCGGTGCCCGGGTCGGGACGCCTCCTCCAGCCGGTCGGCCCGCTGTCTCAATTGCTTCGTCTTGACGGTCAGGAGGTCGCTGCCGGAGTTGACGCCGAGATTGTTAAGCTTGGCCGCCTGCCGCCGCAGCTGCTGCGCCGCCTTCAGATCCTTCTCGTGACGCTGCTCCTGCGACACGTCGATCATGTCGAGCGCTGCCCGGGCCCGGGTGTAGGAGAGCGGGAACTGCTGGGACTGCTCTGCGCGCAGGAAGAGGGTGCGCCCCGTGGTGGCATCGAGGAACGCCCGGTCATGGCTTGCAACAAGCACCGCGACATCGCGGGGCAAGCCGTTCAGCCAGTTTTCCAGGAGGGCAATCTTCGACAGATCCAAATGGTTGGTGGGCTCGTCCAGCAGCAGCACGTCCGGCTCGGTGACGGCAACGCGTGCCACCAGTGCCAGCCGCTGCCAGCCACCGCTCAAATGCGCAAGCGGCCGTTCGCGCAACGGCTCGGGCACCTCGAGCGCGTCGAGCACAATGTCGACCCGCCAGCTTTCGCTATCGGGCTGGTCATGGGGGAGCGCCTGGCGGACCGCATCGTGGAAAGGCAGCTGCGACAGCGCCGGGTCGAGGTTCTGCTCGACATAGCCGATGGTGAGCCCCCGCGCGCGGGTCACATCGCCGGCCGTCGGCTCGTGGCGGCCGGCGATGCAGTTGAGCAGCGTCGACTTTCCCCGGCCGTTGGCAGCAACGATGCCGACCCTGTCTCCGGCGTTGAGGGTGAAGGTGAGATTGGAAAAAAGCGGCGCGCCGAGAGTGACGGCAAGAGTGTGAAGGGTGATCAAGGTCATCGTGGTTCTCTGGTCTGACCGGGCAGATCGCGCCGGACAGCGTCAGCTCTGCTGAACGCTTGTCTGAGGCATCGCGCGGCGGATGTCAGGATGCAGCGCGCACGACGCACGGCTGCAGGCCGAAAGGGCAGACCAGAAAGGGTATGGGAGAGTGACAGCCTCTGATCAGCCCTGCAAACGCGTCCGCAGGGCATGGTTCGGGCCGAACTGGCGATTGCGCCAAAGTCTCGTGTTCATTGCGGCCCTCCTTTCTCAAAAGACTGAGCAATTTCGATAGCATCGAAAGCGGCCGGATTCAATTATCCCCGATGTCGATCTCGGCAGAAGGGCGACGCCGAGGCACCGCCCTTCCATATCGCTTCTTCAAGCCGCTCAGAAGCGCTGGGTCAGCGTCAGCTTGAAGGCCCGGCCAGCCTCGGAATAGTATTCCGGCGGCTGCACCACAGATTTCACATTGAGAGCGTCGTAATAGGTCTTGTCGAAGACGTTGTAGACCCCTGCCCGCAGAGTTAGACCCTTGACCTGCTCCGGCTTCCACCAACCGGTGAGATCGACGATGCCATAGCCGGGTGTGCGGAACGTGTCGCCGTCCTTCTTCGGCTCCTTCGTCGCAGTGATCAGCGTCATGTCCGTCCCCCAGGTTTCCTTCGCATAGCCGATGGTGAAGGCTGCCTTGGCCGGCGCCACCGAGTCCACGTACTCGCCGCTGTCGGCATCCTTGCCGTTGGCATAGGCGAGCGAACCGCTGACATGGATGCCATTGTCGAAGGTTTTGTGGCCGCTGAGTTCGAGGCCATAGATCCGGACATTGGCGCGGTTGAAGTATTCGGTGATGCCGAGCGGATAGGTCCGGGTCGGATCGGCATAGTTTTCGCTGTCGATGAAGTTCTTGTAGCGATTGTAGTAGGCACCGATATGGCCGCCGAACTCCTTGTCACCGAGGTTCGTGCCGATCTCGACGCCGTTGCTGGTTTCAGGCTTCAGATCCGGATTGCCGTAGCTGACATAGCCGCCGGGAACGCCGTAGTTCTCGTAGAGTTCGGTGACGCTTGGCGCGCGGAACCCCATCGCCCACTGCGCGTAGATCTCGACATTGTCCTCGGGCTCGTAGGAGGCCCGCAGCTTCGGCGAGAAACGCGTCCCGCTCTGTCCGTCTGGCATGCTGGAGTAGTTGGCGCTCCGCGTGTATGCGGCTGTTTCCTTCGGCGCGTAGTCGTACCAATCGAAGCGCAAGCCGGGCGTCAGCGAGAACCGGCTGTCGCCAAGGGCGATCTTGTCGTCGACGAAAGCGCCGACGCGCTTGCCGTCGACATCAGGCATGTCGGACTGGTTGGTGTGCAGGAAATTGCACGCCGCGAAAGATGAGAATGGGCCGGGTCCGCAGCTGTCCGTGCCGGCAGAATATTGCGACGTCTTGTCGAAGCTGACGTTCAGGCCGAAAGTCAGGGTGTGGTGCAGGCTGCCGGTGTCGAATGCCTTGGAGGCATTACCGTTGAAGCCGAAGCTGCGGTTCTCGAGTTCGTTGTCGCGCGTGTAGGGGCCGATGACCGAGGTCGAGCGATAGGCGTCGGTGCCGCTCTCGCGCAACAGATCCTGCCAGAAGAATACGGCATTCGCCGTATCCACCAGATCGCCAGCGCCGCCGGTGTCATATTTATAATCGAGCGACACGCGATTGCGCCTGACATCCTCGCTGCCGTCGTCGTTACCCGGCCGATAGTTGCCGCTCAGGCTTTGGGCGGTCTTGAGGTCGGTGTCTATGTCCTTGTTGAAGTGCTCGGCCGTAATCCCGAAGGTGCCGACATCGGTGTATTGGCGGATCTTGAACAGGCCGCTGCGCTGGTCGTAATCGGCCGGATTGGCTTCCGACCGCTTCGCTCCGTAGCCGCCGACATCGCCTTTGCTGTCGGTCTCATGACCCTTGGTATAGCCTCCCTGAAACAGCACGGCGGTGTTGTCGATGCGCTTGGCGATGGCAGCCGAGCCACCGGCACTCCGGTCGGTGCTGTCGTAGCCGAGCTTGAAGACGCCGCCCCAGGTGCGGCCCGGATCGATCAGATCCTCCGGCTCCAGGGTCCGCAACACGACGGCACCGCCCAGCGCACCGGACCCGGCGCGGCTGGAATCCGCCCCACGCACCACGTCGACTGCCGAGAGAGCGTTGAAATCGAAGGCATTGACGCCGCCATCCGCGCCACGGGCACCATCGAGGAGATAGGGGATCTCGATGCCGTCGACCGTGGTGAGGATGCGGTTGTCCTGCAATCCGCGCAGGTTGACGCCGCCCGACGTCCGGTCGAAGCCGAGGCCGACTTCGGTGCTGCGGCCGAGGTCCTCGAAGCTCTCGATCTGCTTGTCGTCGATTGTCTTCGCCGTCGTCTCCGTGGTGGTCGGACTATCGGCCAGAACGTCCTTGTCGCTTTTGGCCGCCTTGCCTTTAACGACGATGGCCTGAAGCGGCGTCACGCGGTCGCCTTTGCCAGTTTTATCGACAGCCTCGTCAGGTGTCGCAGTCTGCGCGCGGGCGACGACTGCAGCGAGATCGCAAGCCAAAAATGTGGTGCATGCCAAAAGAAGCGCACGGGTTTGCCGGGCAACCATAACCATTCCTCTCAAAAGATGCTGAACCGGGCTGGCTGGTTGGTGCGCTGTGAACACCCAAGGGGCTGGCTAGGCTGATGGAGCGAGGCAGAAATATTTGCCTCCTTCCTGCCCGATAAAAAACATGACTAAGATTGTCAATATATGGCTCCGTTATAAACATGAATATGTCAGTCATGTTTATGGGTTCGCCGAGTTTTGTGACCCATCTGCAACGAATACGGCTTCGAAACGTTGCGACCCCGTCAGATATCATAACGGGTGAAACCATATGCTCCTCCGGATTGCCTCCCTCTTTGCCTGCGTCGCGCTGCTGACGTCTGCCACCCTGCCCGAGAGCGGACCGCTGCCGGAAGCTCGCCCGGACAGCAAGCCTGCAGAGACGTCGCAACCCGTTGCGCCCATCCCGGAGCCGAAGCCCCAGCAAGCACCGGACGCGCCCGCGGAGAAACCCGCAACGCCGGCGGCGCCTGATGGCACCGATGCAAAAAACAAACAGGGCAGCGAGCCAGCGGACAAGCCTGCAGCGCCCGCCGACAAGCCAGCCGAAACCGACAAAGGCAACGACGCCAGCAAGGAGGACAAGTCACCGGTCTCGAACGCCACCGACGGCAAGGGTAATCCTCCGCCCGAACCGCTGACGATCGAGCCGGAGAGCGATGCCGACCATCAGGCTTGCGTGAAAGACCTGCAAGCCATGGGCGCCGTCTTCAAGGACATCCCCCGCATCGACGACGGCGACGGATGCGGCATCGACAAGCCGATCAGCCTGTCGGAAGCCCTGCCCGGCGTCAAATTCAAGCCCGAGGGAACGATGCGCTGCGAGGCGGCACTTGCCCTGTCGCACTGGATGAAGAACAGCGTCATCCCCGCCGGTGAGGCAGCCCTGCCGAAGGCCGGCCCGATCGTCACCATCAACCAGGCCTCGACCTATATCTGCCGCCTTCGCAACAACGCCACCTCAGGCAAGATCTCGGAGCACGCGCGCGGAAATGCGATCGACATTGCGAGCATGACATTCAAGGATGGCACGACGATTGAGGTGCAGCCGCGCAAGGAGGATTCGACGCTGGCAGGGGCCTTCCAGCGCGCCGTCAGCGCGGCTGGCTGCCTCTATTTCTCGACTGTGCTCGATCCCGAAAGCGACGCCGCCCATGAGAACCATTTTCATATGGACGTGCTGAAGCGCAACGGCGACTTCCGCTATTGCCATTGATTATCAGGGACTTGGTGACCCACTCGGATTCACCCTGACAGCCTGTTGACTCAGTGGATTAAGCCTAGAACAGGCCTTCGATATAGCCCTGCTCGTTGAGCTGTATCCGCTCGGCTGCCGGCGAGCGCGGCAGGCCCGGCATGGTGCGGATCTCGCCGGTGATGGCGACGACGAAGCCAGCTCCGGCCGACAGCCTCACCTCGCGCACATGCACGACATGGCCTTCCGGCGCACCACGCGCATCCGCATCGGTTGAGAAAGAATATTGCGTCTTGGCAATGCAGACCGGCAGTTGCCCGTAGCCCTGTTCCTCCCAGACGCGAAGCTGGTCGCGCACCGCTTTGTCGGCCGTCACCTCGCCGGCGTGATAGATCTCCCCCGCCACGACGCCGATCTTCTCCATTAGCGGCATATCGTCCGGATAGAGCGGCGCAAACTGCGCCTCGCCGGATTGGGTAATCTCCACCACCTTACGCGCGAGTTCCTCGATGCCGGCCGAACCGTCCGCCCAGTGGCGGCAGAGGATCGCCTCCGCGCCGAGACCGGCCACATACGCCTTCACGGCGGCGACTTCCGCATCCGTGTCCGATGTGAAGTGGTTGATGGCGACGACCACGGGAACGCCGAACTTGCGGACATTCTCCACATGCCGACCGAGATTGACGCAGCCCTCGACCAGCGCCGCGACATTCTCGATGCCGAGGTCGCCCTTGGCGACGCCGCCGTTCATCTTCAGCGCCCGCACGGTGGCCACCACCACCGCCGCATCCGGCTTCAATCCGGCCTGGCGGCACTTGATGTTGAAGA
>CAZZZI010000117.1:7379-14068 GCA_964658415.1 uncultured Sphingomonas sp. | reverse complement strand
CGCAGACGCGCCGTGGCTGGATTCCTGTGACAAGCACAGGAATGAGGGAGGGACCGGTGGCTCGCCAGCTGATGAGCGAAGATAGTGCTCATCGTGCATATCGCGCCCTGCTCCCTGACCCAACATCGACAGACCGGCACGAGCTGATCACAGCGACATGCAGCAGGCGACGAACAATTCTATCGACGGAACGTCTCGACCTCAGTTCGTCTTCGCAGCATCCGGCGGCGGGACATCCGACTTCTGTTTGCACTCTTTCAGCCAGACGTCATAGATCGGGTGCTCGACGGCGTTGAGACCGGGGCTGTCGGCGAACATCCAGCCGGTGAAGATGCGGCGGATGCGGCGGTCGAGAGTGATCTCGTCAACCTCTACGAAGCCGTCGACCTTCTGCTGCTCGGTGTCGTCGCGCGAGTAGCAGGCTTTTGGGGTCACCTGCAGGGCGCCGAACTGGACGGTCTCGTTCAGGTACACGTCGAAGGTGGTGATGCGGCCGGTGATCTTGTCTAGGCCGGAAAAGACGGCGACGGGGTTAGAGATGCGGGCGGCGTCTGCCGGGCCGGAAACGGCGATGGCGCCGAGGCCGAGGAGCGCTGCGGTCGCCGCACGCAAAGAAGCGCCTCGCGTGAAAAACGTCATGTCCGCCAGTCTCCAGCGTTCTTATCGGTCGGCAGGGCTCAGGGGACGAGCGGCCGGTTCACAGCGCCTAAACGCCAATTGTGGCCAAAGCGCGGGGTGGACGAGAGGGGTCGGGCGACCCGCTCAGTTGCCGGGCGTCCAGGCGTCGTAGTCGCCGGTGACGCGCGGACGTTCGCCGGCAACCGCCAGCGAGCCCGGTGGGCGGTAGGCCTGCGGCGTGCCGGTCAGGTTCGGCTTGTGGGCCTTCTGCCATTCCTTCGGAACATAGGTTTCCTGCGAAGGCGGCACGTTGGTGCGGTGGTGCATCCAGCCGTGCCAGCCGGGCGGAATGGCGGAGGCTTCGGCATAGCCGTTATAGACGACATAGCGCTTGGGCAGGCCATAGGACGACATGCCACCCTCGTAGTAGACGTTGCCGGCTTCGTCCTCGCCGACGCGCTTTCCGAAACGCCAGATCGCAAGCCGCGTGCCGACAGTGGTACCGTTCCACCAGGTGAAGGTTAGCAGCAGGAATTTCATCATGTCTTTTCCTCGGTGCCCGACGAGAGGGCGCGGGCGGGAGCAGAATTCGATCCCAAGCTTATGCCGCCTGCAAAAATTATTGTCCAGCGATTCCAGCGCCTGCCACCGTCATTTCAGTGCCATCTTGAAGCCGAGATGGGTCGGCTTGAAGCCCAGCCGCTCGTAGAAGCGGTGGGCATCCTTGCGCGCAGCATTGGAGGTCAGTTGCACCAGACGCATCCCTTTTGCCCTCGCCTCCTCAATGCAATGGTTGATCATCGCGGCACCTATCCCCTTTCCCCGCATGTCGTCGCGCGTCTGCACCGCCTCGATGATCATCGCCTGCGATCCGCGACCGTTGAGCGAGGTGGTGATCATCGTCTGGAAGGTGCCGACGACTGATCCGTCGAGTTCGGCGGCATAGAGGGTCTGGTCGGGAGAGGCTGCGATGGTGTTGAAGGCGGCGAGGTAGCGCGGGAAAGCCTCGGCATCCAGCGTATCGCCGTGGCCGCCGAGCGGGTCGGAGGCGAAGAGCGCGATGAGGGCTGAGAGATCGGCCTCGCGGGCTTCGCGGATCAGGAGGTTCGTCATGGGTGTCTGCATTTGTGGCTCGTCATGTGGTGGTGGGTTGGTAGCACCGTCTGCATTGCACTCACCTCGCCTGATATTGCGGCGAGATACCCCCCTCTGTCGGCTACGCCGACATCTCCCCCACAAGGGGGGAGATTAACCGCAGCCTCCGGGCCGCCTTATCAAAGGGCGACAAGACATCGCTTCCCATTGGGACGGGCGATGGTTCTCCAGCCAATCTCCCCCCTTGTGGGGGAGATGTCACGAAGTGACAGAGGGGGCGAGCTTGCGCCGGATGTCATGATGCAGGTGAACCAGGAACGCGGTGGAAAGCGGAGATATATCTAGTCGATCAGTGGCTCGTGAGAGCCCGCTCGAACACCAGCGTTGGCAGGCCGGATTGCTTTGGGCCATCATTCTCGTTCCGACCGATCTGGTCGAAGCCGAGTCCCGTGTAGAAGGCGATGGCCGCTTTGTTTTCCGGCTCCACCTCGACACGCATCCGGTCAGCATCGGGAAAGCAGGTTTCAAGCTCGGCAAACAGATCGCGGCCAACGCCCTGGCGCTGCGCTGAAGGCTTGACATAGAACATGTAGAGCACTGCCGTTTTCGGCAACTCGCTCGACATCGCGGCGTAACCCATGCCGCCGATATCCTTGCCATCATCCGCAACGACGAATTCGGAATCCTTCTTCTCCAGCCGGGCCTTCAAAGTCGCTGTTGAATGCCATGAAGCATGGAGTTCATCGACCTTGGCCGCGCCGTAGAGGCTGTCATAGGTGGCGTGCCAGGTGTCGTGCAGGAGCACACGCACCTTCTCGAGATCCCGCGCGCTGGCAGTGCGGACGAAGTACATCGCTATTCCTCTGGTATACCGAGCTTGGCCTTGACCAGCGCCTGCACGGCCTGCGGGTTGGCCTTGCCGCCCGTCGACTTCATCACCTGGCCGACGAACCAGCCGGCCAGCGTCGGCTTGGCCAGCACCTTGGCGACCTGGTCGGGATTGGCGGCGATGATCTCGTCGACGGCTTTTTCGATGGCGCCGGTGTCGGTGACCTGCTTCATGCCCCTGGTTTCGACAATCTCGGCCGGGTCGCCGCCTTCGGTGAGGATGATTTCGAAGACATCCTTGGCGATCTTGCCTGATATGGCTTCGGACTTGATGAGGTCGATGATGCCGCCGAGCTGGATGGCGGAAACCGGAGTCTCTTCAATGCTTTTGCCGGTTCTGTTCAAGGCGCCGAGCAAGTCGTTGATGACCCAGTTGGCAGCCATCTTGCCATCGCGACCAGCGGCGACGGCCTCGTAATAATCGGCAATCGCCTTTTCCGACACCAGCACCGAGGCGTCGTAGACCGACAGGCCGAGATCGCGCACGA
This sequence comes from uncultured Sphingomonas sp., assembly GCA_964658415.1. GTDB lineage: Bacteria > Pseudomonadota > Alphaproteobacteria > Rhizobiales > Rhizobiaceae > Rhizobium. The sequence continues at coordinate 10,979 of CAZZZI010000117.1, read as the reverse complement.
AGCGCTCCTTCTTGGCGTCCGGCAGTTCCGGCAAATCCTTGGCGAGATGGGCGATGTAGGCATCGTCGAATTCGAGCGGCAGTAGATCCGGGTCTGGGAAATAGCGGTAGTCATGCGCGTCTTCCTTGGCGCGCATCGAGTTTGTCTCGCCCTTGCCCGGGTCGAACATTCGCGTTTCCTGGTCGATCGAGCCGCCGTCTTCCAAAATGGCGATCTGGCGACGGGCTTCGTACTCGATCGCCTGGCCGATGAAGCGGATGGAGTTGACGTTCTTGATCTCGCAGCGCGTGCCGAAGTCGCCGCCGGGCTTGCGGACGGACACGTTGACGTCGGCGCGCATCGAGCCCTCGTCCATGTTGCCGTCGCAGGTGCCGAGGTAGCGCACGATCGAACGCAGCTTGGTCATGTAGGCCTTGGCTTCGTCCGAGGAGCGCATGTCGGGCTTGGAGACGATCTCCATCAGCGCCACGCCGGAGCGGTTGAGGTCGACATAGGACATGGTGGCGTGCTGGTCGTGCATCGACTTGCCGGCGTCCTGCTCGAGATGCAGGCGCTCGATGCCGATCTCGATGTCCTCGAACTGGCCCTGGCGGTCAGGACCGAGCGAGATGACGATCTGGCCCTCGCCGACGATCGGGTCCTTGAACTGCGAGATCTGGTAGCCCTGCGGCAGGTCGGGATAGAAGTAGTTCTTGCGGTCGAACAGCGAGCGCTTGTTGATCTGCGCCTTCAGGCCGAGGCCGGTGCGCACGGCCTGGGCAATGCACTCCTCGTTGATGACGGGCAGCATGCCGGGCATGGCGGCATCGACCAGCGAGACGTTGGAATTGGCCGGCTTGCCGAACTCGGTCGAGGCGCCGGAGAACAGCTTGGAGTTCGAGAGGACCTGGGCGTGCACCTCCATGCCGATGACGACTTCCCAGTCGCCGGTGGCGCCGGGGATGAAGCGTTTCGGATCGGGCGTGCGGACGTCGACTAGGGTCATGGGATGCTCTTTTAAGGCTGGATTCCGTGTCTGTGGAGGTAAAGGAAATGGCATGGGCGTGCAAGGCTTTCGGGCTTTCGGAGCGGCATTTGATGGCTTTGCCGCCCTCTCCTTGCCTTCGTCTTGCCGGATCGCGTTATGCGCCCAACATAACAGGAGCAGTGTCGAAGGAGAGAGCGGATGAGCACATCGACAGACCCTCACGATCTCGCGCGGTTCGTGGAGGCGCAGGAGGGCATCTATGCACAGGCGCTGGCGGAGCTTTCCGCTGGCCGCAAGCACTCGCACTGGATGTGGTTCGTCTTTCCACAGGTGGCGGGACTGGGCGCCTCGTCGATGTCGAAGCGCTATGCCATCGGGTCGTTGACTGAGGCGACGGAGTATTTGAGCCACCCGCTGCTCGGGCCCCGACTGCTGCGCTGTGTCGCGGCGATGCTTACCGTCGAGAACAGGTCGGCCCACGACATCCTGGGCTCGCCCGACGATGTGAAATTCTGCTCGAGCCTGACGCTGTTTGCCGCCGTCAGCGCGGCCGGCTCGGTCTTCCACCGCGCCCTCGATCGTTTCTTCGATGGCCTGCCGGACGCGCGGACGCTTCAGCAACTCGAGTGATGAAGCCCCGCCGATGCCTCAGAATGCGCTGCCATAGGTGCCATCGTCTCCCGGCAGCAGCGATTTCGACAGGCCGACGGTCGGCAGGTCTCGGTCGAGCGCCGGCGAGTAGACAACGGACAGCCAATGGACGGCATAGCCATGGGCTTTGAAGAAGCCGATCGCCTCCTCGTTGCCGGCATGGGTCTGCAATGCCACCTTCTCGAACCCCTGGGCGGCGACGTCATGTTCGATCTGCGCGAGCAGCGCCGAGCCCAATCCCTGGCGCAGTTCATCCGGATCGATCCAGAAATCGGTGATGTTCTCATCGAGCTTTTCGCGCGCTGCCCAGCCGCAGGCGACGCCATGGTTCTCGACGACCGTGATCGTCAGCCAGGAGTCGCGGGTGAAATTCGAGAAGGCATCCCTGGCGCCGTCCATCATGACGTCGCTGTCGCCAATCGCTGCCATGGCTTTCTGCCAGGCGCGCAGGCCGATATTGGTCAGAATGTCCGTCTCGCCCTCATGGGCATTGCGAATGTGGATCATGAGCGCCCCACGCGTTATAGGACCAGTAGAGCACTGGATGACTGTTTTTGAAAGATGCTAGGCGAAGCTGGCTAAGGGATGATTCAGGCCCAGCGATCGCTAAAGGCAGCTCGAACTGCCTGATGTCAGTGTTCAGGATCTCGTCGGCGTTCATGCCTGATGGTGATGACATCGATTTCCGCTTCGGTCGCCAGCCTATAGACGACGAAATACGGTAGTCGGGCGACGGGCAGTTCGTGCGTGCCGGCAATGCGACCAGCGCGGCAGATGAACGGGTCGGCGGCGGCAATTTGGGCGTGGATCTCGTCTGGGTCAGCGAAAGCGGTAGGCGGAAACCTAATGTTCAAGACCGAACCGCTTCCAGACATGGTTTTATGACCTACGTTGATCTGGATGATCGATCGCCTCTTGCAGGCCGCCGCAATTTTCGTTTGCGTCTACGCGTCGTGCTCGCAATCCGTCAGCGATGACGGGTCGTAACCGACCCGATCATTGGATGACTTTTTCGGCGTTTGCTCGTCCATTCCGTGAAAATATCACCGCTCGGCATTGCACACCAAGCGGGACGTCAAGACCTCAATCCGCCCCTTACCACCACTTGGCAGGGGTGAACTTGCCAGCGGCCTGCTCGATGACGTGCGCCGTCTTGAACAGGGTTTCCTCGTCGAATGGCTTGCCGATCAGCTGCAGGCCGAGGGGCAGGCCCTTGGCGTCGAGGCCGGCGGGGACGGCGATGCCCGGCAGACCGGCCATGTTGACCGTCACCGTGAAGATGTCGTTGAGGTACATCTTGACCGGATCGGCAGCCAGTTCCTCGTCGGCGATGCCGAAGGCCGAGGATGGCGTGGCCGGTGTCAGGATGGCATCGACGCCGGCGTGGAAGGCCAGTTCGAAATCGCGCTTGATCAGCGTGCGGACCTTCTGGGCCTGCAGGTAATAGGCGTCGTAGTAGCCGGCCGAGAGAACATAGGTGCCGATCATGATGCGGCGCTTGACCTCGGTGCCGAAGCCGGCAGCGCGGGTCTTCTCGTACATGTCGACGATGTCCTTGCCGTCGACGCGCAGGCCGTAGCGCACGCCGTCATAGCGGGCAAGGTTCGACGAGGCTTCGGCCGGGGCGACGATATAGTAGGCCGGCAGCGCATATTTCGTGTGCGGCAGCGAAATGTCGACGATCTCGGCGCCGGCATCCTTCAGCCAGGCGATGCCCTTCTGCCAGAGGGTCTCGATCTCGCCGGGCATGCCATCGACGCGGTATTCGTTGGGAATGCCGATCTTCATGCCCTTCAGCGACTTTCCGAGGGCTGCCTCGTAATCCGGTACGGGCAGGTCGACCCAAGTCGTGTCCTTGGCATCGACCGATGCCATCGACTTCAGGAGGATGGCGGCATCGCGCACGTCGCGGGCGATCGGGCCGGCCTGGTCGAGCGACGAGGCGAAGGCGACGATGCCCCAGCGCGAGCAGCGGCCGTAGG
>CAZZZI010000117.1:0-7369 GCA_964658415.1 uncultured Sphingomonas sp. | reverse complement strand
GATGCCGACCGTGCCGGTGAAGGCGGCCGGCTGGCGGATCGATCCGCCGGTGTCGGTGGCGGTGGCGCCGGCGCAGAGATGGGCCGCAACGGCCGCAGCCGAACCGCCGGAGGAGCCGCCGGGAACCAGCTGCCGGTTGGAGCCTTCAGCGCGCCAGGGGTTGATGACCGGGCCGTAATAGGAGCTTTCGTTCGACGAGCCCATGGCGAACTCGTCCATGTTCAGTTTGCCGAGCATGACGGCGCCGTCGTTCCAGAGGTTCTGGGTGACGGTCGATTCGTAGCGCGGCTCAAAACCGTCGAGGATGTGGCTGCACGCCTGGGTATGGACGCCCTCGGTGCCGAACAGGTCCTTGATGCCGAGCGGGATGCCTTCGAGCGCACCGGCGGAGCCTGCGGCGATACGGGCGTCGGAGGCCTTGGCCATCTCGAGCGCCTTGTCGGGCGTGACCGTGACATAGGCGTTGAGCGCACCATTGGCCGCCTCGATGGCCGCGACATAGGCCGTCGTCAGCTCGGTGGCGGTAATGTCCTTGGCCTGCAGCTTGTCGCGGGCTTCGGCAATGGTCAGGCTGGTCAGTTCGCTCATGATCGGATCATCACTTCAGGTCTGGAATGCTTGGTGGTCGGAAGGGTCGGAAACGGCGGTACGCGCCTATTCGACGACCTTGGGTACCAGGAAGAAATTGCGGTCGGTGAGCGGCGCGTTGGCGACGATGTCGTCGGCCTTGCTGCCGTCGGTGACGATGTCCGCGCGCTTCTTCATCGCCATCGGGGTGACCGAGGTCATCGGCTCGATGCCTGTCACGTCGACTTCGGAGAGCTGCTCGACAAAACCGAGGATGCCATTCAGCTCGCCGACCATGCGGCTGGCTTCATCTTCTGTGACGGCGATGCGGGCGAGGCGCGCAACGCGCTTGACGATGGCAAGATCGACGGACATGGCATTCTCCGGCTGGGATATTTTCTACCCGCTATAAAGGCCCTCCGGGACCTTCGCAACTGCCAAGGCCGAGGCATACCGGCAAAATCCCTGCCGCACGCGATATGAGCGACGAAAACGGCGCAACGCAAAACTCGTTAAGCATTTTTCGGCTTAAGGCATTTTGCAACCTATTGTTTTCTCCGTCCTTGAACTATCTCAAAAATGCTAATTATCAAAATTCAGTTGATCTATCGGGGGGACAAAGATGGATTTCAAGGTTTCAAAAGTCAGGCATCCAAAGGAAAAACTATACGGCCTGCTGATGCTGGTCTTCGGCGTTGTCATCTGGCTGGTAGTTGCTGGTACCATCGTACTTGCGGCGCTGAACAACCCTGTCATGCTGGCTTTATTCATTGTTTATGCCATATTTTTCTGGTTTTTCGGCTATGTCGTGCGGGCGCTGATGCGCGCCTATATGATCGGCCACTATGTCATGGTCAGCGAACAGCAGTTTCCGCATCTTCACAAGATGGTCGAGGATGGCGCCAGGTTGCTCGGACTGGAAGGCGCGCCACAGTGCTTCGTCTATAATTCCAGCGGGGTGATGAATGCGATGGCGCTGAGGCTCGTCGGGCGCACCCGCTACATCTGGCTGACGTCGCAGCTCATCGACGCCGACGACGAAGACCAGGTGAGATTTGTGATCGGGCATGAGCTCGGCCACCATGTGGCCGGCCATCTCGACACGATTTCTGTGCTGCTGCATCTGCCGGGACATATGGTGCCCTTTCTCGGCGCAGCCTATTCGCGCGGTCGCGAGCTGACATGCGATCGAATTGGCCTCATCGTCTCCCGCGACCTGCGCGCTTCACGCACAGCGTTGCAAATGCTCGCATGCGGCAGCGCACGGCTCAATGCTCAGATGAATCCAGCCGCGTTCGAGGCGCAGGAGCGCATGGTGCCGGGGATTGCCGGTCTCGTCCTGCATATCTTCTCGCACTATCCGCGTCTCACCCGCAGGGTCGAAGCGCTGGGTACCTGGTCGCCCGACGCCGGCCATTCGGCCGCGCCCCAGCTTTGCCAATCGTCAGTCAGACAAGAGCCGCAAATGGGCTGAGGCCCAAGCGCGTCGTTTGGAGATATGCCAGAAACCGGCATATCTCCTCGTCAAACCTTAGAAGGTCAGGACCTCGCCGACCTTGGCCACGGCGACCTTGGTGGCTGCACCTTCCATGCCGGCCACGAACTTGTCGGCGGTGGCGTCGATGACGGGGAAGGTGCCGTAGTGGCAGGGGATCGCCGTCTTGAAGTTGAAGAAGCGCTGGCAGGCAAGCGCTGCGACCGCACCGCCCATGGTGTAGCGGTCGCCGATCGGCACGATGCCGATCTCGGGCTGATGCAGCTCGTTGATGAGCGCCATGTCGCCGAAGATGTCGGTATCGCCCATGTGGTAGAGCGTCGGGGCGTCGTCGAAATGCAGCACCAGGCCGTTGGGATTGCCGAGCGCGTGCGAGACGCCGTCTTCGGTCTGCTGGGCCGAGGAATGCAGCGCGTTGGTGAAGGTAACGGTAAAGCCGTCGAAGTGGATCGTGCCGCCGGTGTTGCCGGACTGGAGCTTCTCGACGCCCTTGCCACCGAGCCAGGCGGCGAGATCCGCATTGGCGAGAACCGTGGCACCGGTTTCCTTGGCAATCGCTGCGGTGTCGCCGACGTGGTCCGCATGACCATGGGTCAGGAGGATGTGTGTGACGCCCTTGGAAACGTCTGCGATCGTCAGGCCGGCGTCGGAGAAGGACTGGTTATAGGTGAGGAAGGGATCGATCAGGATGGTGGCCTTGGACGTCTCAATGCGGAATGCGGCATGGCCGAGCCAGGTGACTTTCATGGGAAAACTCCGTGAATTAGGGGATGCAATTGTGGGTCCCGGTGCTAAGGACAAGATCGACATAGTCCAGACGGCGGCGATTGACACCGATCCGGCGTTCAATTTCTTTTGACGGGATAACAAACGGATGACGGTGCTCACGATTGAAGAACTCGCCGCAGTGCTGCTTCCGAACCAGGCAGTCGCAGGGCTCGATCTCGGCACCAAGACCATCGGCCTGTCAATGTCGGATATCGGCCGCCGCTTCGCAACACCCCGGCCTGTCTTGAAGCGCGTAAAATTCACGCCTGATGCGGCGGCGTTGCTGGCGTTTGCGGACAAGGAAAAGGTGGCGGCCTTCATCATCGGCCTGCCGGTCAACATGGACGGTTCGCAGGGGCCAAGGGTGCAGGCGACGCAGTCCTTCGTGCGGGCGATGTCGGAGAAAACCGCCCTGCCCTTCGTCTTCTGGGACGAGCGCCTGTCGACCGTGGCTGCCGAGCGGCAGCTGATCGCCATGGACGTCTCTCGAGCGAAACGCGCCGACCGCATCGATTCGGCGGCGGCGAGCTTCATCCTTCAGGGCGCGCTCGACAGGCTATCTTCCCTCGCCCGCAACGTGGCGACAGACTTCGATGCCTGACGGGCCTGCCACCAAGCAAAAATGAGCTTACGTTTGCGAAAGCCGATCAAGGCGAACACGACGAGGCTGTCGATGATGATGGCGCGCAGCACCAGCGGCGGAATGGATTCGGGCGGCAGGCCGAGAATGTTGCCGTAGACCTGGAAGGTCAGGTCATGGACCTGGCGGGTATACATGAAGATGCCGAAGCTGATGTCATAGTAGGACAGCCAGTACCAGCTGCCGAGAAAGAAGATCGGCCCGCCCCAGAACAGCAAAAACCATTTCATGCGATGACTCCCCCGAACGCGGCGTCGTCTCCACCGGAAAGCAACATTTCGCTTGCCAGCGTCAGTGCTCCGAGAATCAGAGCCGGGACGGCAATGTTCAGTGCGAGGACGGCGAAAAACACCATGGATACAAGGAATAGCGCGGCTTTCGCTGGTTTTGCTGTCATGGGTACACTGGTTAACGATTGATGACCTCCCCACCTTGTGCCGTTAACCCGCGAGCCGCAACGTAAACCATTTGTTAAGGTTAACGGCCTGTGGAGAAGTCAGCCGTAGACGGCCCGGACGATGCGCTTCAGCCCGGTGGCTGCCTTGTCCCAATCCTTCTCGCTCTTCAGCGACAATCCCGCGCACTGTCCGCCGATGGCGGCCGACAGCACGAGATGCTGGATGGCGGCGAGGATGATGGCATTCACCGCGACGGCATCGACGCCCTTCGGCGGCGCCAGCGATCCGCGCATCCGGTCGATCCAGGCGGCCAGCGCCTTGGAGCGCGCCTCCGACAGCTTGCGCACCTGCTCCGTCTGCTCGGAAACCTCCCAGGCAACGATTCGCCGCATCAGCGGATCGGAGCGCAGCGCGTCGAGGAACAGCAGCGCCAGCCGCTCCATCAGGTCGCCATAAGTCAACAGGAACATGCCGCCGCTGTCATCGGGGATACGGTCCCTCACCCAGCTGCCGAGATCGGCACCGATCGCCTCGACCAGCCCGTCGAGCCCGCCATAGTAGCGATAGATCAGCTGCTTGTCGCACCCGGCGCGGCGGGCGACGGCGTTGATGCCGAATTCCTGGAAACCGTGTTCGGCGAGCAGCGCCTTCGCCGATTCGAGAATCAACTTTTCCGTCGACAGACGGTTGCGGATCCGCCTGTCGGGATCGACCGACGCCGATGTCGGCTTTTCGAGGATCAAGGCTGCGTCTGACATATGCTCTCCGGTGATCAATCGCCTGTCGCGTGCCTATCAGTGTCAGCACTAGGGCGCAAACCGTGGGTACGTCGACGCTGCCCATTGCTTGTGGATGATCGGAAGCGCCACCAAGATCCCCGCCGAAGAGGCTTATTGAAGACACGGATATTTTAGTGTATATTTTGGCGGAAATATACACATAGGTGAAACATGCGCACCAACATAGAACTCGACGACGAGCTGATGGCCGCAGCCAAAGAAGCCACAGGCCTGGCGACAAAAAAAGCAATCGTTGAAGAAGCGCTGCGCGATCTCGTCCTGCGCTATCGGCAGAGGAAGGCGATCGACAGCCTCGCCGGTCTCGGCTGGGAAGGAGATCTGCAGACAATGCGACGGGATCGACCGGAAAACGACGAGATATGATCGTCGTTGATAGCTCAGTCTGGATTGCACAGCTTCGCGGCAAAGATATCGCCACGATCGAGCGCCTCAAAAATATCGGTGACACCAAGGAAATTTTAGTCGGCGACCTGATACTTCTCGAAGTGCTCCAGGGCGCGCGTTCTGAACCGGAAGCTTTGTTGATAGAAAAAGGTCTTCGCCAGTTCCCCGTGCAGCAAATGCTCAGCGACAGGCTTTTGGCAAAGGCCGCCGGCAACTATCGAGAGCTCCGCAAGCGAGGGATTACCGTACGCAACACGGTCGATGTTGTAATCGGCACCTTTTGTATCGAAGAGAACCATAGCCTCCTTCACAATGATCGCGACTTCGATCCTATCGCAAAATACTTGGGGCTGAAGGTAGCCTGAAAGTCGTGCCTGCCTGAACCCTGCACGATCAACGGACGGTGCTCAAACTTTCCGCCCATACCACATCGTCGTTTCCGACAGCGGCGCCACCGGCGGGGAGAGCGGCTCAAAGCTGCGCCTCGGCCAGAAGCGCTGGGCGCCATGGTTGGCGGCATTCGTGCTGAGATGGATACCTTTTACCCCGGCACTGCGCGCCATCTCGACCCAGCGCTCCAGCAGCGCTGTGCCGGTGCCCCTGCGCTGCATGCGCGGCAGGAGGTTCATGTGCAGATGGGCCGGATAGGGTTCGACCAGACTATCAGGGGTATGCCGGAGGTGGTGGATCATGAAGCAGCGGCGTTCGTCGGCCGTCCATGCGGACGAGGGACCGGTCGGCTCGGGATAACTGGCGCGCAGTCCCGGCCACCAGTCCTGCTCGAGCCGCGCCTCGAACGCGGGCGTATCGAACACACCGAGGATATAGCCGCCAACGCCCTCCTCGTCCTCGGCGACCACAACCGTCTCGGGGCTGAACTTGGCATAGGGACCGACATAGATATGACCCATCAGCCGGCCGTCGATATAGAGGTGCCAGGCATCGCCGCCGGCATGGCCGGTTGCCAGCGAAATAGCATAGAGGCTGTCGATATCGGAGGCACGAAAGCTGCGAATCTTAACCACACGTCCTCCTCACGTTTCGATGCGAGCCGAACTCTCCGTCAGGTCGCGGGTGGATAGAGCAGATCGACGATGTAGCTGGCGTCGAAACGGCTGTCGAGCATGCCGTAGGTCGAGCGCCAGCCGCCGGCGAGACGCGTCTCGATGAAGGCATCGGCCACCTTGCCGGCGCCGAGCCTATAGAGCTCGGCTGCAGCGGCGGCCAAAGCCAATTGCTCGATCAGCAGCCGCGCAGCCCCCTCGTCGCGCTCGCAGAGCGCCATGGCGGCACGCAGCACGGCGATTGTCTTCTTGCCGGCCGGGCCGAGATCGCGGGCGAGACCGGCGAACACCGTTTCGAACAGGTCCCGGCCCCGGTTCAGCACACGCAGCAGGTCGAGCGCCATGACATTGCCGGAGCCTTCCCAGATGGCGTTGACCGGCGCCTCGCGGTAGTGCCGGGCGATCGGCCGCTCCTCGATGTAGCCGCTGCCGCCGATGCATTCCATCGCCTCGTAGATCAGCGCCGGCGCGATCTTGCAGCACCAGTATTTGGCGACGGGCGTCATCACCCGCGCATAGGCGGCATCGTCGGCGCTGTCGCGCGCCCGGTCGAAAGCCTCGGCAAGCCGGAAGGACAACGCCGTCGCACCGGCGACGTCGAGCGCCATGTCGGCGAGCACGCGGGTCATGATGGGTTGGCTCACCAGCGGCTTGCCGAAGACGCTGCGGCCACGGGCGTGGTGGACGGCTTCCGCCAGCGAGGCCCGCATGATGCCGGACGACGCCAGTGCACAATCGAGCCTCGTCAACGTCACCATGTCGAGGATGGTGCGCACACCGCCATCCGGCGTGCCGAGCAGGAAGCCGAACGTGTCGCTGAACTCGACTTCGGCAGACGCATTGGAGCGGTTGCCGATCTTGTCCTTCAGCCGCTGGAAATGCAGGCCGTTGGCCGACCCGTCCTCGAGCAGCCGCGGCACCAGGAAGCAGCCGAGCCCGTCGCCCGTCTGGGCGAGCATGATGAAGGCGTCGCTCATCGGCGCCGACAGGAACCACTTGTGGCCGGAGAGGCGATAGATGCCCTCGCCCACCCGTTCGGCCGAAGTGGAGTTGGCGCGCACGTCGGTGCCGCCCTGCTTTTCCGTCATGCCCATGCCAATGGTGACGGCGGATTTCTGCATGGCCGGCTTGTTGGTCGAATCATATTTGCGCGACAAGATTTTCGGCGCCCAGTCCTTCTGGACTGCGGGCGAAGCCATCATCGCCGCCACCGAGGCGCTGGTCATCGTCAGCGGGCAGAGATGGCCGCATTC
>CAZZZI010000116.1:0-14353 GCA_964658415.1 uncultured Sphingomonas sp. | reverse complement strand
GTGTCGAAGCCGCCCATATCGGCGTGACGGCAAAGGACGGCGTCGTGACCCTCAGTGGCCATGTCGACACCTATCTGGCAAAGTCCGTGGCAGAAAAGGCTGCGCAGCGCGTGAAGGGTGTGAAGGCCGTTGCCGAAGAGATCGAAGTGAAGCTTCCCTTCGAGTCCAGGCGGACGGATGACGAGATTGCCGCCGCCGCTTTGAACCGGCTCGATTGGGACGTCGAGGTTCCAGACGATACGATCCGCATCACCGTCCAGAACGGCTGGGTGACGCTGACCGGCGAAGTCGAATGGCATTACCAGCAGGTCGCCGCCAAGCGCGATGTCCGCAGCCTGCTCGGTGTCGTCGGTGTATCCGACCAGACGACGATCAAGCCCAGGGTCAGCGAAAGCGACATCAGCGCGCATATCCGCAATGCCCTTCACCGCTCATGGTTCTCTCCCGACACGATCCACGTCTCGGCAATCGGCGGCCAGGTTCATCTCACGGGAACGACGAGGACTTGGTACGACCGGCAGTTGGCTGGATCGACGGCATGGGCAGCCCCTGGTGCGACCGGCGTGCTGAACGACATCACCATCCTGTAGCATCAACGCCGGCCTTCAGGGGCCGGCGCCATCTCCCACCAGTCTTTCCGCGCCGGCCGTCGCCCACCAGGTGGTGCCGAAACGTTTGGTGCGGGACGTGCGTGTGCAGACGCGGCTGCCAGGCAGGCGGGCGCGGGAGCGTTTCATGCAAGCGCCGGGCTCGGATTTCGGGTCTGCCGGTCCGGGATCGTCAACCCTGGGCGATGCCGATAGTCCTTTTGCAGATGGGTGCCTTTACGGCAGCGGCGCAGCGCTGGCGAGCGCGGCCTTGATAGCCTGTTCGAGGGCAACGTCGAGAAACGGCTTCTGCAGGACCACGGCTCCCGACGCCGTTTCGCCCTGCACCGTCCGGTCGCCGGTGGTGAAGATATGCGGAACGAAGCCTTTCTGCAGGATACGCGCAACGGCGTTCAGGCCGTTCCCTTCGCGCAGGTGAACGTCGATGATCAAGAGGTCCGGCTTCAGGGATTCGGCGGCAGCCACCGCACCTGCTTCGGTCGTCTCTATCGAACACACCTCGTTTCCCATCTCTTCCAGCAGTTCGGCGAAAAATACGGAGATCAGCGGCTCGTCTTCGACAAGAAGGATACGAGGTTTTTTCATGGCGTGGTCACGGCTCGGGTTTGAGGACAGCTTCCGCCGGAACGGGGGAGAAAGGCAGCACCGGACAGCTACGAAAGAGTGCCGTTCGCCTGCATGTTGGCGTGGCTGCAAGCCATGAATGGATGCTTTCAGGCATCCACGGATGCTTGCTGTGGGCACGCGGTGTGGTTGTCGACAAGGCACGGCGAAGTCTAGGCATCCGTCATACACCCTTGTCGGCGGTTCCGGCAGCTTCGGAAAACACTTACGGGCACGAACCGCACCCGACCGCAGTTTTGTCGTGATTTCAATCTGTTGACACCGGGTGCCAAAGGTGACCACGCTTAGATCACAGATCGAGAGGCCGTATTCCACGACATTCTCGCTTCTGAGCATCTTCTATCGGAAGATGTGAGGGGATGACGACATGCCGGATGAGCGTCGCACGAAATGGCCGGTAGATGATGCCGGTGACCCTGTCGGGACAACACCGGCAGAAACCGCGACCGATCCTGGTTTTGCGATCGTTGCTGTCGGCGCTTCCGCGGGAGGGCTGGAGGCCTTGCGAAAGATGCTCGAAGCCGTTCCGGCGGAGAGCGGGCTGGCGTTCATCTTCGTGCAACACCTCGATCCCCATCATCAGAGCCTGATCCCCGAGCTGCTGCGGGACCATACCCGTCTGGTCGTGGAAGCGGCGCGCGATGGCCGCGTCATCGAACGGGATCATCTGTACATCATCGAACCCGGGACCTTCCTCTCCGTCCATAATGGTTTCCTGCATGTCGCCTCGGCCGAGGCACCGCATGGCGTGCGCCTTCCGTTCGACGTTCTTTTGACGTCGCTCGCCGATTATGCCGGATCCCGGTCGGTTTGTGTCGTCCTGTCCGGGACCGGTGCCGACGGCACCGTCGGGCTTGCCGCGGTCAACAGAGCCGGTGGATTCGTCGTCGTCCAGGATCCGCACGAGGCGGCCTATGACGGGATGCCGCAGAGTGCCGTCCTGACAGGCCTGGCCGACGCCGTTCTGCCAGTGGACAAAATTCCGGCCGCATTCCTTGCCTTTGCCCGAGGGGCATCGGTCCTCCCGGACGAAGGGACGGCGAGCGAAATACCCGAGAGCCCCGGGACGCTGGCTGACATCATCGCGCTGCTGCGGGCCAAAACACCCCATGACTTCACCTACTACAAGCAGGGCACTTTGATGCGCGGCGTCGAGCGTCGAATGGCTGCGCGCGCTTTGCCTCCCGGTGCGATCGCCGACTACATCGGTATCCTGCAGGACGACCACAAGGAACGGGACAGCCTGACCAACGCGCTGCTGATCAACGTGACGAGCTTCTTCCGCGACCGGCAGGTCTTCGACCGCCTGAAGGAGACGATCGTGCCCGAACTGCTCAAGGCCCACGGTCCGGAGGAGCCGCTGCGGATATGGATCGCCGGCTGCAGCAGCGGCGAGGAGGCCTATTCGATCGCGATGCTGTTCCGCGAGGGCATGGCCGACCTGAACTCGAGCGTCAAGCTCCAGATCTTCGCCTCCGACGTCGACGCGGATGCCGTCGCCACGGCCCGCGACGGCTTCTATCCAGCAACGATCAACGTCGACGTCTCCGAAGAGCGGCTGTCTCGGTTTTTCACCAAGGAAGATCACGGCTATCGCGTCATGCCGGATATCCGATCGAGTGTCGTTTTCACCGTGCAGGACATCCTCGTCGATCCGCCCTTTTCCCGCATCGACATGGTGTCCTGCCGCAACCTGCTGATCTATCTCAAGCCGGAAGCCCAGGCCAAGGCGATCGCGCTCTTTCATTTCGCACTGCGTGACGGCGGCGTGCTGCTGCTCGGCAGCTCGGAGACCATCGGCAAAGGCGAGGGGCGCTTCGAGACGATCTCGAAATCCGACCGTGTCTATCGCCATATCGGGCGAAGCCGTCCCGGAGACATGATGTTCTCCCTGAACGGCAGCGATGTCGCCCGAGCGCCACAACGTCCCGGCTCGCAAGCCCCCGTCGTGAAGCTCTCGATCCTCGCCGATACCTGCAAGCGGAAGGTTCTGGAGCTGTATGCGCCGGCAGCGGTGGTGGTCAACCAGAAGAACGAATGCCTCTATACCATTGGTAAAATTGCCGATTATCTCGCGATAGCGCCCGGTTATCCGACGATCGATCTGCTTGCCATGACCCCGCCGGCGCTCCATACCAAGCTGCGCTCGGCAATCCAGCGATGCAGCCAGCAGAATACCGGCGTCATTGCAACTGGCGGCGAAATCGACGATGGGCGCGGCTTCGTGAAGCGTTTCGCAATCCATGTCGATCCGATCGAGTATGATGGCCTCTCCCTGTTTCTGATCTGCTTCATCGACGAAAGCATACCGCCGGCGGCAGGGGCGCTCCCGGCATCAGGCCTGACTGATCCCGGCCGAATTCGCGCGCTTGAAAGCGAACTCAAGGCGACGCGCATCGAGCTCAATGGCGCCATCAGCAACCTCGAAATCTCGAGCCAGGAGCAGAAGGCCATCAACGAGGAGGCGCTTTCCTTCAACGAAGAGTACCAGTCGACGAATGAGGAACTGTTGACCTCGAAGGAGGAACTGCAGTCGCTCAACGAGGAACTGACGGCCCTGAACGGCCAGTTGCAGGAAACGCTCGAGCGCCAGCGCACGACCTCCAACGACTTGCAGAACATTCTCTACAGCACCGCCGTCGCGACGATTTTCCTCGACGCCGATCTCAAGATCAGGTTTTTCACGCCGGCCACGAAAACCCTGTTCAACGTCATTCCAACGGATATCGGACGACCTCTGTCGGATCTCACATCCCTGGCGATCGACACTACCCTCATCAGCGACGCCCGACTGGTGCTGACGGAGCACAAGCCCCTCGAACATAAGATCGAAGCCAAGAGCGGCTTCTGGTACATGCGCCGCATCATGCCTTATCTCGACGAAGAGCATGTGATCGAAGGGGTGGTCATCACCTTCGTCGACGTCACCGAGCAACGGCATACCTCGGAAGCCTTGCGGGTTGCTAAGCGCCAGGCGGAAGTGGCCAATGCCGCAAAGTCGCGGTTTCTGTCGGCCGCCAGCCATGACCTCCGTCAGCCATTGCAGACGCTGAGTCTGCTGCAGGGCCTTCTCGCCCGGCAAGCCCCCAACGAGAAGTCGCAGAAACTGCTGGCGCGTTTCGAAGACACGCTGGGAGCGATGTCGGGAATGCTGAACGCGTTGCTGGACATCAACCAGATCGAAGCGGGCATCGTGAAGGCTGAGATGGCAGACTTCGGGATACAGCAATTGCTCACCAAGCTCAGCCGGGAACTCAAATTCTCCGCGGCATCGCAAGGGCTGGACTTCCGCGTCGTCGACAGCAGTGTTTTCGTGCACACCGATCCGCACATGCTCGAGCAGATGGTGCGCAATCTTCTGTCCAACGCATTCAAGTACACGCGCACGGGAAAGGTCCTGCTCGGCTGCCGGCGGAAGGGAAAGAAGGCGACGATCGAGGTCTGGGACACCGGCATGGGGATACCGGAGGGCGAATTGAAGATGATCTTCGAGGAGTTTCATCAGATCGACAACGTTGCCCGGGAGCGCAGCAAGGGCCTGGGTCTCGGCCTGTCGATTGTCCAGAGGCTGTGCGATCTGCTCGGACATGGCATCGACGTGAAATCGCGCCAATCCAGGGGGTCGGTGTTTTCGATCGAGATGGATATCGTCGCATCGGGCGTGACGCCGCCCTCCAAGGCTCCCGACCATCCGACAACGCCAGCCGCGCCGGTCTCCCTGAGGGGCAATATCCTCCTGGTCGAGGACGATCCGGAGGTCCGGGTCCTGCTCCATCAACTGTTGACCGACGACGGCCACAAGGTTTCGTCGGTTGCCGACGGTCCTGCGGCGCTCGGTTTCGTTGCCTCGGCCAACCGGACGCCCGACGTCATTCTCTCGGATTACAACCTGCCCGGCGGCATGAACGGCGTCGAGGTCGTCGCAGCCCTGCGAAAGCTTTGCGGCTGCGATATCCCGGCAATCATCCTCACGGGCGATATTTCCACCCAGACCCTGACGGAGATCACCGGAACGAGCATGATCCAGCTCAACAAGCCGATTTCGCCGGGCGAGGTGGCAAGCGCCGTCGAGCGCTTCCTGCCGCAGGTGCCAAAGCTTGGAGGCGCGCCGCTGCTCCAGCTTCCCGGACATGCGGCGAGAGCCGTCCTGATCGAAAAGCCGATCATCTACGTGGTCGACGACGATGAGGATCTGCGCCTGACCCTGTGCCAGCTGATCGAAAATCACGGATTCGCGACCCAGTCCTATGCCAGCAGCGAGGACTTCCTGCAGGGCTCAAACCCGGCCCAGGGCGGCTGCCTGCTGGTCGATGCCCATCTTCCCGGCATGGGCGGCGTGCACCTGCTCCAGCATCTCAAGCGCTCCGGACGGAAGCTGGGCGCGATCATGATGACGGGTCATAGCGAGATACAGATGGCCGTCGACGCGATGAAGGCCGGCGCCCTGGACTTCATCGAAAAGCCGATCGGCCATGCCGACCTGCTCGAGATCATCGACCGCGCCATGGAGCGGGCCGGCGACGTCAGCAAGCGCGGCGCCTGGGTTGCCAAGGCCGTGATGCAGATCGCCTCGCTGACGGCCCGTCAGAAGGAAATCATGGAGCTGGTGCTGGCCGGCCATCCGAGCAAGAACATTGCCGCGGACCTGCACATAAGCCAGCGAACGGTCGAAAATCACCGCGCATCGATCATGGAGAAAACCGCCTCCAAGTCGTTGCCCGCTCTCGCGCGCCTTGCCTTGGCGGCCGCAGAGGCAACATAGGCGCTGCATGACCTTTGCATGACCGCCTCGGATGACAGGCTTCGGCCGAAGATCGGTCGCGCAGCGTTGCCCTAGGGAATGTTGTCCTCGGCCGGCTCGCCGCCTTCGTCCTCCCAGGTAGAGAGGGCGTGGCTCTCGGCTCTGCCGAACTTCAGCCGAACGCCGACCCCGCTTGCATCCGCTTCCGGGATAAATTCGATGCCCAGTGCCTCCAGGGCCCGCTCAATCGCGGCAACGGCGGGGGCGTTCGGTCCGGTCCGGTCCGCCTCGAAGGCATGGACTGTTTCGCGCGGAACGCCGGCTTTCTCCGACAGCGTGTCCTGGTCGATCTCGGTCAGCGCACGGGCGGCCCGGCACTGTTGCGGCGTAATGGTCATGGTGGTCTCCGAGTGGGGCGGGGAGCCGACGGGCACCCCGCAACAGGCGTCAGACGTCGCTGATCTTGACGATCAGCTTGCCAAAATTCTTGCCCGCCAGCATCCCGATGAAAGCCTCAGGCGCATTCTCGAGCCCGTCGACGACGTCTTCGCGGTATTTGATTTTGCCCGCCTTCAGCCATTGCGTCATGTCGGCGGCGAACCGGGCGTAGAGCCGCTCGTAGAAATCGCCGATGATGAAACCCTGCATCCTGATCCGCTTGGTGAGGATGGCGCGCATGACATCGAGGGTCGGAGCGGATCCTTGCGCGCCCGCGACCTTGTTGTAGGACGCGATCAGGCCGCAGATCGGCACACGCGCATGGACATTGAGCAGCGGCAGCACCGCCTCGAAAATCTCCCCGCCGACATTTTCGAAGTAGACGTCTATTCCGGAGGGGCTAGCCTTCTGCAACCGCTGACCAAGGTCTGGCTGGTGGTGGTCGAGGCAGGCATCCATCCCCAGTTCTTCCGTGGCATAGCGGCACTTTTCCGCGCCGCCGGCAATGCCGATGACGCGGCAGCCCTTGAGCTTGGCAATCTGCGCGACCACCGACCCGACCGCTCCGGTCGCGGCGGCAACGACGACGGTCTCGCCGGCCTTGGGCTCACCGATATCGAGAAGTCCGGCATAGGCCGTAAAGCCGGTCATCCCCATGACGCCGAGCGCCAGCGACGGCGGGGAGAGTTCGGGATCGATCTTGCGCAGGCCGGTGCCATCGGAAACGCTGTAGTCCTGCCATCCGCCGAAGCCGGCCACGAGGTCCCCGACCTTGAAATCGGCATGCTCGGAGCGTTCGACCCTTCCGACCGTTCCGCCGACCATCACCTCACCCAGCCCGACGGGTGGCGCGTAGGAGGGACCTTCGCTCATGCGGCCGCGCATGTAGGGATCGAGAGACAGGAACAGGTTCTTCAGGAGGACATGCCCAGAGCCCATATCGGCGACGGCCGTCTGCTCGAGGCGGAAATTGTCCGCAGTCGGCACTCCGTTAGGACGGCTGTTGAGCACAATCCGGCGGTTGATACTCTGTTGTTCGTTCATCTTGCATTCCTTTCGTCGGCGGCGAGCCCCAGCTGTCGGGCGTCTGAAATGGGCGAAAATGACATCGATGGGAACTGGGCGTCTATGCTTTTCGGCAGCCCGTATTCGACCATCGGTCAATGGCGACACAGTCAGAGATGAAGCGTCGAGCGCGCGATTTCAAGGTTCGGAACATACCCATGGCGGGTCGGCCGGTCCGGCATCACAGCGCCGAGGCAGTCCGCCTCCCGTCGACGGGCGCGATCGGATACCCATGAGTAAATTCCGATCCTGGCGCAGCACGATGCCGGGAAATAGGTTGGATGGGCGACGTTTTCTGCCTCTCGAATGCTGCAGCCCTCGATGGAACCGGGCTCACATGCACTGCGATAATCGCAGGTGCCTCAGCCTTGCGTTCACCCCTTAGGAAAAGATCATGAAACCACTCATCCTTACGATTTCGCTGGCCCTGCTTGCCACCGCAGCCACGGCACAGGCCGCCCCCACCCGTCACAGCGTCAAGGTCGGCGAACTCCGCTGCAACATATCCGGCGGGCTGGGCCTGGTCGTGACCTCCAAGAAGACCATGACGTGCGATTTCAAATCCATAAAGGGCCACGTCGAGACCTATGAAGGCACGATCACCAAATTCGGTATCGATATCGGTGCCACGAATGGCGGCATTCTGGCCTGGGATGTCTTTGCTCCGACGGCCGGCTCCAAGCGCAAGGCCTTGGCCGGGAAGTATGCGGGCGCCGATGCCTCCGTGGCCGTCGGCGTTGGCCTGGGTGCCAATGTCCTCGTCGGCGGCTCGAAGCGCACCGTCGCGCTGCAGCCTGTCTCCGTCGAGGTCCAGTCCGGCATCGCGCTGGCGGCCGGCGTCGAAACGATGTCGTTGAAGCCGGGCAAATAGGCACAGCGAATTCTCCTAGCAGAATGTAGCATCTGTCGTCAGGATGGACTGTCGGCTCGCCGCCCCCTCAAGCCGCGTTGGGTTCGAGGGGGCGGTGGTCCAGCCGCGCTGGGTATTTTCCGAACCTGTCGCCTGTCGGCACGATTGCGCTACACCGGGCGCGCGGTCCTATCGTCGTCGGGCACTGTCTGGCTCAGGTGGACGAGATCGCCGACGCAGCCCCGGGGCCCGGTGCGGGCGCAACGGCACAATCCCGGATGTGACAGGACGGCCATGCCTTCAAGACATACGGGACCGACGCGCACCACCATCCGCAACCAGTCGCTGCTGCGCTTCATCATCGGCATCAGCGGTCGTCACCAGCTCGGACTGGCGGTGCTTTCCGTTCTGCTCTTCACCATCGGCACGATCCCCATCGAAATCCAGCGGCGCATCGTCAACCTGGCGGCCGACCGCGGTCCCTATGGCACGATTGCGTTGCTGGCAGCCGTCTATTGCGGCCTGGTTCTGGCCGAGGGCCTCCTCAAGCTGCTGCTCAATGTCTATCGAAGCTGGGTGGGCGAGAGCGCCATACGCTGGTTTCGGATGGCGATTTTCGACCTTTCAAGGCAAAGGCCGGAGCCTGACGTTCCCCTCCTGCCGCAGGGTGTGCAGCTTTCCATCATCATTGCCGAGGCGGAGCCGGTCGGTGGGTTCGTCGGGGACAGTCTCTCGCAGCCCCTGCTGCAGATCGGCGTGCTCGTCACCGTCACCGGCTATCTCATCTACCTGCAGCCGATGATGGCGCTCGTGATGGCCGTGGTCTTCCTGCCGCAGTTCGGGTTCGTGCCGCTGATGCAGACGGCCATCAACAGCCGCGTGGCGCGAAAGACCAGCGTCATGCGCGAGGTCAGCAATGCCATCGTCGGCTCCGGCGGCGTATCGGACACCGACGGAACGCAGCGCCCGCGCATCCAGTCGCTGTTCGCGATCAACATGGGGATCTACAAGATCAAGTTCACGATGAATTTCCTGATGAATTTGATGACCCAGCTCGGTTATGTCGGGATCATGAGCTTCGGCGGTTACCTGGTCTCGACCGGCAAGACCGAAGTGGGCACGCTCATGGCCTTCATTTCGGGCCTCGCCAAGATCAACGATCCCTGGGGCGATCTCGTCGACTGGTACCGCACCTTTCGCGTCACGGAAGTGCGATACGATCTCGTTCTGAAGGCAATGAGGGGCGAGGCCATCGATCCCGCGACGGTCGGACTGCATTCCCATGCGTTCAACATCCCCGGCAACGAAGAAACCCCGAGCCTGCGCGGTTGAAGATCGTTCCGTGAAGGTGGACCTTTCTCGAAGGAGGCCTCTTCTTATGGTCGAAACGAAAGCCTCCGGCTGGCAAACGAATCCGCCTTGTTGACGCTCACGAATTCAGACGATGGCGAACGTCGGTGCGCCATCCCCGCCCTCTAACCTCGTACCGGCTGTGCCGTCGAGCATTGCGAAGGCATCTTCCAGGCGGCCGATGGCAGCCGGTTTTCCCGTCTTCGCGGCGAAGCCGGCGGCAGCTTCCACCTTTGGCCCCATCGAGCCCGCAGCGAATTCGCCGCCCTTGAAGAACGAGGCGCCGGCCCGCGCGATGGCGCGCGCTTCCGGTTTTCCATAGCCCAGATAGACCGCGTCGACATCTGTCAGAAGCATCAGCATGTCCGCGTTCAAATGCTCGGCCAGCAACGCGCTGGCGCGATCCTTGTCGATCACCGCCTCTATCCCCGACAATCTGCCGTCCGCCTGCCGGACGACCGGGATGCCGCCGCCGCCGGCACAGATGACGAGAACGCCGTTTTCAGCCAGCAGCGAGATCACCGACAGATCGATGATTTCCATGGGCAGCGGCGAAGGCACGACCCGGCGCATTTTCTTTCCATCGGGCGCAAACCGCCATCCATGCTCGGCTCCAAGACGGGACGCTTCCGCCTCGTCATAACCCGGTCCGATCGGCTTGGTCGGCGTCGCAAAGGCGGGATCGGCGCCATCGACCCGGATCTGCGTGAGAACCGTGGCAAGCCGCGTGCCGGGGGCCAGGCGATTGCGCAATTCCTGCTCGATCATATAGCCGATCATGCCGTCGGTCTCGGCACCGAGAACATCGAGCGGATAGGTGCCGTCCTTCGGTCCCGCGTCTGCCTGCAAGGCAAGAAGGCCAATCTGCGGGCCATTGCCATGGGTGATCACGAGCGAGTGGCCAGCTTCGACAAGCGAGGCGAGCGAGGCGGCTGCATTGCCTATGTTGAGGCGCTGCATTTTCTCCGTCATCGGCTCGCCGCGTTTCAACAGCGCGTTTCCGCCAAGTGCTACGACGATCCGCATCGCCGTCAACCCGCGATCGTGGCGACGAGAATCGCCTTGATCGTGTGCATCCGGTTTTCCGCCTGGTCGAAGACGATCGAAGCCTGTGACTCGAACACCTCGTCGGTCACTTCCATGCAATCGATGCCGAGATCCTTTTGCAACTTCGCTCCCACTTCCGTCTCCGCATTGTGGAAGGCAGGGAGGCAATGCATGAACTTGGCAAAGGGGTTTCCGGTCGCGGCCATGACGGCGGCGGTCGCCCGGTAGGGCGTCAGCTGGCGAATACGCAGCGGCCATTCATCCTCGTTCTCGCCCATCGACAGCCACACATCGGTGTAGATGAAATCTGCTCCCTTGACCGCATTCTCGACGCTCTCGGTGACAATCAGCTTGCCGCCCGTATCCTTCGCGACGTCGTGAAAGTGATCGATGAAGGCCTGGTCGGGCCAGTATTCCCGCGGCGATGCGATCCGCAAATTGATGCCCACCTTGGCAGCGCCGATGGCCAAGGATAGCCCGACATTGTCGCGCCCATCTCCGAGAAACGCGACGGTGATATCGGAGAGATGCTTGTGGGTGAACTCCCGCATCGTCATGAAATCGGCGAGCGTCTGGGTCGGATGGGTCTCGTCCGTCAGGCCGTTATAGACCGGTACGCCGGCATTGGCCGCCAGCACCTCGGCGATTTCCTGCCCGAAACCGCGATATTCGATGGCATCGTACATCCGCCCGAGAACGCGGGCGGTATCCTTCATGGATTCCTTGTGGCCGATATGGCTGCCGGCGGGACCGAGATAGGTCACATGGGCGCCCTGGTCGTAGGCCGCGACCTCGAACCCGGTCCGGGTGCGGGTCGAGTCCTTTTCGAAAATCAGCGCGATGTTGCGCCGGGACAGTCGCGGCTGTTCCGTGCCAGCGGTTTTCGCCGCCTTGAGTTCCGCAGCAAGCGTCAGCAGGTAGCGGATTTCCTTAGGCGAAAGATCGTCCAGCGTGAGCACGCTGCGGCCGCGTAGATTGATGGGCATGGAAAGTACCTTTCGAAATCGTTCAGGCGGGATCGCGGGCGATGGGGCATGACATGCAATGGCTGCCGCCGCGCCCGCGGCCGAGTTCCGACCCCTCGACGGTGATGACCTCGATGCCGGCCTTGCGCAGCAGGGTGTTGGTATAGACGTTGCGGTCGTAGCCGATGACAACACCGGGCTCGAGTGCGAGCAGGTTGTTGCCGTCGTCCCACTGTTCGCGCTCGGCCTCGTAGCCGTTGCCGCCGGTGGCGATGACGCGCAGCTTTTCAAGCCCGAGCGCCTCCTGAACCACGGCCACGAAGGAAGCCGTCTCGAGGGTGATCTCGACGCCGGACGGTCCGTCGCCGGGGCGCAGCGAATAGGCCCTGATGCGATCGACGACCGGCGGATAGGTCGTCACCAGATCGCGGTCGCAGAAGGTGAAGATGGTGTCGAGATGCATGAAGGAACGGTCACGCGGCATCAGCGCTGCAATGACGCGCGTGGCTGCGTGCTTGGCAAACAGCCGCGCCGCAACAGTGGCGACCGCCTGCGGTGTCGTCCGCTCGCCCATGCCGATCAGCACGATGCCATCGGCGAGCGGCATCACGTCGCCGCCCTCCAGCGTCGCCACGCCGGGTATGGCATCGGCATCCCCCCACCAGGTCTCGAAAGGCTCGCTCGCAAAGCGCGGATGGAATTTGTAGACGGCGGCAAGATTGGTCGCCTCGGGGCGCCGGGCCGGCCAGTACATCGGGTTGATGGTGACCCCGCCATAGATCCAGCAGGAACTGTCGCGGGTGAACAACTGGTTGGGCAGGGGCGGCAGCACAAAGTCCTGGGGCTGCATCGTCTGTCCGATCAGGCCTGTCGGTTGGAAGGGAAGTTCCGCCCGGGCGATGCCGCCGATGAGGAAGCGGCCCAGTTGGGCTGCGTCCATCTCGTTGAGCCAGCCCCTGATCTCGCCGACCATGTCCTCGCCGACGGCGGCAGCGCTGACGCGCCTGTCGAGGAGCCATTGCCGGGCGGGCGGTTGGGCGAGGGTCTCGGCCAGCATGGTGCCGAAGTCATGAACGATGACGCCGCGTTCCCGCAGGGTATCGGCAAAGACGTCGTGCTCCTGACGCGCCTTCTTGACCCAGAGCACGTCGTCGAACAGCAGATCGCGGCAGTTTTCGGGTGTCAGCCGCTGCAGGCTCAGATCCGGACGGTGCACCAGAACTTCGCGCAGGCGGCCGACCTCGGAGAAGGCTCCCAGTTTGGTCATCGATATGTCCTTTCAGAAGGGGATGATTGTGCCGTTCCAGATGAGGTAGGCGGCAGCCAGTCCGGCCAGAACCAGGCCGAGGGCGAGGATGGCCTCGACGGGCGTGAAGAGTTTTTGTCCCGTTTGCCGGCGGGCAATTACGTAGACAACAATGCCGGGGGCATAGAGCAGTGCGGCCAGCAGCAGGTAGGTCGGCCCTGCCGCATAGACCAGCCAGATGCCGTAGAGGGTGGCGATCGCTCCGACCACCAGGTCCAGCTTCCGGCTTTCGCCGTCCGCATAGGTTTCTCGGGTGATGGCAAGCTTCAATGCATAGGCGCCGGAGAACACATAGGGCACCAGGATGGCGACCGTGGCGATCGAAAACAGCGCCTGATAGGTGCTGTTGGCGAGATAGGTCAGCAACAGGAAGATCTGCACCAGGCCGTTGGTGATCCACAGCGAGGTGGCGGGCGCCCCCTTGGCGTTCTCGCCGCCCAGGAAGCGCGGCATGGTTCCGTCCTTCGCCGCGACATGCGGCACTTCGGCGGCCAGCATCGTCCAGCTGAGAAACGCGCCGAGGACGGAGACGACCAGTGCGACGTTGATGAGGATGGCACCCCAGCGACCGACCAGATGTTCGAGCACACCCGCCATGGACGGGTTCTTGAGAGCGGCCAGATCCGGCTGGGTCAGGATGCCGAGCGAAAGCAGCGACACCAGCGCGTAGATTGCCAGGCAGGCCAGGAAGCCGAGGATCGTGGCCGTCCCGATATCCTTGCGCCGCCTGGCATCGGCCGAAACCACGCTTGCGCCTTCGATGCCGATGAACACCCACAGCGTCACCAGCATGGTGCTCTTCACCTGGTTCATGATCGGTCCGAGCGCGACGGCGCCCGTTCCCTTCCAGTTGAGGGAGAAGAGATCAATCTTGAAGGCCACGACGGCGATGCCGATGAACAGGACGATCGGGGCGATCTTGGCGATGGTCGTGATCGTGTTGATGAAGGCGGCCTGTTTTACGCCGGACAGGATCAGCGCATGGATCAGCCAGAGCACCACCGAGGCGCCGGCAACGGCCTGCCACGTATTGCCTTCGCCGAAGGACGGCACGAAGTAGGACATGGCACTGAACATGACGACCGCGTAGGAAACGTTGCCGACCCAGGCCGAGATCCAGTAGCCCCAGGCACTGTTGAAACCGATGAACGGGCCAAATCCGGCCTTGGCATAGGCATAGGGACCGGCATTCAGCGCCGGCAAGCGCAGGGCGAGATTGCGATAGACCAGAGCCAATGCCAGTATCCCGAGGCCCGTGATCCCCCAGCCGATCAGGATCGCCAGCGGTCCGGCGCCTGCGGCCATGTTCTGCGGCAGGCTGAAGACGCCCGAGCCGATCATCGATCCGATCACTATGGC
>CAZZZI010000115.1:0-14421 GCA_964658415.1 uncultured Sphingomonas sp. | reverse complement strand
AAGCCCGCGTGCCTGTCTTTGCCCATCTCGAAGGCATCTGCCACATCTACATCGACGGCTCCGCCGATCTCGACATGGCAAGGCAGATCGTCGTCAATGCCAAGATGCGCCGCACCGGCGTCTGCGGTGCCGCAGAGACCCTGCTCGTTGATCGGTCGGTCGCAGCCACTCATCTGAAGCCACTTGTTGACGCTCTTTCGGCAGCAGGCTGCGAAATCCGTGGCTCGGGCGAGGTGCTCCAAACCGTTCCCGATCTAACGGCGGCGACGGAAGAGGATTGGTCGACGGAATATCTCGATGCCATTATATCGATTGCTATCGTTGATGGCGTCTCCGGCGCCATAGAGCACATAGCCCGCTATTCGTCCCACCACACGGAGGCTGTCATCGCCGAAGACCCTGGTGTCGTCGAACGCTTCTTCACGGAGATCGATTCGGCAATCCTGCTGCACAATGCCTCCACCCAATTTGCCGATGGCGGCGAGTTCGGCATGGGGGCGGAAATCGGCATTGCCACCGGAAAGATGCACGCGCGCGGACCTGTCGGCGTCGAGCAGCTGACCTCGTTCAAATACCGGGTACGCGGCAGCGGACAGATACGGCCCTGATGTGACAGCAGACAGGATCGACGCCCACTATCTTCGTATGCCCCATGCCGAGCGCGGAATGGTCGTCGGCCTGTTCGGCGGCTCCTTCAATCCGCCGCACCCGGGCCATGTGCTGGTGGCAGAAATTGCCATCCGCCGGCTGGGCCTCGACCAGCTCTGGTGGATGGTGACGCCAGGCAACCCTTTGAAGAATACCAACCAGCTCGCCCCGATGGCAGAGCGCATCGCACTCAGCGAAAAGATCGCGATCGATCCCCGCATCAAGGTGACCGGCTTCGAGCAGGCGCTCAACATGCGCTACACGGCCGATACGCTGGCCCGCGTCAAGGCGCTGAACAGCCACGTGCATTTCATCTGGATCATGGGTGCCGACAGCTTGAGTACATTTCACAAGTGGCAGAAATGGCAGACGATCGCCCGCACATTTCCCATCGCCGTGATCGACCGGCCCGGCTCGACGCTGTCGCATCTGTCGGCGAAGATGGCCAAGACGTTCCATCACGCCCGCGTCGACGAAGACGACGCCCGGGTGTTGTGGAAGAAGCGTGCGCCGGCCTGGACCTTCATCCACGGACCGCGCTCGACGCTGAGCTCGACCGCCCTGCGCGAAGAGCAGCAAAAAACCTGAGAAGACTAGATTTGAAAACCTCCAAAAGATGAAAAGCCCGACGGGGGAGGAGATCCGTCGGGCCTATCAAACCTGATCGACAACCGGGAGGAGGAGTGTCGTCGATCCAAATCGAAAGGCGCTGGGAGGAGGAGTGCGCCGTTCGATGATTGAAATTTAGCATATACGCCGAAAAACAAAATTGCCGATATCGCAACGCAGCCATGCATTAATCGTATGGCTAAAATGTGCAAATGCCCAAAATTAAATCTTTCGTAAGCTTTTACCTTAGGCATTTGCGGCATTGAGCCCGATTTGCGACGAAGACGCAACCAAACACGCTATAGGGCACCAATACGACATGGGTCCACGTGGAATCAGGCGCCGAGCCATGCGCAATCGACAACTTCCATAGGGAATAGCATTTCGTGAAATCACTGAAATCATTATCGATTGACGCTCTTGCCGCAACGGGCTCTAGCCAAAGCGCCTGAGGCGATATATTCCTTGAAATACGTCGCCAATCGGGAGAACCCCATGCAGAACAGCCATTCCTGGATCAAACTTGCCACCACAGCGTTTCTTGCCTGCTGGCTCGGAATGGCTGCGAATGCGGACGCCGCCAGTCCGGCGGACAAGATCACGGTGTTTGCCGCCGCCAGCATGAAGAACGCCCTCGACAGCGCCAATGCCGCCTACACCGCTTTGAGCGGCAAGCAGATCACGGTGTCCTACGCCGCGAGTTCGGCGCTCGCCAAGCAGATCGAGGGCGGCGCCCCCGCCGATATCTTCATCTCGGCGGATACGGACTGGATGGCCTATCTGGGCGACAAGAACCTGTTGAAGCCGGATACCCAGATCAACCTGCTGGGCAACCAGATCGTGCTCGTTGCACCCCGGGACAAGGCCAAGCCTCTCGAGATCAAACCCGGCATGGATCTGGCCGGCCTGCTCGGCGACGGCAGGCTGGCGATGGGACAGGTGGATTCGGTGCCTGCCGGCAAATACGGCAAGGCAGCGCTGGAGAAGCTGGGGATCTGGCCTTCTGTCGAAAGCAAGGTCGCCGGTGCCGAAAGTGTGCGTGCGGCACTGGCGCTGGTTTCGCGTGGCGAGGCACCCTACGGGATCGTCTACCAGACGGACGCAGCCTCCGATCCGGGCGTCGCCATCGTCGGCACGTTTCCGGCCGACAGCCACCCGCCGATCGTCTATCCGCTTGCCATCACCGCCAGCAGCAAGAACAAGAACGTCGATGCCTATTACGACTTTCTGAAATCGTCCAAGGCCGAGCCGTTCTTCGAGCACGAAGGCTTCACCATTCTGAATTGAGCGTCACCTCGCGCGGGTGAACGGGAACAAAGTCCACGACGCCCGCCTTGCGGCTCGAAAGCGAAAGAGACCCGCCTTGAATGGATGGCATTTGAGCAGCGACGAGTGGACGGCGATCCTGCTCAGCCTGCGGGTCTCCAGCATTGCCATGCTCGTCAGCCTGCCGTTCGGTATCGGCGCGGCCTTGCTGCTCGCCCGGGGACGCTTCTGGGGCCGATCGCTGCTCAACGGCGTCATCCACATGCCGCTGATACTGCCGCCGGTTGTCACCGGCTTTCTGCTGCTGATCCTGTTCGGCCGCCGCGGCGTGATCGGCGCCTTCCTCGACAGCCATTTCGGCATCGTCTTCTCGTTCCGCTGGACGGGCGCAGCGCTCGCCTGCGGCATCATGGGGTTCCCCCTGATGGTGCGCAGCATCCGCCTGTCGCTGGAGGCCGTCGACCGCAAGCTGGAGGAGGCAGCCGGCACGCTGGGCGCCAATCCTGTCTGGATCTTCCTCACCATCACCCTTCCGCTGACGCTGCCCGGTATCATTGCCGGCATGATCCTTTCTTTTGCCAAGGCCATGGGCGAATTCGGCGCCACCATCACCTTCGTTTCCAACATTCCCGGCGAGACCCAGACCCTGTCCTCGGCGATCTACACCTTCACCCAGGTCCCCGGCGGCGATGCCGGAGCGCTGCGGCTGACCATCGTCGCCGTGGCGATCTCGATGGCGGCATTGCTAGCGTCGGAGTTCCTGGCCCGCTGGGTCGGCCGCAGGGTGGAACTCGGATGACCCTGACCGTCGATATCCGCCACCGGCTCGGCGCCTTCTCGCTCAATGCCGCTTTTACCGCCGAGGGCGGCGTCACCGCCCTGTTCGGTCGCTCTGGCTCCGGCAAGACCTCGCTCATCCGCAGCATCGCCGGCCTGATCCGACCCGATCGCGGCCATGTTGCCCTCGACGGCGCGGTGCTGACGGACACCGACCGGAACATCGCCATTCCCCGCCATCGTCGCCGTTTCGGCTGCGTCTTCCAGGAAGCGCGGCTGTTTCCGCATCTCTCGGTGCGCCAGAACCTCAGCTACGGCCGCTGGTTCGCCCCGAAGACGGCACAGGCGGAAGATTTCGATGCCGTCGTGGAGCTGCTCGGCATCGGCGCCCTCCTAGAGCGCCGCCCAGGCCGGCTGTCCGGCGGCGAACAGCAGCGGGTGGCGATCGGCCGCGCGCTGCTGTCGAACCCGCGCCTGCTGCTGATGGACGAGCCGCTGGCAGCGCTGGACGAGGAGCGCAAGGCCGAGATCCTGCCCTATCTCGAACGGCTGCGCGACGAGACGAAGATACCGGTCGTCTATGTCAGCCACTCCATTCCGGAGGTGGCGAGGCTCGCCAGCCGCGTCGTCCTTCTGCGCGACGGCCATGTCGAGGCGGTCGGCAGCGCCGTCGATGTGCTGAGCCTGCCGTCGACGGCGGAGGGCGCCGAACGCCGCGAGGCTGGCGTGCTGCTGGAGGGATACATCGAAAGCATATCCGGCTCCCACCTGCTGTCGACCGTTGCCCTGAAGGCGACGAAGCTGCAGGTCCCGGGGACGGGAATTCCGGTCGGCAGGACGGTCAGGATCCATGTTCCTGCCCGCGACGTGATGCTGGCGACGGTACGGCCGCAGGGTCTCAGCGCGCTCAACATCCTCGAGGGCAGGATCACCGGGATCGGCGCGGCGGCCAACGGTGCGCTGGAAGTCCGCCTCGACTGCGGCGGCGACATCATCCTGTCGCGAATCACCCGGTTGTCCGGCGAGCGGCTGGGCCTTGTCGCGGGGATGACCGTCTACGCCGTCATCAAGACCGTCGCGCTGCAAAACTGACGATGCGGGGCCGTCACGGCTCGGGCAGCACTTGCGGACGGTAATGCTGCTGCAGCCACAGGAGATCGTCCGCCAGCACCTCGGCGACAGCCCGCTCCATCGCTCGGAACCGCGCCAGGAGTGCTGTGCCGAACGGCGTCAGCACGGCGCCGCCGCCCCGCTGGCCACCCCGTTGCGATTCGACCGACGGCAGGTCGAACATGCGGTTGAGGTCGCTGACCAGCAGCCAGGCACGGCGATAGGACATGCCCATGGCGCGCCCCGCCGCCGAGATCGAACCCGTTCTGCGGATATGCTCAAGCAGCTCCATCTTGCCTCGACCGAGCCTGTCCGGGCCGGCAAAGTGGATGCGCAGGATGGCATCTATCGTTTCGCTGATATGTCTGGTCATGGCCCGCAGCTCTTGAGCGTTCTCTCCCTATACGCGCAGCCTTCTTGGCTGTATACGGGCCTCCCCGACCGATGGAGCCCGGTCACTCTGTCCGCTGCCGGGCAAATGCTCGCAGATCGGTGCCCGAAACGCATCGCTGGCCAAAAATCTGGGTTCCGACCGCCTATGCCGAACCGCACGCATCTTGAAACCTTAACGGTTTGATGCCTATCTTTGGCACTGATTTGGACGACAGTTCAAATCGATCGCGTGCATGTTCTGTTACTCCTGAAAGGAAAAACGCTGACAACAGTACACGCCAAGGGACGAACGCTCGCCGTTGCCCCGAAGAGCCCGGAACGTGGCGTTGATGCCGCCGCCCGCGCCCTACAAGCCGTCCTCGCCAGCCTCGAGGACTCCAAAGCTGAAGATATCGTCACCATCAACATTGCGGGCAAGTCCGCGCTGGGCGACTACATGATCGTGGTCTCCGGGCGCTCGAACCGCCATGTCCTGGCGATCGCCGATCACCTGACGTCCGACATCAAGGGCGAAGGCCTCGGCAACCCGCGCGTCGAAGGCCTCGACGCCGGCGACTGGGTGCTGATCGACACCGGTGACATCATCGTTCACGTCTTCCGTCCGGAAATCCGCGAGTTCTACAGCATCGAAAAGATGTGGGCCGCGCCGGACCTCGACGAGGGTACGATACACTAGCAGACCCGGATCCCCCGGCCGCTGCAGGTTTGACTGGCCGCAACGGTGTCTGTTGCGCGGCTAAGAAACCTGTCCGGCCTGTCGGCCGTCATCTCGGGAGTGGACATGCGGATTGGATTGTTTGCCGTTGGCCGGCTGAAGAGCGGCCCGGAAAAGGATCTTGCGGCCCGCTATTTCGACCGGTTTGCCAAGACAGGCCCGGCCATAGGGCTCGATTTCTCGCGCGTCAACGAGGTGGCGGAGAGCCGCGCCTCGAACGGCGAGACACGCAAGCGCGAGGAGGCAGCCCTGCTGCTGAAGGCGTTGCCGGAGACCGGCGTCCTGATACTGCTCGACGAGCGGGGCAAGGCGATGGACAGCGAAACATTCGCCGCTCTGCTCGGCCATTTCAGGGACCAGGGCAAGCGCGACATGACGATTGCCATCGGCGGCGCAGATGGCCTTGACCCCTCCCTCTACGACAGGGCCGACAGCACGATCTGCCTCGGCAAAATGACGTGGCCACACCAGCTGGTGCGTATTCTCATTGCCGAGCAGCTCTATCGCGCCGTCACCATTCTGTCCGGCCACCCCTATCATCGCGCTTGAGAGTGGCGGGCCGCTCACACAGCC
The DNA here is from genome assembly GCA_964658415.1 of uncultured Sphingomonas sp. Lineage (GTDB taxonomy): Bacteria > Pseudomonadota > Alphaproteobacteria > Rhizobiales > Rhizobiaceae > Rhizobium. The sequence goes on along the minus strand of CAZZZI010000115.1, from coordinate 8,330 downwards.
GTGTTTTGATTTTGTCGCCGGACTGGCGATATCTCTTGGCCATCGGCGGCAAATCAGCTTACGCCTTGCGCGATAGAGAATCCTAAGCCACCGCGATGAAACGATCCGCCGCCCCTCTGCAGCATTTTCGCCTGCCGCCCCTCGCGGCCCGCCTCGGTGTGGCTGTCTTCGGCGCAGCCCTGCTGCTGACGGCCGGTGCATCGCTGCACGGGACCAAGGCCCGGGCCGAGGACGGCGCTGCTGATCCGACCTCTTCCCGTTTGCCGTCGGACCAGCAGGCTGCACCGGACGCGGCTGCAGCCAATCCGCCCGCACCCGATCCGGCGGCCGACCTTGCCGAAAAGCGCGACCAGACGCGCGCCGAACTCGATACCCTGTCCAAGACGATCACCCTGTCTGCCGAGAAGCAGAAGGAGCTGCAGGACAGCGTCTCGGCGCTCGACAAGAGCAATGCCGGCCTGCGCCAGGCGCTGATCGATTCGGCTGCCCGTCGCAAGACGATGGACCGCAAGATCGAGGACAGCGAAAAGACGCTGACAGACCTCAAGGTTCGGGAAGGCGGCGTCCGCCGCTCGCTGCACGAGCGGCGCGGCCTGCTGGCCGAGGTCCTCGCAGCGCTGGAGCGGATGGGCCGCAATCCGCCGCCGGCCCTGCTCGTCAGCCCCGACGACGCGCTGGACTCGGTGCGCAGCGCCATCCTGCTCGGCGCCGTCGTGCCCGGCATGCGCAAGGCGACCGAGAAGCTGCTGGCCGACCTCGGCGAACTCTCGAAGCTCGAGGCCTCGACCGCCAGCGAAAAGGCGAGCCTGTCGGCAACGCTGACCGCCAGTCTCGAGGAAGAAAAGCGGATGGACCTGCTGATTGCCGAAAACGACCGGCACAGCAAAGAAAGTGCCGCTCAGATCGAGGAGGAGCGCAAGCGCGCCGAGCAGCTGGCCGGACAGGCCACCAGCCTCGAGGGCCTTGTCGCCTCGCTCGAAAGCCAGATCGGCTCCGTGCGCAGCGCGGCAACGGCCGCCCGCGAGGAAGAGCAACGCCGGCAGATGATGACCGACGAGCAGCGCGCGGAAGCCAAGGCGCTCGCCGAAAACGGGGTGCCCGATAAAAACCGCATTGCCCCCGCATATCGATTTTCGGACCTCAAGCGAAAGCTCGACCTGCCGGTGGCCGGCGATATTCTTCGACACTTTGGAGACGATGACGGAACGGGACACACGGCTGCGGGCATGACGCTGGCAACGGGACCCGGTGCCCTCGTGACGGCACCCGCCGATGGCCTGGTGGTGTATGCCGGTGCTTTCCGCAGCTACGGCCAGATGATCATCCTCGACACCGGCGACGGCTTCCACATGGTGCTTTCCGGAATGGACGCCATCAAGACACGTCAAGGGAAATTCGTTTTCGCCGGCGAGCCGGTGGCCGTCATGGGCGAAAAAAGAGTGGCAAGTGCGACGGCATTGGCGCTGGAAACGAACAGGCCAACGCTTTACATTGAATTTCGAAAAGACGGAAAGCCGGTTGATTCTCAACCCTGGTGGACCGCAAAGGATACTGGAAAGGCACGCAATGATTCGTAGGGCTTCTCTTGTCGTCATGGGCGCATTGATGGGTGCGACCGCCATGGGCGTCATTTACTCAGCGGGAGTCCCGGCGGAAGCTGCGAGCGGTTCCACGTACAAGGAACTGTCGATCTTCGGCGATGTCTTTGAACGGGTTCGGGCGCAATACGTCACGCCTCCCGACGAAGACAAGCTCATCGAGGCTGCCATCAACGGCATGCTGGCCTCGCTCGATCCGCATTCGAGCTACATGAATGCCAAGGACGCCCAGGACATGCGCACCCAGACCAAGGGTGAGTTCGGCGGCCTCGGCATCGAAGTGACGATGGAGAAGGACCAGATCAAGGTCGGCTCCACCATCGAGAATACACCGGCCGACAAGGCTGGCGTCAAGGCAGGCGACTTCATCACTGCAATCGACGGCGCGCCGGTCAAGGGCCTGAAGCTCGAAGACGCCGTGCTGAAGATGCGCGGCGAAGTCAAGACGCCGATCAAGCTGACCCTGCAGCGCACCGGCGTCGACAAGCCGATCGAACTGACGATCGTCCGCGACATCATCCCCGTTGCTGCCGTTCGCTCCCATGTCGAGAACGACGTCGGCTACATCCGCATCCTGCAGTTCACGGAAAAGACCACGCCGGATCTCGAGGCTGCCATCCAGAAGATCAAGCAGACCGTGCCGGCCGACAAGCTGAAGGGTTACGTCCTCGACCTGCGCCTCAATCCGGGCGGCCTGCTCGACCAGGCGATCAATGTCTGCGACGACGTGCTGGAGCGCGGCGAGGTGGTTTCGACCCGCGGCCGCAATCCGGACGAAACCCGCCGCTACAATGCCGGTCCGGGCGACCTGACCGACGGCAAGCCGATCATCGTTCTCATCAACGGCGGCTCGGCATCGGCATCGGAGATCGTCGCCGGTGCCCTGCAGGACCTGCGTCGCGCCACCATCCTCGGCACGCGCTCCTTCGGCAAGGGATCGGTCCAGACGATCATCCCGCTCGGCGAGAACGGCGCGCTGCGCCTGACCACGGCGCTCTACTACACGCCGTCGGGCCGCTCGATCCAGGGCACCGGTATCACGCCCGACATCAAGGTCGACGAACCGCTGCCTGACGACCTCAAGGGCAAGATGGTTTCGGAAGGCGAATCCACCCTGCGCGGCCACATCAAGGGCCAGTCCGAAACGGACGAAGGCTCTGGCTCCGAAGCCTACGTACCGCCGGAAGTCAAGGACGACGTCCAGCTGAACTACGCGCTCGATCTGTTGCGCGGAGTCAAGAAGGACCCGGCCTTCCCGCCGAATCCGGACAAGGCTGTCGTCGCCAAGTAAGGCGCCGCAGGCTAAGACTATGGCGCCGGGCTGGAAACAGACCCGGCGCCTTCACGACGCGGAACGACGATTTCCGATGCGGGGCGGACAAGGAAATTGGCAACGGACCTACACGCACCGCTGGGACAGAACCGTCCGCCTCGCCGCACGAAACGCCGGCCGCCGGTCGGCCGTCTGCTGGCAGGCCTTTGCCTCGTCGCCATTGCCGGATTTTCCTTCTACACCGCGCTGATCCGCGATCCGTTCGCCCCTGCTACCCCCGTTGAAACCATCGCCAAGCCGACACCGCCTGCACCCCCTGCCGACGCGCCCTCGGTTGCGGACGCAACGCCGGACGGCATGCCGAGGGCGGACCCGCAATCGGGCGCCAATGTCCAGCGCACCCTGACAGGCGACGGTTCGACGGTGACGACCTATACCCCAAGGCCCCGCGATGGCAGCGGTCCCGTGCTGATCGGCGCTAACCAGATCGGCCAGGACCCGCGCATGGCCGCCACCCCCAACGATGCGCTGCTGGAAGATTCGCCTTACGGCCGCCTGCCGATCGTATCGCCGGCCGGCTTGCGGCCGATGGATCAGTATGCGCGGCCCTGGTCCGGCGCGCACGGCACACGCATTGCCATCGTCGTGGGCGGCCTCGGCCTCAGCCAGACGGGCACACAGCGGGCAATCCGCCAGCTTCCGGAGGAAGTGACCCTTGCCTTTGCGGCGAGCGGCAACAGCCTTCAGCGCTGGATGCAGGATGCCCGGCGCGGCGGCCACGAAATCCTGCTGCAGGTGCCGCTGGAGCCTTTCGACTATCCGTCCAACAATCCCGGCGCAGACACGCTGCTGACGGCGCAGCCGGCGCCGAAAAATATCGAGAACCTGCACAAGGCAATGGCCGAGATCACCAATTACACCGGCATCATGAATTATCTCGGCGGCCGCTTCCTGTCGAACCCGAACGCGCTCGAGCCGGTGCTGCGCGATATCGGCAAGCGCGGGCTGCTGTTCCTGGACGACGGCTCCTCGGCGCAATCCAGATCAGGCACGATCGCCAAGACGCTTGCCGTGCCGCACGCCTTTGCCGACATCCAGCTGGATAGCGAACTCAACGCCGACGCCATTACCCGCAAACTCGACGAACTCGAGCGCATCGCCCGCCGCAACGGCTCGGCGATCGGCGTCGCCTCCGCCTTCGATGAGAGTGTGGACGCCATTTCCGCCTGGAGCGAGAATGCCGCGACGCGCGGCATCGAACTCGTTTCCGTCTCGGCACTCGCCAACGACCCGAAGCATCCCTGACACGAGGACATGATGAGCAAGAACCCAAAGCCCGTTGAAGCCGACGACCTGCCATACCGCCCCTGCGTCGGCGTGATGATCCTCAACGCCGAAGGACTGGTCTGGGCCGGCCGGCGCATCCCGGTCGGCAACTCCGAATATGACGGCTCCGGCAACCTCTGGCAGATGCCGCAGGGTGGCATCGACGACGGCGAAGACCCGCTGGAGGCGGCCTATCGGGAGCTCTACGAGGAGACGGGGATGAAAACCGTCACACTGCTTGCCGAGGCCAGCGACTGGATCAATTACGATCTGCCGCCGCAACTGATCGGCATCGGCCTCAAGGGCAAGTTTCGCGGCCAGACGCAGCGCTGGTTCGCCTTCCGCTTCGACGGCGACGAAAGCGAGATCGCCATCAACCCGCCGCCCGGCGGCCATGTGCCGGAATTCGACCAGTGGGAATGGAAGCCGATGGACGAACTGCCGGGCCTGATCGTCACCTTCAAGCGTGGTGTCTACGACCGCGTGGTCGCCGAGTTCCGCCATCTGGCCGGCATCCAGAAAAGCGACGACTGACCTCTCGGGTACGATGCGGTGCGGCAGGTTCGCCAGCCGCCCGCATCGATCGGCACCGGGTCGACCGATGAACCGGTCTTTCGCCGTCAAGGCAGCCGCTTCGAGGCGCAGCCGGCCAGGAACGACGCGGGGAGGCATGCCACCTCGCGTCAGGGCCGGCTGCCTCAATCGGCTGGCGTCAGACCCAGCCGTACATCGCCACGCCAGTCAGGATGATAATGCCGATAATGACCCGGTAGGCGACGAAAGGCCAGGCGGAGAAGCGCTCGAGAAAGCGCATCAGGCCCCAGATGGCGGCAAAGGATGACAGGCTGCCGACCACCAGGCCGACGGCCAGCACACTCCAGGCCTCCGCGGGGATATGCGCGCGGTAGAGCTCGAACAGCTCCTTCATGCCGGCCAGTGCGATGGCGGGGACGCCGAGCAGGAACGAGAAGCGGGCGGCTTCCTCGCGCTTCAAATCAAGGAAAAGCGCTGCCGTCAGCGTCGAGCCGGAGCGCGAGACACCCGGCCAGAGGGCACCGACCTGGGCAATGCCGACGATCAGCGCATGCCGCAGCTTCATGTTGTCCATCGTCTTCGTATGGCGGCAATAAAGCTCGGCCACGGCCAGCAGGCCACCCATGCCGAGGCAGGCAATGCCGATCACCGGCAGGCTGCGCAGCGAGCTGCCGCATGCATTCAGCCGGGACGAGAGAAGCAAGCCGCCAATCACGATCGGGATCGTCGCAACGACAATCGCCACCGCCATGCGAAAGGCCGGCAGATGCCATTGCCGGTCGCGCAAGGCCACCAGCGATCCTGTTGTCACCCAGCGCACATCTTTCCAGAAATAGGAAACGATGGCGGCAAGGGCTGCCAGCTGCATCGCCGCCGAAAAAGCAGAGCCCGGGTCCTGCCAGCCGAGCAGCGCCGGCACCAGCCGCATATGCGCGGTCGAGGAGACCGGCAGAAGTTCGGTCAAACCCTGCACCAGCCCGAGGAGGGCAATCCTCGCATAGCCGAGACTGGCAAAGCCGGTGTCTATTCCCTGCGTACAAACGTCCGCCATGCAGCAACTCCCGCGACTAGCTGCGGGACAATAGGAGCAAGGGATGAAGGTTTTCTATCCAATTTGTGACTGCGACAAGGAATTCCTGGGGCGAAATGCTGGCAAAAGCGCTGCCGGTCAACTGGCCTCAACGAGCTTGTGGGTGAGTTCTCAGCGGCGAGGCCGGAGGGGCAAGTCGAGGATCTGAACCCCGCAGTGTCAGGGAGCCGTGTTGCCTGGATATGGACCCGGCAGCTTGACGAAATCTATGAACGCCCGGAGTGCCGCCGGCATGTGCGGGCGGTTGGGGTAATAGAGGTAAAACCCGGCGAACGGCCTGCACCAGCCTTCCAGGCAACGGACGAGCTGCCCGCTGTCGAGATAAGGTATGACAAGACTTTCGGGCAGAAAGGCGATGCCGACGCCGCGCAACGCAGCATCAAGCAGCAGATTGGTGTCGTTGACCGTCAGCACACTGTCCATGTCGATATCCAGCGGGCCGCCGGTGTCGTGAAACTGCCACCGAAAAAGCGCTGTTGTCTCATGCCAGCGATAGCTGACGCAGGCATGCTGCCGCAACGCCTGCGGCACCTCCGGCATAGATCGGCTGGCGAAATAGGATGGCGATCCCACGACCGCCATCCGGATGTCTGCGGTCAGCCGCACCGCAACCATATCCTTGTGAACAAGATCGCCGGATCGTATGCCGGCATCGAAACCCTTTGCGACCACGTCGGTGAGGCTGTTGTCGATGACCAGGTCCAGACGGACGTCGGGATATGCGCGAAAGAAATCGGCGAGAAGGGGTGCCACGACCAGTTGCGCCGCCACTTGCGGCAGGTTGATCCGCACGACGCCTTTCGGTTCTGCCTGATAGACGCCGACATCGCGGGCAGCGCTCTCCATTTCTGCCAGCGCCGGGCGCAGCCTTTCGAACAGGGCCTGACCAGCCTGCGTTGGCGCGACGCTGCGCGTGGTGCGATTCAACAACCGAGCCCCCAGACGCTCCTCCAGCGACCGGATCGTATGGCTGAGGGCGGAGGGCGACATATTCAGCCTCTCGGCCGCCCGCCTGAAACTTCTTTCGCTGGCAACAGCCATGAAGGCTGCCAGCTCGGCAAACTCGGTCCCTCTCACATTGATGTCTCCGTTGCATGAACCAATGCCGATTATAGCCGATTATCGGCAACAATCGATCGTGCGACAGTGCTAGCAGAGATTTCGGTCACCTGCCGAAAATGGCTGACGATCAGCCGCGATGCGAGGAACATGTCGATGATGAAAACGATGCGACGCTGGGAAATTGATGCGATTGGCCGGGACCGACTGGCACTGCGCGACGCTCCGGTACCGTCGCCAGGCCCGAACGAAGTTCTGGTCGCGGTTTCGGCCGTGGCGCTCAATCATCGAGACAAGATGGTGATCGAAAGCGGGCGGGGGCTGCCGCTCCAATTTCCTTTCACGCCCGGCTCCGACCTGGCCGGCACCGTCGTCGCTATGGGCAGCGAGGTCAGCCGTTTCAGCGAGGGTGACCGCGTCATCTCGAGCTTCATGCCCGACTGGATCGACGGGCTGCGGCCGGGCAATGCCCGCACGGCAGCCTATCGCACACTGGGCGGATATTATCCCGGCGTTTTGGCGGACTATGTCTGCATGTCGCAGGACTGGTTCGTGACGGCGCCCACTAGCCTGGAGGCGTGGCAGGCCTGCACCTTGACCTGCGCCGGCGTCACGGCCTGGTTTGCCCTCGTCGAACGCGCCAGGGTCCGCGCCGGTGACAACGTCTTGATCCCGAGCACAGGCGGCGTAGCGCTGTTCGGCCTGCAGATCGCCAAGGCCAGCGGCGCGAAGGTGATCGTCTCGGGCAGGCCGGCCAACCGCGAGCGGACCGAGGCGCTCGGGGCCGATCACTATGTTGATTCCCAACGGCAGGACTGGATGGAGGCCATCTACGAGGTGACCGGCGATCGCGGCGCCGACCACATCCTCGAGGTCATCGGCGGCGCCCATCTCGGCAAATCGATCGAGCTGGCGGCAGTCGGCGGTCATATATGCCAGATCGGCGCGCTGGATGGTTTTAATCTTTCGGCACCAGCCATGCCGTTGATGCTCAAGGATGTGACGATCCACGGCATTGGCACCGGCAGCCGCTCCGCCCTGGAAAGACTTGTCCGTGCAGTCGACCAAACGGAGCTGAAGCCGGTAATCGGCGCACGCTACTCGTTCGACGACCTGCCCGCAGCCCTCGACCATCTGGATCGCGGCGCCTTCGGCAAGATCGTTATCGACGTTAAAGCGTAACGCGCGTCTTCAAAAGCGCGCTTCCCGTCGGAAGCGGCTCCGGCGGTGGCAATTCTGCACGGCCATCGCTTGCCGACGACAAACAAAAACGGGCATGGAGCCGGGGTCAGGCTGACAGAACCTCGGCGGTCGGCCGCAGTCATATGCCCGGTTCCGATCTAATTGATAGAATCGTCAAATCAAAAAAAATCCTCGGCGCAAACGCCGAGGATGCAGACCGCTGACAAACCCGTCAATTTTTTCGGCGGGTTTTTGCCTTTGGTAATTG